>JAVEPM010000024.1:0-37623 GCA_034008115.1 Methanolobus sp.
GGGCATTCTGGAGTTCAAGCAGACTCTGAAAATTCAGTTTGAACTCCATTACACATTATCACAATGTAACGTAAGACAATTATACTTGACTTTATTAACGTTTTATGGCCCTATCGTCCAACTGAAACATAACTAAATATTTTTGGATTAATGGTTAATTGGATAATAGGGCCATAGAGTCTTAATAGAAATAATAGTATTTCGACTTGAAAAGATCTTTCAGGATATTTCTATCTCATGAGTTTGCACAACAGGAGCTTCTTAAAAATAGCTCCTCATATCTCTGAAAGTATCTTTTCATCTGGCTGTTTTAAAAATTTAGATTGTTTGTTTTAAAAAATCTTGCTTACGAATGTTATCAAAATTCATTCAATAGTCAGAGAGAGTTGCAATGCTTCTTCCGGATATTCGTTAATTTCGATGAATAAAAACTCTAAGCTCAGATCTTCAGGGTATTCACCTGTAATCTGTCTTTTTGTTATGTTGTTGTCTAGAGTGACTTCGTATGTGTAAGTAGCTTTTTTAAGATTCACCGGGGTCGGCCTGATTCTTTCACCTGGAGCGATATCATATGTCTGATTGAATTTAGAGACGTTTTCGCTATCGAGTAGTTTCACTGTTATGCTATGGTTCACGTTATCATGGTTGCCAATAAAAAAGGCTGCAGTGCCATTTTCGTTGCTAACAGAATTTGTAATATTTGGCTGAATCAAATATATCAGAAAAACAATTGCCAGTAATATAGAGATGACTGTAATCATGGAGATGTATTTTTTTGCATTTATCTTCCTCTACCTTAGTAACCTTTGTTTGTTATTTCAAGTCGATATTGATTCAAATGAAAAGTAGAAATTAAAGCCTATCAACATGATAAAAAGCTATTCATTAACCTGATGATGTTGAATTCTTTCAGTTTGAAAATACTACCCTTGTATTGTATTTTTTAGATGTGCCAAATCGACAAAATATAGCTTGTTTATGATCAATTTTCCGGTTATATCACTAAAACCACTCAGGGTATCTATCAGATACGTAGCTTTCAATTCCCGGTTCATCAGGAGTGTAAAAGACACCATCAATCTTAACATGATAACTATTCCTAATATTCCTAATAGTAAAAGTTGATATCAGGTGACTTTTATCGTAGAGTTCGATTGAATAACCACAGCTTTTAATCCCTTCAAGGGAAGAATTCTCTGCATATGAAAATCTGGAGATATGCTTTGTCAAAGCACTTATTTCGGCCTTATTGCTTATTTCAATTAAATCACCGTTGAATCCATTCCGGATGAATATTTTGGTTATATCAGAATAGCTACCATTTATCATCTCCAGACTGCCATTAGCATTAACACTAAGGGTCTTCGGACCTTCTTCGATCCCATTTATTCCAGATTCATACTGAATGTACTGTATGAAACTGACCACCCCCATTACTAAAAAGGCTAAAACTAAAAAATATCCTATTTTACCCATAAATATCACTCAAGCTCGAATTGTTTTATTCTACAATCAATATAAAATAGTGATTCTTAAATAAAATAATTGAGAGATAGTTTTTACCATCTCTCTAACCTTTTGATTTACTCAATATACACCATCTCGTCAACGTAGCTGTCTACCAAGATATTGACATTATTGTTTCCCCACCCATCATTGACTACGATATAATAATGCGGAATGACCCATGGAACAGTTTGGACATAGTATCCATGTACTACTACCCAATGATCATAATAGGTAGGATGATTATCTAAACTAACAATTGAAGGTTTGTCAGAGTCAATAAGGGACATTATCTTGTTGTAATCAACATTGTCTTTACGTTCTGTGTCATAACTGCTGGTGAGGCCATGATCAAATAAAATATCAAAAAGCCCTTGCTCCATTTGTGGCAAAGTCGCATCGTTTGGGATGTAGTCTGGAGTTAAAAAAGGAAACAGAGCACTTTGGGATTCGTATTGTGACGGAATAAAAGCATTGTTGTGGTGATCATCAAAATAGTCCAAAGTTATAGCAGCCGCTGTGGGTCCACAATTATAAGTGGTTGTGGCTATCCATTCTTTTAATGAATAATCCAATGAGGATCCATAATTGACAGATAGTACGCTTACTCTACTGTCCAAGGTTTTTAGATCTACAAGTTTTTTATCTTTATCCACACTTTCAACTGCATAAATGTGTTTAGGAATTACTGCTTCATCTGACCTATCTCCTATTCTTATCTGGAATAATTTTCCTTGGTTTTCTTCCATGTAGGCAAGAGGACCATTATAGACATATGTCTTGGTACGGTCATTAAACGGCGAATTGTTCTCTAACGAAAATTCAGGAACAGAAAGGTCATTTACATTAATAATTATGTAGCCACCATTTTTTATGGAAAAAGATACCGCTTCCAAATCACCATTTATGTTGTTCAATGGAATTGGCTTAATCAATTTCTCTGATTGGCCCATATTTTTCAGGAAAAGTTCACCATATTCTTTTTCCAGACTAAAATCGTTTTTCTGGCCCATAGCAGCCGGTACAAACGCCATGGTTACAACAAACATCGCAATTAGAGTCAACGTTGCAATTTTTATTTTTTTGGTTTTCATGTATTTTCCTCTATTATGTAATTTTCTTTGAGAGCAAAGCTATTCTTATATAGTGTAAACTGCAAATTTAACTCTGCCTCAGGGCAGGGGGTTCAGCCATCGCTGCTAGGTCAAACTGAACCCCTTAACATCTTCATGATGTTATAAAAGAAATTATTGCTGTTTATATAAATGTTTTATGGCCCTATCGTCCAACTGAAGCATAACTAAATATTTTTGGATTAACGGTTAATTGGATAATAGGGCCATAGAGCCTTTATAGAAATAATAATATTTAGACTTGAAAAGATCTTTCAGGATATTTCTATCTCATGAGTTTGCACAATAGGAGCTTATTAAAAGTGGCTCCCTATATCTCTGAAAGTATCTTTTCACCAGATTGTTTTAAAAAAGCTTGCTTACGAATGTTATCAAAATTCATTCAATAGTCATAGAGAGTTCCAATGCTTCTTCTGGATATTCGTTAATATCAATGAACAAAAACTCTAATCTCAGATCTTCAGGGTATTCACCTGTAATCTGTCTTTTAGTTATGTTGTTGTCTAGAGTGACTTCGTATGTGTAAGTAGCTTTTTTAAGCTTCACCGGGGTCGGCCTGATTCTTTCACCTGGAGCGATATCATATCTCTGATCGAATTTAGAGATGTTTTCGCTATCGAGTAGTTTCACTGTTATGGTATGGTTCACGTTATCATGGTTGTCTATAAAAAAGCCTGCAGTGCCATTTTCGTTGCTAGCAGGATTTGTAATATTCGGCTGAATCAAATATATCAGAAAAATAATTGCCAATAATACAGAGACGACTACAATTGCGGAGATATCTCTTTTTTGCATCTTATCTTCCTCTACCTTAGTAACCTTTGTTTGTTATTTCAAGTCGATATTATTTATAATTTCTTCAAAGAGTTCTTTTGTAATTGAATTCAGAGATAAATACTGTGAAGATAGTTTTCTGACAGCATAATGAAGATTAAAACCTCTTAATTAAGTGAAGAAGGTAAGATAAAAATTACCTTCTTATTCTAGTCAATACCAATATGCATAAAATGAGCATAATTGAAGTAAAACCAGGAGTTTCTTCTATGTCCTTTTCAGCCCACGTAAAAACAACAGGCACATCATTTATTCCTTCTTTTTTACATTGAGTGTCTATTAAACTATATATCTCATCAATTAAAGTATCATTTACTTTATCAGGTGTTGCTGAATTAAACCCAACTAACACATATCCATCAATTGTAACTCCTCCAAAACTAAGAAGCGGACTTCCATCATAAAGGTACTTATCCATTTCATCCTGGAGAGCCATTGTACATTGAGTAACTTTATCAGCCCATTCAAGTTTTTCTTTATTGTCAGTTATAATTGGAATTGTTCCTCGTGACTCTATTAACCATGATTCATTTTGAATCTCTTCAAAAATATGAGGGCCAAAATCCGGTAGAGCAAGTTCATCTACGTTTATTGCAAGTTCATCTACGTTTATTGTTTCATTGGCATCAGCATTTGAATACCCTGATAGTAAGAATACAGTTAGTGCCATCATAAATACAACTTTTGTTATTTTTATCATTTAATCACAACTGAATAAAATTATGAGGAAATAGATGTATTATTGTATTAATTAATTCAATGGTTTTAAATATATTATAAAAAAGATCATATTTTGGCTCTGTAGAAACCCTATCTAAATCATCATGTATTGACTCTATTTGATAAATATTATCAATATCACCAAGTGCATTCAAAAGAATCAGATATTGTTGTTTGCACCGTAAATATGAGGATTTCTACAGAACCAAAATATAAATGTCAGGTTATCTATAGCTCTGCAAGCCTCTGACATATCCGTTTTTATTTACCATTGAGTATTCCTTTGAAATAAGTTTTTTAATCGTTTCATTTTCTTCGTCGATTGGTTTTCCATTTGTGCCATAATATATCAGGTAATATTCGCTTTGATTTTCTCTAAATGGCTCAATGATGACTGCAAAATATCCTGATGTTTCATTACTTTCATAGAGACTTACATTAAGCTCGGTTGGACCAAATATAGTATTATCATTACCTACTTCTTCAAGCTTCTCAGTAATGTCTACTGTATCATCTTGTAGCTTTCCGTGTTCTTCCAGATAATTGTATAACTCCTGCTCACCAATTTTCAGATCGTCATAATTATCAAAGTACCATACTGTCATCATGGTTCTTCTAGTGTAGTTTACTGAATCTGAGTATATGGAGATTGAAGGGAAATACATTGATTGATCAAGAGTATAATCTCTTAGATCATGTGGAATGTACCAATAAAGCATAATTTCAGGAGGAGTGGGGTCAGTAGTAAAATTGCTTTCAGAATCTTCTTCAATGTTGCTATTCATATTATCTGAACTTAAATATAGAACTGCAAATAAAGATAAAAGTAATATGCACAGCAAAATTACTGTTTTGCCTTGTTTTACCATGACATATTTCTCCTTTTGTTCTAAAAAGGGAGAGATTTAAGGTCTCACCCAAGTTGCTACAGCCCAATCCCAATTTCCAAAAGTTATATAATGATGATTATCGTCATCCCATCCATCGTGTAGGAATAAATAATCAGTAACACTGTTAGAATATCCTACACATGTAACTGAATGATTCCCATAGGGGTTGGTATAACCACTTCCTACCCTACCCTCATGCATATTTAATACGAATGGTCTGCTTTCATCAATTTCATCTGCTACATCATAGATATCAAAACTGGCATCATTTTGGGCATTAAAATTGTAATAGTTGTGATCACGACAAACTTCTTGAATACCGTCATCAACATCATCTATATCGGTTTTATAGTCTACTGTACCCATAGCATCTGCTAACTCATTAATCAAAGTATTTCCAGAGGGGAATGATGAATATCCCTGTCCATACCAATATTCAAGAACCATAGCACCTGCCGCTGGTGAACACCCAGCAACATTAGCAAGTTCATATGGTACATCATAAATATATCCTAAACTTGATATACTTACCGATGATGAATTTGATACTGTATTTTCGCTCATTCTTGATTCAAGGTCAGTCCAAGAAGCCTGAATATTCTGCATTTTTAATGATTTAGCAGAATCCAATTTCGTCTCCGAATGTTTAATCTCAGATAAATCTATTACTTCCTGTGTGACAACGTCCACAAAAATTTGCTTATCTGTTTTATTCACTTTATCATTCGCTTTGTATCCTGTGTAATAAAATGTTGCACTTCCATAAACAGGTACACTTTCAACAGTATCCACTGTTAAATTGTTTCTGGTGGCATATTTTATTGCGAGATTTTTGGCTATCTCTTCTTTTTCGGAACTCATCTGCGCTAGTTTTCCTTTTGAAAATTCAAGTATTGGATAATTATCTTTTGTTGCAGAAATTAAAATATATCCTTGATACTTATCATTTTTAATAACATCAAATGCATATGCTGTTATGTCGCCATCGAAATCATAGTATGTAATTTCGTGCTCGACAGAAGCACCATTCCAGTCAGCAAGCTCAGAAATTGTATTTGATAGTTCTATTGTATAAAATAATGCAATTTCTTTTCCGTCTTCTATGCTTAGTACACTACTTTTGTTATCATTTGCCCCTGCTAAAGCAATACTTGATGCAGATATTATCATTAGTGCAACAAGTAATAGAACAAATGTATTTTTTAATGTCTTCATTCTTTCTTTACCTCGTTTAGTTCGCTCCTGAGGCAAGACCACACAAACTTTAAACATCATCAAAGCCAATATTATCTTGCCTTCGGGCATTCTGGAGTTCAAGCAGACTCTGAAAATTCAGTTTGAACTCCATTACATATTATCACAATGTATTGTAAGACAATTATACTTGACTTTATTAACGTTTTATGGCCTTATCGTCCAACTAAAACATAACTAAATATTTTTGGATTAATGGTTAATTGGATAATAGGGCCATAGAGTTTAATAGAAATAATAGTATTTCGACTTGAAAAGATCTTTCAGGATATTTCTATCTCATGAGTTTGCACAACATGAGCTGCTTAAAAGTGACACCTCATATCTCTGAAAGTATCTTTTCACCTGACAATCTTTAAATTAATGTTCACAGAGTTCATTGTCCGTTAAGATCACCAGTCATGATTAGAAATAATTCAGTAAATCACAGATTATAATCTACAAAAAAATAGTATATCGACGATTATAATCGATGATTATATTTAGATTGAAAGACAAGTAAGATACATGGAACGAATAATAGAGGATGTACTGGAAAAGCAGAATCCATGGTGGTTTGGAAAAAGTTACAGTACAGGTATTGATCGTCTCCAATATTATCCACGCTTATCCACATATCTAGATACTGAAGAGATAGTGCTCATACTCGGTGCGAGAAGGACGGGCAAGTCAACTCTTATATATCAGTTGATCAGCGATCTTGAACTATCTGAAAAAGAGATGGAATCGATACTGTACTTGAACCTTGACGAACCCGTGTTCCAAAGCCAGGCAGAACGCGCTGATCTTCTTTCCGGCATTATTGATGAATATATTGTATCAACGAAAAAAGAAAAGTATTATATTTTCCTTGATGAGGTCCAGAACTTTAAATACTGGACCCAGACACTGAAAACACTATACGATACTGACAAACGCTTGAAATTTGTATTGACAGGTTCTACCTCATCTTTACTTAAAAAGACTACCATCACGCGACTCTCGGGGAGATATCTTGTTTTAACTATTTTTCCATTAACTTTCAAAGAATATCTGGATTTTAAAGGAATGAAAAAACCGACTTCAACCGAAAAAAAACTGGAGTTTGAAGAATATCTCAGGCATGGGGCATTCCCCAGAATATCGCTGGAGAAAGACAGTGAGATAAAAGAAGAGCTTTTGAAGAACTATTATGAAACTATATATCTGAAAGATATTATTTTTCCCCATAAATTAAGGAATAACAGAGACGTAATAAACCTGCTCTATTTCGTCATTTCAAATATCGGTAAACCTTTTTCATATAAGAGCATGGCAAATGTCCTGGAAATATCAGCAGATACTGTTAAAGAGTATCTGAGCTATGCAGAAGACTCATACCTACTATATTCTATCAACAAATTCGACTTCTCCCTCAGGAAACAACTTGCAAATCCAAAGAAGATCTATTGCCTTGATACAGGTTTGATCAATGCTGTATCTTTCAAGTTCTCAGAGAATTATGGCAGACTGCTTGAGAACATGGTA
Organism: Methanolobus sp.; assembly: GCA_034008115.1. GTDB lineage: Archaea > Halobacteriota > Methanosarcinia > Methanosarcinales > Methanosarcinaceae > Methanolobus. The sequence goes on from JAVEPM010000024.1 coordinate 7,844, forward strand.
TTCATAGAACTTATCAGACGACAAAATGAAGTATACTATCACAAAGGGACATATGAGTGTGATTTTCTGATAAAAGTGGACAACAAGATAACGGATGCTATACAAGTAACAAAGGAACTTAATTTGCATAACAAAAAACGTGAACTTGATGGCCTACTGGAAGCAATGAGAACATATGATCTGCATGAAGGGGTTATACTTACCAAGGATACCGAAAATCTTATAGAAATAGAGGAAAGAACAATCTTTGTGAAGCCTGTATGGAAATGGTTACTTGAGTGAAAAGAACGAATATATATTCAATGTTCCTCCGATAATAAACAGGATAAGGACCGGGAAACACTACATGAAAAATGCTTCCAGAATGGGGGTTGTTTCTTAATCTGAATATATGGTACTAGCTGCTAGGCTTTGGATTAAGACCTGAAAACATTTCTCAAAACATGATGGAATAATTTTGTTTTTATAAATTGTATATGGCCATTTAGTATTGCTTTACCAGAAACAATTATTCTAATTTTAAATATCTCATCAAATTCCTCTTTATCCGTGCAGTTTTTCTTAAATTGTAGGAATTATGGATACTCAAAAGGATCTCTTGTGAATATGCTTTTTGAAATCTTACCTTCTTCTGCTGATAACCTTCTTGGTCTTTGATTGGCAGATTGCCATATACAGGAACAAAAGTGTATCCTTTTTCATCGTTTCCTTTGGTATCAAAAAGATATGTTCCTCCTGGTTGGAGCAGTTCATCTTCTTCCCCAAGGACCAGATACTTCCAGACAAACACTGTATCATAGCCACCGAACTGGTTTACGATGACGTTTCCAGTAGCATTATCTTTTATCGTTTCTATGACCTCAACACTGAAATGAATTTGCAGATGTGGTTCTGTTGACGTGCCAGCCTGCTTGGTCACCTTACCAATGAATACATCACTGGCAGCTCTCCAACCAGTTCTCTATCATCAGAGACATTAATTACGTAATCTATATGAGCGATTCCTTGCCCAGCGTCGAAGTAATTCACCTGAATAAGATAGGCAGCTATTCCCAGAAACCCTGCAACAATTAAGAAGATTAAAAAAATATTGAATTTATTGGTCATGAGAAAATTCCTTTAATAGATTGTAGATTTTATGCAATAGTCATAGAGAGTTTCAATGCTTCTTCCGGATATTCGTTAATATCAATGAACAGAAACTCTAAGCTCAGATCTTCAGGGTATTCACCTGTAATCTGTCTTTTTGTTATGTTGTTGTCTAGAATGACTTCGTATGTGTAAGTAGCTTTTTTAAGCTTCACCGGGTTCGGTTTGATTCTTTCACCCGGAGCGATATCATATGTCTGATTGAATTTAGAGACGTTTTCGCTATCGAGTAGTTTCACTGTTATAGTATGGTTCATGTTATCATGGTTCTTGATTAAAAAGCCTGCAGTGCCATTTTCGTTGCTAGCAGGATTTGTAATATTTGGCTGAATCAAATATATCAGAAAAACAGTTGCCAATAATATAAAGACGACTACAATTGCGGAGATATCTCTTTTTTGCATCTTATCTTCCTCTATCTTAGTGACCTTTGCTTGTTATTTCAAGTCGATATCATTCCCAGGTTCTCCAAATAATCCTCATTTTACTTCTCTTGAATGAGAATTCAAGTATAGCATTTGTTTGTCCTATAGACTCAGTAAAAAGTGAGGATTATCTTAAACTTTGTACTAAACTTTAGTCATATACCATATATATTTTGTGGCCACATAATCCAACTAAAGTTTTTTGATTTCCTCTTTATCCGTGCAGTTTTTCTTATATGATATGGATTACTACAAATAGTTGACATATATGACAGGAATGCAGGATTATCTGAGACCAACACCCATTATCGATTTTGAGCACCAGAAGAATAGATAAATTAATTACATTTGCCTGAGATAGTACTCAAAAGAAACACAATGGAACCAATAGACAAACTCAGCAAACTTCTAAGGAACACAGCTCTTAATGCACTTGCTGGTTGGTCAATGGTGTTGCTGCTTTCACTGCTGTGTATCGGGAATTTTATTTACGGCAGGTTCATGTGGACCATACTTATTGCTTTTGTGATCTGCATAATAATAGCGCCTGCAATTATAATGCGCAAGCCCTCGGTGATGCCTTCGTGGTATTTCATATTAATTGCGATCATACCCATTGTCGGAAGTACGACAGCTTATTATTTCTTTTCCACCAGCATACCATTCTATCTTTCTGTAGCTACCATCGCTCTGTTACTGGTAGCTGAGATCAACTGGTTCACTACTGTAAAAATGAATTACAAATTTGCCATAGTCCTGGTAATTATCACAACACTTGCAATCTCAGGCCTGTGGCATCTGCTTCAATGGTTTTTAGACATGAATTTGGGTACCAGTTATCTTCTTGACGGCAGATCAGACGATGCCATTAATGATGCTGTGATGTATGAGTTCATCTATGCCACCATATCCGGTATTGTTGCAGGGCTTCTTTTTGGCTTGTATCTAAGATCTCCCCGGAATTTTGGCATTATAAGTTTACCTCCAAAAGGATCTGTTGAGAAAGTTGCCCATCCAGTTTCCAGGCCACCTGCACCTATCCGTAAGCTATTTAGGATATCTGATGAAAAACAAAAGCTTGCAACAAGGGCAATGCATGCAGGTCTGGTCATATTGCTGATAGCGGGAATACTTTTAAAAGACCTGTCCACTTCTGTGAATGCAGCTACAGGCTTGATCATCACGTTTATTCCGTATCTTATCACACGTAAATATAATATTAAATATGATACCGGATTGGCTTTATGGATCACCCTTGCCGTTTTTTTGCATTTAATGGGGACATTTGTATTCTATGACAATATCGCAAGATGGGACAATATCACCCACGCCCTTTCAGCCAGTGTTGTGGCAGCCGGCGGATACACAATTATAAGGGCTATTGACATCTATGTGGATGAGATCTATATACCACCTAAAGTGCTGTTCCTTTTAATCCTGCTGTTCGTGCTTGCAACCGGAGTGCTCTGGGAAATAATCGAATTCATTAGCGATGAACTGACATCAGAACTTGGTTACGAAGCAATACTGGCTCAACACGGCATCCACGATACCATGGTAGACCTCCTCTTCGATCTGCTGGGAGCTATCCTTGCAGCTACATGGGGAGCCGCTTATCTTTCTGACATATCCTACCGGCTTGCAGACAAGTTCAAGGAAATGAGTATTAAAAAAAATAATTGAGTGCACGTATCCAAAAAAAAGTGGATTGAGATTTAAGAACTAAGGTTTATCCCATTCCAAGGGCTGTTAACACCATACTCCATACAGTGTTGATAACAATACCTATCTCTACTACTGGATTGATTCCTGTAACTCGAAGCACGACAGGTATACCAACAATTGTCCCAATAATACTACCAAGGTTTGCCAGAGCTGCCACCAGTACCACGCGGAAAAGATTGTTCTGCATCATGTCTTCTGTGGTCTCGATCTCAACCAGTTCTTTGAAATCATCTGTAGTAGGTTTTCGGTATTTGGCTTCTACAAGTCCTGCAAACCATCCTGCTGCCATCATGGGGTTTAAAGATGTTAGCCATGCAACAGAGAATGCGGTAAGAACAGAATATGGATGTCCTCTTGCAAGGACCGCTCCGGCGGCGCTGAGCACTCCGTTTATGACGAACCACCATGCAAAAGCAATAGCAAGGCTCTCAAGAGAAACTCCTGATAAAATTAGCAGTGCAAAGGTCCCAAGAGCAATAGCTACAACTGCAACTCCGAACAATTTCATGATGCTAAAACGCTTTTTTTTAGCTTCTACTGCATAGTTGGCAGTCGGGATGCTTTTGGGATTCTCAAGATAGCGCTGGATACCTGCCCTGTGGCCCGCACCTACAACAGCAACTATCTTTTTATTGCCACTTGCAGCAGCCCTTATAAGATTGTTAGCCATGTATGCGTCCCTTTCATCGATAAGGACTTTCACGGCGTTGGGTGATGATTCCCTGAACTCATCCACAAGCATGGTAACCATATCCTGGTTAGTGATATTTTCAATATCTATATCCTTTGTACCACCTATACCAAGAACTGCAGCTATAAGGCCTGCAAGCATCTTCAGTTTCTCAATGAAACCCATCTTGCTCCAGAAACGCTGCAAAGTAATCTGTACTTCCCTGTCGATAAGGAGGATCTGTGCACCACTTGCTTCTGCAGCCTCAATGGCACTTATCATTTCAGCACCAGGTTGCACACCCATGTCATCAGCGAATTTCTTCTGAATATGAGCCAGCAGCATGTGTACAAGGTAGTAATAGACTTTTCCTTCTTTAAGAAGTTCTTTTATCGGTATGTCACTATTTTTAACATTGCCTTTGATTGACTCAAATCTGGGCCTGCAAAGTTCTACAGCAACAATATCCGGTTTCTCCCTATCTATAGCCGCATTTACTTCCCTGACACTCTTCTCAGATACGTGGGCTGTTCCCACAAGTATAATCTCAGTGGGCTTTTTAATATCTTCAGAATCAGAACCTGAAATTGCTTCTTCAGGCTCTATGAATTCTTTTATCACTTCGATCTCAGTTGGGCCTGAGCTTGAAAATGATGATTCTCCAGAATCCTTTTCCGAGTACAAATTACCGCCACTGGTATTGTAATTGTAGGTGGAAACATTTTCCTGTGAATCACTCAAATTATCATTTTTCAATGTAGATCCTCTTTTAAGACTACTCGTTCAATAAGGTCAACGACCGTACCAGGTCTGTCCTTGAAAGAATACCTTTTACAGCATCATTTTCTATTATCAGGACACGTCCGATATTATTCATGGTCATTATTTTGAAGGCTTCTGCTGCATTGGCACTTAATGGTAATGAGATCACATCCTTTGTCATGACATCGGATACAAGGGTTGCATAGCGCTCATGGGCAGGAACATTACGTATGTCTGTAAAGGTTACAATCCCTTTTAAAGAATTGCCTTTAATTACAGGATATCCCAGGTGTTTTTTTTCGAACATGAAATGTGAGAGGTCCTCTACTGTCATTTCAGGGGGAACGGAAACCACTTCCTTTGACATCAGATCTTCAACCTTGTACTTCTCAAGACTTACTGTCACAGTTGTTTGTTTTTCCTCTTCTGAGGCACCGATGTAAACGAAAAAGGCTATCAAAATAAGCCATGCATTTGAGAACAGACCAATGATACCCATAAGAAAAGCGAACATCTTACCAATGTAGGCAGCATATTGAGTTGCTTTTACATAGCTCATTCTTTTTGCATACCAGGCGCGCAGAAGCCTTCCCCCATCCATGGGGAAAGCCGGAAGCAAATTGAAAAGAGCCAGTACTATATTAATAGAAGCCAGGATTCCCACCATCAGAAAAATTGAAGTAGCACTGTACGCTGGTATGAATGAAATTGCCGTTATGTGCAATGCAAGAAGACCAAAACCTATGACAAGGCTTACAAATGGTCCTGCAAATGCCATTTTAAATTCCTGGGAAGGGTCCCTTGGAATCTCTTCCATGGAAGCTACGCCACCAAACAACAACAAGGTTATATCCTTGATCTTAACACCATAACTTTTAGCTACATAAGAATGCCCCAGTTCATGGAGGAGAATACAAGTAAATAGCAATATTGTTGTTAAAAAGGATAGAGCATAAACTTCAGTTGTTGAGCCAACATCCGCAAAACCATAGGGCTGTGGATTTGTAGCAAAAACAAAAGCAAAAACTGGAAGGATCAGCAAGAAAGTAATATGAAGCTTAATAGGTATTCCCATAATGCTTCCAATCTTCAGTGAAGTACTCATGCCAATATGTTGGATGCTTTCATATTTATCTCTATCTAATTTTTATGTGAAGTCAAAAGCATAGAATAATACTATTGAATACTTTCACCCTGCTTGGCTCAAGAGTATATGTAAAAATTACCTATTATAGCTTAAGACAGGCAAGATGAACACACGCCTTACACGTTTCAAGGCCAGGTGCCATCTAGCCTCATCCCCTCAAATTCTTATTTTTCAAATATCTGATTCTGGTTTTTAGTTTAAATTTCAAGCAGATTAGATCGTCTGAAGAACCTGTTTTAGGTCCTGCACAAAAGAATCTATCATTTCAAAAGTTACATGGGGCATTATCACAAGACGTAAACCATGAGGATTCTGGGTTATCGAAACCTGCCAGTTGAATTCTTTTGCCAGCTTGCTTCTGATAATATCCGGTTTTGGAACTTCCAGTGCAACTACATTCATTACAGGTTCTATTAATGAATGGACATCGATGTCTGCAAGCTTTTTCAAAAGATAATGGGTTAATTCCATACATTGCGCAACTATTTTTCTGTAACCCTCTTTTCCCAGAAAATTCATAACCGCATATGTTGCTGCAACAGCAGCTCCACTTCTGGTTCCTGTAAGAGTGTATTGGGTCGAAACTGTCAGATAAGGAGTATCTGCCTTGAGACTTTCAAGAAAATCAGAACTTCTGAACAGAAGAACACCGGATGGTATTGTACTCAGACCCATTTTATGTGGATCGATCGCAATCGATGTTACACCTTGCAATTCAAAATCAAATTCATATGCTTCCTCGAGAAATGGAAGTACAAAACCACCAAATGCAGCATCAATATGCAGAAAAAGATTATTTTTTAGTGCAATTTCAGAGAGTTTATCAATGGGATCGACCTGACCAAATTCCGTTGAGCCTGCTATTCCAACAAGACCTATGGTATTCTCATCTATAAGGGATTTAACTGAGTCAACAGATACTCTCAGATCTTCGTCAAGACTGGCTTTTCTTAGTTCTACATCAAGAATGTCAGATACTTTATCGAAAGAAAAATGAGCTGAATCCGGGACAATAAGATTTGGTTTATCGCAGCTTGATCTCTGAAGGAAAAGGTTCCGCATAGAACGTATGGCCTGGATATTGGATTCAGTTCCACCTGTAGTTGTATAACCTGATGCATCTGGATGATGCAAAAGATGACTTAACATACTAAGTACTTCTTTTTCCAAATTGTAAGTACCTTGAAAAAGACCGAAATCACCCATATTTGATTCTATGAACTGCATATGAGCCTGCACAGCTATTCTATGTGGGTAACTACACATGGAACTTAGTACGTGTTCATATTTGAGATCTTGTTCTTTTGAATCGTTTAAAATATTTCTTATTTCCTCTTCAGATAGACCGGTTTCTTTCATTCACTACATGAATAATAGAAGATGCTTAAAAGAATTGTGATAATATTGATTAGAGAATGTTGTTGAAATTGTTTAAAGATTAATTTTCTTAGGATAGTTATTCTATCTAGACTACAAAAATAAAAGCTAAAAATTTGTTTCTTAAATATATTAATCTGATTTATTAATCTATCCCTCAGTTTCAAATGGAACTTCTAAATATTTGATTCGATCAACTTGTAATTAGCTTACACATTCTTAAAAAGTATACTCATATGTGCTACCCCATTGTTTCAACTGGAACATACATAAAAAAAGGTCAAAAATCTATTTTGTATCAAAAACTCATTTTTTTGAGAGACAATTATATATATGATTGTTTAGATAGTAACACCGAAATCTTTTTTTCTATATTTTAAAAAGATAGTTCTCATCTTTTTTTTCTACTCCAGTTGAAATCATAGGGTTACAGTTCTTTATAAACTCTCCAGTTGAAACAAAGGGGTTTAGTTCCATGAGAAACGTAATTGCTTATATACAGCACGAATTAAATTTTTTCATATGTTTTTGTACATACTGATTCTTTGAGCCCATATCTTTTTTATACCAAGTTCCAGTTGAAACAAAGGGGTTTAAACCATAAACATTAATAACCTCTCCTTCCAATGTAGCGTTTGGAATATGGCAATAAAACCAATCACATCTTTGATCGTTTCTTTCTAAATAGATGCGTTATAAAATCTTTAAATTTTTAGGATAGGGTGAAATAAGTAAATGAAAAATAAATCATTAGACGGTCTTTTCCAGGAACTCTTGGAAAATGAACCTATTTTCAAAAATAAAGAGGTTTTAAGACACTCATACACTCCTGATTCACTTGTTCATCGCGATGTTCAGATCAACAGTCTTGCTTCAATTCTTGTTTCAGCACTTAGAGGAGATACACCTTCTAATATCCTTATTTATGGAAAGACCGGTACAGGTAAAACAGCCGTTACCAGAAACGTTGGAATTGAACTGGAAAGAAAAGGTGAATCACTTGGTCTTTCCTGTAAAGTTATTTACCTTAACTGTGAAGTGATTGATACTCAATATCGTCTTCTTGCAAATCTCACACGACAGTTTGGAGAAGATGTTCCAATGACTGGTTGGCCAACAGATCAGGTATTTTTTAAATTCAAACAAACAATTGATCTTGAAAAACAAATTGTCATTATAATTCTGGATGAAATTGATAAACTGATCAAGAAAGGCGATGATGTTCTATATAATCTTTCAAGAATTAACACAGATCTAAAAAACTCAAAGGTTAGTATGATCGGAGTTTCAAACGATCTTAAATTTACTGAATTCTTGGATCCCAGGGTCAAAAGCTCACTTGGTGAAGAAGAAATTATTTTCCCGCCTTATGATGCTGATCAGATCAGTGATATTCTCCATGAAAGAGCCAAAATTGCTTACAAACCTGATGCTCTTGATGACATGGTAATTCCCTTATGTGCTGCTTTTGCGGCTCAGGAACATGGTGATGCACGACGCGCTCTTGATCTGCTAAGGGTTTCCGGTGAAATTGCAGAAAGAGACAGCAAATCTCGTGTTGAAGAGCAACATGTAAAAGGTGCCCAGGAAAAAATTGAGGTTGATCGTGTAGTTGAAGTCGTACGTACTCTTCCAACGCAGTCAAAACTTACGCTTTACAGTGTAATGGTACTAAGAAATAATGGTTATAAGAATGTAACAACAGGTGAAGTGTACAACGTATATCGTCAGTTATGTTTGCAGGTTGATATGGACATCCTTACACAACGCAGGGTGACAGACCTGATGTCAGAACTTGATATGCTTGGCATAGTAAATGCGGTTGTGGTAAGTAAAGGCAGGTATGGAAGAACAAAAGAAATAGTATTGAGCGTTCCTATAAACAACACAAGAAAAGTATTGTTTGAGGATTACAGGCTCAAACCACTAGAATCTTTCAAGCCCGTCCTCACAACTCAACTGCATCTTTAAAATTTTAGAAGCTTGGAATCATCAAACGCAGATATCCCAGATACGGAATTCTATAACGTGCGATGCCTATAACCCATTCTTCTTTAACAGGCATCTGGTAACTTACCTGTCCCTGTTGATCATAGTACTTGTTCGTTACTTTATTGTCACCTTTTGTAATATATCCGGCGTGAGGTGCAACAGGTCCTCCTTCCCACATAGTGTCTCCCTTTTCGACATAATACATTGCTCTGTGAATAATAGGAGTCACACCTTCCTGTCCATAGGGCTTGTATAATATTACATCTCCGAAATAGACAAATGATGTGTAGTTATCCATTCCATCTTCATATGTTATAATTTCTGTTCGATCAATATTCTGGATAAAAATTATATCCCCGATATTCATGTGTGGTTCCATGCTTCCTGATTCTACAGCGACCATAGGAGTCCACATCCCAAAGACCACTTGAGAGAAAGATGCAAATATCAATACGGCTAACAAGACAGTTAGAATGTCCCTAGCAAGTGAAACAAAGAAGTTATCACTTTCTTTGAAATTACGAAAAGTGTCTTTTAAGTTCATTATTTTTACCTATATTCTGGCCAAATGAAAAATGTATTTATTAGTTAAGGAGTATATTTGCAAAAAATAAAATGTTTACGGTTTAAAATCATTTTGTAAGTTATTTTATTGTAATATGATCCCACATTTTAACCTGCTATTATTATGAATGAAATTGATGTTTTAACTGTCTTTATTGAAGAAGGCTACCAGATAAGTCCTGAAGCAGTGGACCTTATATGCTCTCATTGTTCCCCTAAGGAACTTGTTGCATACATATTGGAGAATATCGATCTTTCCGTACTTGTAATTGATCTTGAGCATATTAACCTTGAAGGATTTAGTGACATGCCTTCTGTGAGAGAGGAAACTTTCAAATCATCTTCGGGACTAAGTTCACAGAATGGGTCAGTTAAAAATGATTATGATAATTCTTATCAGATACTAAGCAGCTCAGCAGATGCTTCCAGTAATATTTGCTACTCTAATAGCCCTGTTTCCGTGCTTTCAGATATCACAGATAATTCAACCTGTGTCGGCGAATACATGGAATTTGTCCAGTTTTTCAGAAACCGTTATAGCAGAATTAGTGATATAATTCGAGGTAGAATAAATGCCCGTCCTATAGAAAGCCTGAAAATGGGTAAAAGAGCCAATTTAAGAGGAACTAAGGAAGCCGGAGAGGTCTCTGTAATTGGCATGATATCTGAGATAAAGAGCACAAGCAATGGTCACAAAATGCTTGAAGTTGAGGATCCGACCGGTTCATTCTCAGTTCTTATACGTATGGCAGACAAAGATCTCTATGAGCAGGCCAGCCACCTGGTGCTGGATGAGGTTGTAGGTTTTACAGGAAAACTTACAAACGATGGCAAGCTGATGATAGTGCAAAAGATCATTCTTCCGGATCTTCCAAATACGACTATTAAGAAAAGCAGGACTACTGGTAAGGCAATTCTTACATCTGATATACACATTGGGAGCTCAACTTTTCTTGAAGAGCCCTGGGAGAGATTCCTCGATTTTTTGAATGGTGATACTGATAATGAAGCATTGGCTGCCATTGCAAAGGAAGTTCGTTATCTTCTTGTTGCAGGTGATCTTGTTGATGGAGTTGGTATATACCCGGGACAGGAACATGAACTTTCAATTCTGGATGTGTATGACCAGTACAAAAAAGCAGCAGAATATTTTCGCAGGGTACCCAGTCATATCCATATTATTATCTCTCCTGGAAACCATGATGCTGTGCGTCAGGCTGAACCCCAGCCAAAATTACCCGAAATAATAAGAGCGGATTTCCCTGAAAACGTGACATTCGTAGGAAATCCTTCAATTGTGGATCTGGATGGTGTAAAGGTCCTTTTATACCACGGTCGTTCAATCGATGATCTGGTTGCAGCTGTTCCTGGTGTATCATATGCTGATCCTACCAAGGCAATGGTGGAAATGATGAAATTCAGGCATCTTTCTCCTACATATGGTAGTCGTGTTTCCATTGCGCCTGAGAAGAAAGATCATTTTGTTATTGGAAATGTGCCGGATATCCTTCACTGCGGCCATGTACATACCGTGGGTGTTGAATGGTACAAGAATGTCCTGCTGATAAATTCCGGTACCTGGCAGGACCAGACTGAGTTTCAGAAAAGGGTAAATGTGGTCCCCACTCCCTCACAGGTTCCAGTGGTGGACCTAGCAACCCTCAAAACAACAATTTTGAAATTTGATGAATAAGCTCTTACTTTTTTTTACTTACTTTACTATTTTTGAAGCTATTGCATAAAGTTGTTAAATACCGATGTTATTTATCGTCTATGACTTTAAATTAAACATTATGCCTGATTTTGCTCTTAACGAAGAATACAAACACCTTCGATCTGTCAGCGACAGGTTTCTATAGATAATATAAGTCTGGATGCTGTTTTGTACATTAAACAATAATGTACAAGTTATCATACATGCTTGAGATGAGAGAATACTATAACACTTTAAAGTTTGAACCATAATACATATTCATCATAATATTGTAGTTAATCTAAAAATATTTCTGTGAAACAATAAAATATAAAAAAGTTAACAATGTTATATAAAGATAAGAATGTTGATGAGTTGGTTAGTACAATGAATTTGCTCTATTATGGCAGCATAAATAGCAGGTGATAGTTTGGACAATACAATAGTTGTCAAAAATTTATCGAAAGACTATGGCGATCACAAAGCAGTAAAAGAAATATCCTTTAATATAAAAAAAGGGTAACTATTCAGCCTGATAAAAACGCTATCAATATCAATCTTGACAAAAAGTTGAAATGTAAATTTCATTATGATGATTTATTTTGATTGTTTCTATTGATTGCTTTTTTGATTCTTAGATTATTAGTGGGCAGATATCTCCATTTCGATGAAATCAGCACCAATTGGCAGATTGTGCTAGGCTGAATAGTTACGTTGCGTTTAATTTAATAGTTTACATTTTAGCAATACGTACTATAAAAAAGAAGAGGTATTTAGGTAATTAATTTATTTAACGAATGGATATAACTAAATCAATACCATTATTTGAAAGAAGTTATATCCTTTTTTATTTGACTGGAAGTTGCTGAAACTGGCAAATAGATCTTCCTGACAAAAAAATGAAAATACTTGATTGAAAAAAGAAAATTACAGGATCTATCTCTCCTTTTCCTGTATTTTCAGTATCTTATGGTTCATGGTCTGCACAGGACATATGGTTACACAACGCCTGCAGCTTGTGCCCAGACAATGCTGACTGTCGATATTGGCATATCTTTCTTTTTCTCCATTTTTCTGAATTATTATAACAGCATCTTCAGGGCATTCCTGCTCACATTTATGGCAGAGTATACATTCATACACCGGTGCTTCAAGAATTATTCCTATGTCCTTTACGATCTCAAGGCCAAGTTTTCCTACGTCATCAATGTCCCTGACAACCCTTTTTTCTATTTCAACTTCTTTAAGATTCTCAGGGAAAACAGGTATATTGTACATCTCAAGCATCTGTTTATACACATCTTCAGGCATTCCCTGTTGCCATTTTGATAGTTCACAAATATATATATTTTTGAAAGTCTCACTGGTGGCCATCATCAAGTGGTCGGCCTGTATCTTCTTTGCGATCTCTATGACCTCATCAAGTTTTGACCTGTCAAGAGCTATCTTCCTTGCAAGTCCCAGGGATGTGTTCCCAAACTGAACGATGTTTTTGGAAAATGCAGGTACTGAGCCTATGTATCTTGCTTTTTCAGCATTCACATATGTCCCGGTTGCCCCTGACATATATGCGTATGCAAGGTCCTCATATTTCATACCAGATTCAACCATCAGTGTAAGGTGAGCTGCACGGATCGCACCTATAGCCTTGCCTACTTCCTCTACATCCTTGTTGGTGATCATGATATTTTCGCTGAATATCAGTTTTCCATTGGGCAGTTCAGGTATCTTTTCCATGAGTCCTTCCTTCATGGCCAGTGCGATTGCAGAGATAACTCCGGTTCCAGTGATGCCTTTTGGGACCAAGCCACCCTCTTCAACGATCTCTCCTGTGACAGGGTTTACAAGAGGCCCATTACCGGAACTCATTGTCCTGTCAAGAACAATAAGTCTCCACAGACCGTTCTCAATATTTATATCACTGATAGCACCTGGGCCTGCAAGCATTCCACACACTATGCCCTGTCCCTCAATAGCAGGTCCTGCGGCTGCACTTGCGGTAATTATCCTGTCACCTATTTTCAGTGCCATTTCAGCATTGGTACCATAATCAGTAACAAGGCATGGTTCTGTCTGCTTGATAAAATCAGTCTCCAGCATCATGGCCAGAGCATCGGCACCGATCTCGTGTTTGATGGCTGGAGGAATGATTATCTCACAGTTATCCATGTCAAAGATACCTTTGAAGACCTCATTTGCAGGGAATATTTTTGAATCTCTTTTTACATTTTCCACTCCAAGGGATTTCTGTTTGTTCTCACCTGCGTATGCAAGGTCCCTTATCTCCATATTCTGGAAAAGTGAGAGTTGTATGGGATTTCCACAGACTGCTATACGCTCTATCTTTTCAGGTTCCACATCAAATCTTTTCAGGATCTCCTTTACAGTTTCAATTATCAGTTTGTGAGCTACATCTTCTCCGGTAGCCATGGCAAAATCAAGGTGATCCATGACATTTCCACCGGGAAGTGGGTGGCCCATTGTTATCACAGTCTTCAAAGTTTCTTTCTTTTCAAAGTCTATAAGTTGTGCCCTGAAACCGCTTGTTCCAAGGTCTAGTGAAATTACATACATTTTCTTTACACTCCGTTAGTTTTGAATTACAGAATACAACATTGAAGCAACTCCTATTACAAGAGGCTCCATCACAAGGTCAACACGATATTTCTTTCCAATTTCAGGTGGAAGCCCACACGGTATCCCAGGGGTTGAGACAAGGCATCTTTCCTCGATCATGCCTTCTGATATTGTGTCTGCATTGGGTGTGGCTTCAAAAACCATAGAAAATTTCTTCCTGTCGTCACTACAGTAAGTTTTTATTCCAAGCTCATCAACAGCCTTTTGAAGAAATTCTTTGTTGGGATCGCAGGCATAGACATTGAAACCCTTGTCTACAAGATGACATGCTCCTGCATAACCAACCCTTCCAAGTCCAATGACCAGTATATCCTTTGAACTGGCTTCCTGGAACCTTGAAGCAATGTCCGCATAGATTATACCTGTAGCTACATGGTTACTGACGATCTTCTCGTTTCTCAGGTTGTGAGCAGTAAAAATATGATCATCTGCCATCATTATTATATCAGCTCCCTGGGACACGGCTTCATAGTAACCTGTAACGTCAGGGTGCTCTGCTATGAATCCTTCAAAGCCGAAGTATTGGACTATGTACAGAAGAGAAGATGTGAAATTGCCGATGACACCGTTTCCTGCGGTGATGGGTATGATACCTACTTTTTCAGAACCTGGCTTTGTTCCGTAAAGCGCTTCACATATTCCCCTGATATCAAGACCTGTGACCCTTCTTGCGATCTCATCATTTTCTTCAAGCTGCATTGAAAGGTTTTCCAGGTCTTCTGGTGTCAAAAGTGTCATTTTATACCTCCTATGGATTTGTTTGGGAATGTTCAATTATCATTTCCATTCCTTTTAGTCTCATTTTTCCAGTTTCTTCCCTGTCAGTCCCCCAGCTTATAAGAGTGAAAACACTGTTTTTCCCCTTTGACTCGAATATCTCAAGCCCTTTAGAAACATGGAACTGTACGTATTCGTAGCCCTGTGAGAGCAGATGCTCACCAACAGGTTTCAGGTTTCCACCATCAAGGAGCAGGTGCTCATAGATGCAGTAATTCTTCTCAGGAGCTATTTCCATCTCCTGCACTCCTTCTAAAAACGCCTGCAGAAGTAATTCTACCAGATTGATTCCTGTAGAATGATAAACAGCAGTAGGCGTCTGGCTCGGGAATCTTGCATCTATCTCAAGTACTTTCAATCCCTGAGGACTATCTATTGCTTCAACATCCATTATTCCCCAAAGCTTGAGGTTCTTTGCTAATTCGTAACTTATTCTTCTGAACTCAGGATAGTTATCGATGGGGGTTACCATATGACAATCGTACGTATCATCGATATGTATTTTTGTTTCCTTTAGAACTGTGTAGTTTCTGCCATCACCGATGACTTCAAGGGAAACAACATCACCCTCAACGTATTCCTCGATGAGCATCGAAGGGTCCAGGCCTTTGAACCCCATGTCATCATATATTATAGAAGTCCCAATGCTGCTGCTCTGGCATGGAGGCTTCACAAAATATGGTGGCTTGGAGGGTTTATCTTCAGGCGTGGGGATATCAAGTGACCTGAAATAATCCTTTGAACGCTTCTTATCCATGCTTACATAGTAGGCATTAAAATCAAAGAGCATAGGGCATGCAAGTTCATCCTTCATACTTCTTAAAAATTTTATGCTTGTAAGGTTCTCATTTGTCGGAATGATAGCATCCACATTTTTTGAGATTTTCCTCAGTTTTTCGGGTTCCTTGCTTATGTCAAAGCATTGGAAACTGTCAACAAGGTTGCGTATAAGAGGTTTTGCCTTGCGGTCTACAAGTACAACACGCATACCTGCTTTATGAGCAAGATAAGTGACCTCAAAACCTTGTAGTTTCCCTCCGATAATGCATATGTTTTTCATATTGCCACAACCGGCGTTTCAACATCCTCTGGTATTGATTTTCCTATTATCCTGTTGAATTCATCCTGACTTGCAGGTTCCATACCCATGGATCTGAGACGTTTAACAACACTTTTTGGGTCCCTGTCCCTTTCTTCTAGCTCTCTGTCATAATTAACAACGCCTTCAAGTGGAGAATCAGATGGTATTATGGATGTGACCACATTGGCACCTGCATTAAGACGATGTACCATGCCATCGATTCCCTCAAGGTCAAGAGATGCAGGTATAAGTCTGTCAGGGAAGATCAATCTTAGTATTGATATTATCTTAAGTTCAGAGAGACTGGATTTTTGATCTATTTCCTCAAGAGGAGTTCCTTCCTGTGGAACAAAGGTCATGACACGTACCATATCAGGTCTGTTCTTCTGCATTGCGCGCAGGGATTTTATGGTTGATTCTATATCATTTCCAACGCCTGTGAGTATGCCATCTTCCACGCAGTAGCCGATACTTTTGGCAAATTGCCTTGAATGCATTCTTTCTTCAAATGACTGGCCTACCCTTAGTTTATGGAAGAGATCAACATCATGTGTTTCCTGATACAGGGCAAGAAAATCAGCTCCGCTTTCACGAAGTCTGCTTAGTGCTTCATCATTCATGACTCCTGGGGAGATCATAATTGGAAGACCGGTTTCTGCTTTGACTGCTTTGACAATATCAACGAATCTTTCAGGTTCATTGTGGAAATACGGGTCTTCTCCCATTGTCAGGTCAACCATGTGTATGCTTTCGTTTTTCATTGCTCTGCAGATATTGCGTATCTCATCCATATCAAGGCGGTATCGCTGTATATCGTTGCACTTGTTGTAGTAACAGAAAGTGCAGTCATTTTTGCAGTAGGTTGAGAAGTAAACGAAACTATAGAGGAAAACTTTATTCCCAAAGAAATGATCTCTCACTTTTCTTGCAAGATAGTGCAATTTTTTGAGCTCTTCTTCTTCTGTAAGGGAAAGCAGTTCTCTTAGATCAGCATCTGTGAGCTGAAGGCCATTTATAATATCCTGTGCTAATTTATCGAGTTCATGGTAGTCAATGTTTTTTATCATGATGCTACCTCACAGGTTAATACTAATCCCATTGTAGTAAGACTCAGACCTTGCTGCACGCTTGATGTTCTTGAAATCATGCTTTACTTTCAAGAGTCTCTCAAGACCAAAACCAGCTCCTATCCATGGTTTGTCTATTCCCCAATCCATGTCCATTGGAATGGGACCTACAACAGCAGAGGAGAGTTCCATATTTTTGTGCATGATGTCAATAGTTTCGCCATAGACCATGCAGCTATCCTCAACTATCTCATACTTGATATCAAGGAATTCCAGGAATTCTTTTATTATATACTCAAGGTTTTCTCTTGTACACTTAGAACCCATCTGGCAGAAATTGAGCATTGTAAATTCTTCAAGGTGGCTCTTACCATCTGATTCTTTGCGGTAGCATGGCCCAATCTCAAATATTCTTACAGGATCAGGTAGTACGTTATCGAATTTTCGCAGGTGATTATACAAACCAGGAGCAAGCATAGGCCGCAGGCACATGTTATCACCGACCCTGAATATTTGCTCGGATAGTTTCTTGTCCTCACCGACTCCCATTCTTTCCATATATTCAAAGGGAATAAGTATAGGTGATTTCACTTCAAGGAAACCCATATCCACGAAAAACTCGGTTATTTTTCTCTCAATTTTTCCAAGCTGGTTCTCGCGGCTATCCTCGTACATACTTCGAATATCTTTCTTCCTTTCAGTTAGTAATATTGATTCCAGCTCACTAAAGGAACGTTTTTCTTTTGCGAATGATATCATTTCGCCAGTTCCAAGCAGTGAGAGTATTCTGGTCTTTTGCGAGGCTGTGAACTCGTTCTTTTTGGATTTGGATTGCGCAGCCTTATTAGAATTTTTGGGAAGGCTGGAGTTGCTCTTTTTTGGTTTTGGAACAGATTTATGATTATTGGCATTGTTTTTAGGCAATGATCCAGCCTTTTGTTCATTATGAGGATGAGAAGAAGGGTTTACTTTTATTTCCTCTGTCTGTTTTATTTTGGAAGTTTCTTCATGAACTGCTTTTTCAGGACTTAAGCGAAAAGAGCGGATGATTTTGATATCTGCATCATTTTTTCTTGCGATTTTCTTTGAAAATTCCTGAATCCTATCGTCTGAAAGGCGACATCGTTTGCAGGGTTTCTGGAATTTATGATTCCTAAGTGATCTTGCGGATCGGCTTGATTTTGAATTGCGTACAGTGATAACTTCTCCACAATCCATTTCGATTCTTATATATTTCTGGGATGTTTCACACGCTTTTACCCCGTGGAGGTTTCCGTTACGTGATATCCATAATCCGTTTTTGCTAATAAGTGCATCAAGTGGCTTTTTTTCCATGCTAACAGCTCCTGGATCTTAACCTTTTTTCGAACCAATTCCTAAAATCCCAGGTACGTAAGTATCCAATTGTGGTTTTTGTTGTTTAATCTCATATCTTTGCTTCCTTTGTTTTTGGAATATTGATAGATTGTTGGTATATTGATAGATTCTTATGTCAATAGCTTGTATCGACTAAAGGAACACATTATTGTTGGTTATCGACATATATATATATTGTCCACAACCAGCAATACTTATAGTTTATGTACATAATGGCATATATCCGCCATGTATGCATATCTTATAGACCTGAATATTTTATCCAAATATTACTTATTTTGTAGGAGAATTCTCCATCTGATGCTTATAAAGTGCTATTTCGATTGCAGTTCGAAGGTCGTCTTCCTCAAAAGGTTTTAATATATATCCATAAGGCTCTGTCTGCTTAGCTCTTTTAAGGGTCTCATCATCTGAGTGGGCCGTGAGATATAGCACTGGTATGTTAAGCTTCTCCTTGATTATTTGTGCCGCCTGGATTCCATCCATATCTCCTTTTAGTCTGATATCCATGATTATAAGATCTGGAAGAAAACCTTCAGCTTTACTAATGGCTTCTTTCCCGGATGACGCAACACTAGATACCTGATAACCAAGTTTTTTGAGTCTTTTTTTTAGCTCCAAAGCAACGACATTTTCATCTTCAACAACTAATATCTTTGGATTATCCATCTTTACACCTTCTATTTTTTCTCTTTAAAAATTATAGAAAATTCGGTTCCATCAGTTGTATTCAGTTCAATAGTACCATCAATCTGGTCAACTAGTGTGACCACAAGTTGCAAACCCAGTGATTCAGTATTTCTGTAATCGATCTCTGGTGGCAGACCAATTCCATTATCTTTCACTTTCAACAAAAAATTATCCTGCACGACTTTGAGTTCCACATTTATCTGTCCATTTTCCATTTCAGGGAAAGCATGTTTTAGTGAGTTCGAAACAAGTTCATTGATGATTATTCCAAGCGGAACGGCCGTATCAATATTCAGATAAACATCCTTGATACTTGAAACAAATTTAATGTTCTTGTTCTCTATCTGGTATGATTTTAATAGAGATTTTAACAAATTCTCCGTGTAATCAGAAAAATCAATATTTGACACGTCGCTGGACTGATATAATTTTTCGTGTATCAGTGCCATGGAACGCACACGATTGCGACTGTCCATGAAGGCCTCTATTATCTGTGGATCCTTGAAGTTCTCTGATGCAAGATAAAGCAGACTTGAGATTACCTGCAAATTATTCTTAACACGATGATGTATTTCTTTTTTACGTATTTTCTCTGTCTCCAAAAGCGCCTCTTCTACCTTTTTGCGCTCTGTAATATCAAGAATAACACCCTGTAGTGTGTTCCTGCCTGCCTGGTCACACCGGATGAACGTCTTCTCTTCCACCCATCTCAGCTCCCCTGTCTTGGTGAATATCCTATATTCATAGTTTAGCTTGACATCGCTTTCAATATAATGTTGAGAGATATCTGAATACACTCTTCCAACATCATCCGGATGTACGATATCAGCGTAATTAATGCGGTTCGATGTGAAATCTTCTACAGTATATCCAAGTTGCACAACGTTATCTGAAACAAATTCCACTGGCCAGTCTTCTTCTGCCTTCCATTTGAAGACTATAACAGGACTGTTATTGATTATATTCTCCATTTCTTCCTTAAGCTCATTGGATCGTTTAAGCTTTTTAGTGTAGCTCTTGAGTTCTTTTTCCACTCTTCTTTGCTCGTGAATAGCCATATCCAAAGAGTTTCTTGTCTTTTCTATCCCTCCGGTCAGTATCTTAAAATCACCTTCTCCATGAACCTGAACATTGCAGGAAAAATTATTGTTTTGTATAGCTGTCAGCACCCTATTAGAATCTGCAATGATATTGTTCAAAGATCCTGCAAACTCATCCAGTGTATCTCCCAACTGTTTGAACTCTCCTTTTAATTCAAGTCTGGTGCGCGTTTCAAGTTCTCCCGCTGCAAGGGCATTTGTAACTCTCATGGTTTCACGGATCGGTGCAATCACAGCATTCAGTATCATATTAAGTCCAATTGGAATTTCCTTGAAATCTATCTCTACGTCAGTTTGTGCTTTTGTATCCAGGTTACCGTTAACCACATCCTGAGCGATAATTTTGAAGTTATTTACTATTTCATCTATAGGAGAAGTTATTGAAGTTGCTATGAGATAAGATACCAGGCCCATAAAAAGAATAGAGATAATAGATATAACGATCAGTTTGTTCCTAAGATTTGTTACTCCGGCAAACATTTCTTCTTTTGGGACCACAAGCACAAACGAATAATTACCTGTTTTTACAGGTTCGTAGAACATTATGACTTCTTTGCCTGTGGCAGGATCGATTGTTTCAACACTTCCACCTTTTCCAATCCTAATATCATCTGCTGCAGTTGATATTTCCGGCGTGTTAAAATCGTAAAGTGTTTTTGTTCCTATTTTTTCTTTATATTTAGGATGAGATACAAGGATACCGGTATTTCCTGTTACAAACGCATATCCGGTGTCAAAAGCTTTTAGGTCACTTATTACATCATCAATGTAGTCAAGAGATACATCGACCCCTGCAATACCTACGAATTTGTCATCTTTAAAGATAGGTGCATCCAGGCTTACCATGAAGATACCCTGATAAAAATAAGGTTCAGTAACAACATCTTCATGTGTTGCTTTTGGAATTTGATAGTAATCCTGTTTATCATAATTGACAAGGGGTTCAACTTCTATGTGTCCCTGAATGGTATTCCAGTAAGGTATGAACCTTCCAGTAGAATCATGTGCATAGGCATTGATATATTCATTATCTTTTCCGTCAAATCCATTAGGTTCGTATCCCACATAAACTCCCGTAAGGGAGGGGTATGATTTAAGGACATTTTCGAGAATTTTGTTCACTTCTTCTCTATCGGCAGCTGTGTACATTTCCATTGTTCTGGCAAGGGTTTCTGCAATGGCCATATTCGCCTTCATATCCCCATCGAACTGATTGGCATAATCTCTTGCCATTTCCACAGATTGGAGATATGCAAGTTCTCTTTGTTGTATAGTCACATTTGAGATACTGACAGCAGTTGAAATGGCAAGTACCAAAAAAACGCTAACTGCTATGTATATGATCAATTTTTCCTTTATTGACATGTCATTCTTTTTCATTCACATACTTCCTTCTCATCAGTATCCACTTGACATTGCTGCAGAATTATCTCAGTCTTCAGATTTTGATATCTCAATTGCCATTTTCTGGTAATATTTAAACAATTCCTTACCCCATTTTAGAGAACTTTGGGAAAAGCTCATTATATCTCGATGGTCATACATTCCTTGATTATTGAAAAAACTGGCAGAGAACAAATTATCTGTAACCACAATTGGTGGAGGACACAGTTCTTTTTTGTATAATAACAAGTTAATATTTTCAATAGATTGTATTTTTTTTAGTTCTTCCTGTCTGTCTTCGCGCATTCTTTCAAGTACAGCCTCAGTTAGAACAATTGATATTTCAGTTCCCTTTTCTGCAAGTTTACTATAAAGTGATGGATACAGTGGATGATATATCGAAAAAATAGAATGTACATGTTTTGAATTCATAAGATGGTCTATAAATTCTTTAGGGGGTTCAAACATATCGTTTAATTCTGGCTCGGTAATTATGGAATCTTCAATTTCTCCGATTCTCTCCAGCAGATACTCAGGGATAGCATTCAGGTCTCTTTTAACCCAATAATCTGCATCTTTCTCAAAGAGATTCAAAACACCTTCTATTGGTTTTACATTTTCTACGATAAGTTTTCCAATGCTTGATAATTCATAAAATCTTTCAGGGTTATTGACCAGTCCTTCTTCTTTTAGTTCTTTTAGTGGAAGTATTAAAGAACGCCAATCAACGCCAAACTCCTTCTTCATTTCCTCGGGACTCTTTGGTCCGCTTAGTAATAGTAATAATATTTTTCTTCTTTTTTCAGAAAACCAAACAATTTCAGTTAGTGATGATTCCATGTACCTGCCCCCTTCTTTCCAAAAACATGTCTCTTATACAAGCTCTGTTATTTGACAGAGCTTTTGTGTATTAGTCTTGTAATAGTCGAACAATTTATTACACCACTTTAAGGAACTTTCATCAAAGCTGATTATATCCCTGTGGTCATATCTCTCTTCTTCATTGAAAAGGCAAATATAACAAAACCAATCAGTCACTGTTACCATTGGTATTTTCGGGTTCTCTTTGCAAAGGAAAATAGTTGCATTTGTTATTTTCATCAATTCATTGAATTGCTCCAAATACTCATTTTTCATTTTTTCCAAAACATTCTCTGAAACAAAAAGTGATATATTTGTTCCTGCTTGGGCTGCTTTCAAATAAAGAGAGAGAAATGTTGGATGAAGGTATGAAATAAAAGTCACAATGGATTTTGATTTAGGAATGTTATCAACAAATTCCCTTGGAAGCTCAAACATGTAGTGGATATCAGGTTCTATGAGGAAATAATGCCCAAGATCTTTTATTTTACTGAAAAGATGTGGAGGTATTGCATCAAAATTTCTGCTGGCCCAGAAATCTTTGTTCTCTTCAACAATTCTTGATGTAGAAATAAATGGCAGCATGCTTTTCACAATTGTTTTTCCTATAGTGGTCAAACAGAATTGATCTTGTTTCTGCTCTATAAGGTTGTTATTCTTCAGTGTTTTTATCTGGGGCATTATGGATCTGGTTGTTACATTGAGTGATTTTTTTATTTGCTCAAGATCCCTCTCCCCCTCATATAATAGTAGCAATACATTCTTTCTTTTTTCAGAAAACCAAACAGTATTTATTAGTGATGTTTTCATACCCATCTTTTTCCCCGTTTCTGCTGCAATAGTACTATTTTCAGGGACATTTGATTTTGAGTTTCCTTAAATCCATTGGTCAAATCCTTGTTTAGTATCACAAACACCTTTTTGACTTCCCTAATAACGTTTTAATCTAACCTTATATTAATCTAATTTATGGTCAAATTCACATTGATGTTTACAATTCACAATGCATGTGATAACTCACAAGGACTATGATGATTACGACTCCCTCTTAATAATCAGTCATAGACTGAAATCTTCATACCTATTTTAAAGTAATAATCGAGGAGCTATGTACTGTAAATGTTGAAAAATCGGGATGAATTATGCTATATGCTGTCAGTTAATTCTCTTAGATGCAGTCGTTATCAATTGGATAACTTCTCTTAAGGCAGTTGTTTTTAGAAATATTTGTACTGGTAGATACAAATTCTGCAAGAACAACTTCAAAAAATAACATAAAAAATACAAAAGGTGGATTTAATGGCAAATCAGGAAATATTAGACAAACTTAAAAACGCAATCGTCACACAGGACATCGATGGCTGTGCAAAAGCCACACAGGAAGGACTCGACAGCGGAATGACTGCATTTGAAATGATCAACGACGGTCTTTCACCAGGTATGAAGATCATAGGAGATAAGTTTGAAGCAGCAGAAGTATACCTTCCACAAATTATGATGTCTGCAAAGGCAATGAACGCTGCAATGGAACTTCTTGTTCCTGCACTTGCAGCAGAAAAGAAAGAAGGCGATGAAGGTGTAGGTCTTGCTATCACTTACGTACAGGAAGGCGACATCCATGATATTGGCCACCGTCTTGTAACAACAATGCTTGGTGCAAACGGCTTTAAGATCCTTGATCTTGGAGTGGACATTCCAAACGACGATCTAATCGCAGAAATTGCAAAGCACAAGGGTGAGAAGATGATACTTGTTGGTTCAGCACTTATGACAACATCCATGCTTGGCCAGAAGGACACAATAGAGATGCTAAAGGAAGAAGGTCTTAGAGACTCTGTAAAGGTCATGTTCGGCGGTGCTCCTGTTTCAGATGGCTGGATTAAAGAGATCGGTGCTGATGCAACAGCAGAGAATGCAGCAGATGCAGCTCGTGTAGCATTAGAAATGATGAAATAAGGAAAGGAGAGATAAGTATGACATTTTCAAGATCATTAGATGTTTATGAGTTCTACGACCGTGCAAAGAAAGGTCAGAAGATGAGCCAGGATGACTGGGACCTTATGACCATTCCTATGAAGTCAATGGAGCTCAAGCAGAAATATAACCTTGACTTTAAGAATGAATACGTCCCTACCGACAAGGGCATGATGGAAAACCTGTTCAAAGCAGGTTTTGAAATGCTGCTTGAGTGCGGTATATTCTGTACCGACACAAGCCGTGTAGTAAAATACACAGAGGATGAGATCTGGGATGCTATCAACAACGTCCAGAAAGAATTCACACTCGGAACTGGCAGAGATGCAGTAAACGTTAAGAAGAGAAGTATTGGTGACAAGAGAAAACCAATAGTCCAGGGTGGTCCAACAGGCTCTCCTATCTCAGAAGAGATGTTCATGCCAGTTCACATGAGCTACGCACTTGAAAAGGAAGTCGACACTATTGTTGATGGTGTCATGATGACCGTTCGTGGAAAACCACCAATTCCAGGCAGTCCTTATGAGATTCTTGCAGCTAAGACCGAGACAAGGCTCATCAAGACCGCAGCCGCAATGGCCGGAAGGCCTGGCATGGGCATATAGGGACCAGAGACTTCCCTGTCCGCTCAGGGAAATATCGCTTCAGACTGTGCCGGTGGCCAGATCTGCAGTGACAGTCACGAAGTATCACAGCTCAATGAGCTTAAGATCGACCTTGATGCACTTAGTGTAATAGCCCACTATCAGGGTAACAGCGACATCATTATGGATGAACAGATGCCTATCTTTGGTGGCTATGCAGGTGGAGTTGAAGAGACCGCTATCGTTGATATCGCAACTCACATCAATGCATTTGTAATGAGCAATGCAAGCTGGCATCTTGACGGACCAGTCCACATTCGCTGGGGATCCACAAACACTCGAGAAACCCTTCAGATCGCAGGATGGACATCTGCAACTCTCTCCGAGTTCACTGACATGATCAAAGGTAACCAGTACTATCCATGTGCCGGACCATGTACAGAAATGTGCCTGCTGGAACTATCCGCTCAGTCAATGACCGACACAGCTTCAGGCCGTGAGATCCTCTCCGGTGTTGCAGCTGCAAAAGGTGTTGTCCAGGACAAGACCACAGGTATGGAAGCAAGGATGATGGGAGAGGTCGCAAGAGCAACTTCAGGTATGGATATCACAGAGGTCAACACGATCATTGAAAACCTTGTGAAACTCTATGAGAAGGACTATGCAAAGGCACCAGAAGGCAAGACATTCCAGGAATGTTACGATATTGCTACCATAACACCAACAGACGAGTATGTGAAAGTCTACGACGGTGCACGCAAAAAGCTTGAAGAACTTGGACTTGTATTCTAAGCTATTTGTAATATTTTGCCAGCGAAGGCTATCGCTGGCATTTTTTTTATTTAACTAAGTAATGAATAATCATGTAGTATATATAAAAAGGGAGGTGTTCCAATGGACACTTATTGGACGATCATTAACGGAGTAATATACTTAGTAGCCTTCGCATTGATTGCATGGGTATTGCTTGATGCAAGCAAAACATCCAAAAAATTAAAGAGGTGATGATTTGACTGACGAAGTAACAGAATCACCTGGACTTGTCAAGACTCTGAGACCTTATCACGTATGGGCTTTGGGAGTGGGGATAGTTCTTGTAGGTGAATTTATGGGATGGAATTTCACTGTGGCAAAGGGAGGTATCCTAGGTTCATTGCTTGCAATGCTTGTTGCAGGAACAATGTACACGATAATCGCTTTGTGTGCAAGTGAACTGGGATCTGCTACGAAATTGGCAGGCGGTCCTTATGATTGGGCACGATTATTCATTGGACCCGGTGCAGCAGCCAGTGTAGGCCTTGCTGTATACATGGAATATATAGCACTGGAAGCCGCGGATGCTATTGTTGTTGCATTTATAGCGCAGGAGTTATTCCCTGAATTGCAGGTATTCCCTGTGACATTATTGGTAATAGCGACACTTACGTTCATCAATTACAGAGGTGTGGTAGCTGCACTAACTCTTAACTTCTTCATGACAGCTATAGCTTTCTTTGCTATCATAGTATTCTTCTTATCAGGAACATTCGGTGTATTTGAGCTTCATCCAGAATACCTTTTCCAGGGGGCTATGCCAAATGGCCTTATAGGTCTGTTTGCAGCTTTGCAGTTTGGTCCATGGTTCTTCCTGGGTATAGAGGGAGCAGCCATGACTGCAGAAGAATGTAAACATCCTTCAAGAGCAGTACCTCTTGGACAGCAGGCAGGAATGATCACACTACTTGTCGGAGCTGCTATGACGCTCTTTATATGTGCAAATCTGCTTCCTTCCAGTATACCTGCAGAAGGTCTTGGAGTTTCGGTTTATCCACTGTTTGAGGCTGCACAGTCAACAGGAGTGTTTATATTGATCGCTCTCTTGGCACTTGGAACTTTGCTTACCTGTGTTTCCAGTGCGAACGGATGTGTTTGTGATTCCTCAAGGTCATGGTTTGCTCTTTCAAGGGATCATTTTGTGTCAAATTGGTTCTCTTCAGTACATCCAAAGTACCAGACACCTTACAAAGCAGTAATTTTCACAATGCCTATTGCAATAGCATTTGCATTCAGTGGTTATCTGGACCAGGTCATTACCTTCTCCATTGTATCTGGATTGCTTTGCTATGTATTGATACCATTTTCTTTGATACGTTTTAGAAAAATGTTCCCAACACATATTAACAAGGTACGTCCTTTCGTGAGTCCTCTGCAACCATGGATATCTTACCTTGCAATGGCAATAGCTATCGTTATCATGTCCACACTATTCTGGGGATACAGGTACAACCTCATCTTTGCTCTGGCTTTCTATCTGATAGCATACTTCTATTTCCACAACAGGAACAAGAAGTTTAAGAAAGGTTTGGATTGGGGTGAGGAAATGGGTTGGCCAAACCCAAGTCATCATGATAAGAAGGAGTGATATGAATGGATGGAGTTAGTGAAACAAAATATAATAAAGCATTCGCAAAGGACACATATTTGATAGTAGGTGCAATAACACTGTTGATAGCTGTGCAGGGTTATGTAGTCTTTACTGTACTATCCACAGCAGGCTCAGTGGTCTCTCCTGCGATCAGAGCAATCTACGTAGTGTTCTTTGTACTGTTGGTGGGAATTGAAACAATGGGTTACTGGCAGGTACGTCACTCAATTAAGCAACACATGTTCGATTTCAAATACTACGACTGAGGTGGACAACATGGATGAAAACACACAGAAACAAAGCGCGATAAGGGAGGCATTTGATATTGTATTTATATTCATAGTTGCCTTCATCTGTCTTGTGGTACCAACACAAATTCAGGGTTCAGTGCTTGTTGGATGGACAGAGACAGGTGCCATTCAATTCCTATGGGATCCGATAGGCTATTTCAGCTTGCTGGGAGGAATAATTTTGTTCTTTGTAGTTATGCTGTATCACTCGGTAAACAACTATAAGTTTTAGAGGGGTGTGTCAGTGGGAGCACTGACATTTACTTTTTTAACAGAGAAGCCTATTTGTAAAACAGATACGTATCAGGTGAAATTTATGAAATCAGATATCAATGTTCAACGAGCAAAAGATAATGACAATCTTACTGATGTGGAAAAAAAGCATATTCCAGTCATTGAAGCTCCTGTTGAAGTAATAGCAGGTGAACCTTTTGAAGTAAAAGTTACAATTGGTGGTATTCCCCATGTGATGGAAGAAGACCATTACATTCAATGGATAGAATTACATATAAATGATGATTTTGTCGGGAAAAAAGAATTGAAATCAACTGATGGAAAAGCCGAAGCTACTTTTACAGCGGTCGCAACCGAGGAGATGATCTCTGCACGTGAGATAATGAACTGCAGAATTCATGGATTTGGTGTATGTGGTACTTGCGGTACCAGGTCGGCCATTGTGAATTTGAGGGCTGTTGAAGGGTGCAACGTACATGGTCTATGGGAGGGTTCAAAGGGAATTGAAATAACTTCTGCAACTTCTAAACCTGGTAAAAAATGCAAGTGGGGTCCAGGATTATAATTATCTGAACAAAATTGAAAAGGCAGTCATCGTTAAAACCTCAACCATTTGAAAGGCTCTGATCGTACTCAAAACCTCCAATTGAGAACCTCCGGACAATAGATGACAAAGACTGAATTAAAGAATTAAAGTTTCTCCGGGCCAAAGACTTTGTGGGAGTAACCATCGTTTTTCTGCCCGGAGAAATATTTTTGTAATTTAACTTCTAATATATACAAAATGGCAATTAAAGGTATACATGATTAAAGAAAAAATTTTTAAAGAACTCTCAAATGCGGTCGTCTCATGTAAAAAGGAAATTGTTGAGGCAGCCGTAGATAAAGCAATAATCGAAGGTATCCTTCCTGGAGACATCATCGAAAAAGGTCTTGCAGCCGGGATCAATGAAGTGGGTATTCTTTTTGAAAATGGAAAATTGTTCCTGCCACATCTGGTGCTTGCCACCGATGCCATGGAAGCTGGGCTCACGATGCTGGAAACTGAGATGCCAGAGGAAAGCTTCAAAAAATACGGTGTTATAGTCATCGGTACCGTCGAAGATGATGTCCATGATATTGGTAAGATCATCGTATCAAGCATGCTTCGGATGTCAGGCTTTGAGATTCATGATCTTGGCAAAGATGTTCCTCTTCAGGATTTTATTGATATGGCAAGGCAAACAAATGCAGATATGATATGTCTGTCTGCCCTTACAACGGTCTCCTTGTCCCGTCAGAAGGAAGTTATAGAAATGCTTAATGAGCAGAGTCTGCGTGACAAGCTTATCGTTATGATAGGTGGTGCGCCGGCAAGTCAGAAGTGGTCTGACAAGATCGGTGCTGACTGTTATGCGCAAAATGCTATAGAGGCAGTTTCAACGGCAAAGAAACTCCTTTTGCAAAGATAAGAAAAAGACGATAGAAAGTTATGTTTCAATGATCATTTAAGATTACAACGCCGTTGTAATACTAACAAGGCAATAGCTTATTTCAATGGTGGTAGTGAATTCAAACACCGTAGGCACATTTAATTGAGTTTATGATATATACAGTTTCTTCTTATGTTTTATTGTAACCGATTGCTCTTCAAGTCTTAATTCTCTACTATGGGCTGAAAGCAAAAAGTGATGGAGGTATTATTATTAGTAAAGAAGAAATGTTCAAAGAATTAGCAGATGCAGTTATCACATGCAAGAATGATGTTGTAACAGCAGCTGTCGAGAAAGCAAGAAGTGAAGGTATTCCAGCTCCAGAGATCATCGAGAAAGGTCTTG
>JAVEPM010000127.1:0-6038 GCA_034008115.1 Methanolobus sp.
AAAAATGATAAAAAGGATATTGAAAATCAATAACAAATGGATGAAAGGGTCATATGAACCTATCTTAGGTTATAATGGAAGACTCAGCAATTGGATTATTGAAGATGCCACATACTATAGTGCTGTAAAAATTGCTTTAGGGAGAGGGGGCAGATTTATAAAAATCAAAAACGTCTTTAATGGTATTAATGCCAAAATTTTGCGGAACTGATGTGTTTATAAGATCCTTTCCAGTAAAACCATTTTTTGTATAGTATTCTACTCCAGTAAAGGCCTGATACCATCGTAATACCTTGTCAATATATGGAGTATTGATCCCACAAATTTCGCAAAAGCCCTTGATTATACAGAGACCATAGGGAAAGTCTTCTGTGAAAAAGCGAGCATTTGTATCTATTGCAAATTCCTCAGATTCTGTAAGGATTAATGGAGCATAAATACCTTTGAAACTTGGAATAGTGCGTATTTTTTGTGTAAGGTCTGAAACGGTTGGGGATTCATAGTGCACCTTAAGGGAGACAACACCGTGCATATCCATTTCTGAGAATGTCCTACACATTTCCTGTAATTCAGAGTCGATACCTAACAATACCTCAGAAGCATGATCTGTCCATTCTGAATAGAACTCAATGTTTTTTGGAAAACGTGCCCTTGGTAATGTATTATAGAATAAATCATAGATTCTAGATGTATGTAATACAGGGTTAGAGGGGGTTAGCGTAATAGTGAGGTAATTTGCTGCTTTCACACACTTGACACTACATATGTCAGTTATAATATTACAGATTGTATCCAGTCTATTCATAGGAAGTGAGGCAAGTGTTACATGAGGCTTCCTACTTCTTATATTCACAGATTTCCCATATTCTACAAGGCGTGTTATATATGGCACACGTTCATAACCAAAGAGTGTGTACCTTTCATCAAAATATTGTTTCCAATAGAATTCGCAACCCCCACAACCAGGAATAACACCTACAAAAGCACCTGGGTTTATGTAATCCTTAATTTTCCGGAACGTATCCTCTATCAGAAATGAGGGAGTAGTGATGAAGATAACATCTGCATCGGTTACTACTTTGCCTGGATCGTCTGATATAATGTCCAATGTCCCAGAAAATGATGTAGACTGCTCCACATCAAATATCTTAATATGTTTATCAAACAAATGTGGTTTAGAGGTAAGAAGACGAACTGACTTGTTAGGGTTCAGGTATGCCAATTCACCTGATAAGGCAGTGCCAATATTTCCACCTCCGATAACACATATATTCATCTTGAATCACTCCTCAGAGTTATTAGTGGTACTACCCTTTCAGCCGAATTGGCGTTTTTCAGGATATCATTTAATGCACGAACAATTGCCCTATTATCTTCCATTTTACGTACGGCAATCCGTATATATTCCCCATTAATACCGTCCTTCGTTGACAAATCTTTGATAAAGATGTTATATTTGTCAAGCAGACATTCTGTCAGATACTTCGCAGTATATCCTCCGAGAACCTCACACATCACGTAATTTGCCTGCGTTGGGATCACTCTGAGATTTTTGATCTTATTTAACTCTTCTACATACGCAGTTCTGTCAGCCTTGAATCGGCGCATTGCATAAGCATAGTCATTATGGTATTTCTCCCAGATCTGCATGTAAAATTCTCCAAAAGAATTTATATTCCAGATGGAAACATCCTTTTTTATATTTTCGATTAGTTCAGTATCATTTGTCGCAAGAACACCGAGACGGATTCCTGGCACACCAAATGACTTAGAGATACTTTTTACAACAACCAGTTTCGGACATTTCTCTAGAACCTGATCATCAAGTAGTGTCTCAGGTTCAGCAGTTTCAGCGAAATCTATGAATGATTCATCAACAATAAATTGAATTCCTTTATTCTCAGCCCATTCAGCTAGTTTGATAACATCAGCTTTTGAAATATAATTTCCACTTGGATTATCTGGGTTAATCAGCAACAGTGCAGAGATCTTTTTTGTTCCAAAGAAGTTCATTAGGTCATCTGCTGTGTAGGCAAAATTTTTGTTTTCCGGAGTGTATCTGACAATTGTCTCTTTGTTTTTTCTATTAGGATATTCTTCAAATGTTGGTACCACAATACCAATATTCCCCACAAAATTTTCCATAAGGGATTTTATTAACTCAGATGCTCCGTTGCCAACAATGATTTTCTCTTTGGGTAAACCAAAGTACTTTGCCACAAGCAGGCAGTTAACATCAAGGCCAGAAGGATAATTTCCGATAAGACGTTCAAAGTTTGCCTTCATCTCATCAATAAGTTGTTGTGGAGGATAATAGGGATTCACAAGATAACAAAAATCAAGCATCTGGGGATATCTCCAGTATCCACCATAGCGACTCTGATATTTAACTAACTTATCTGAGATAGATGGAGTGAAAATAGATTCGGCGATATCAAGATCGGCAAGGTCGTCTATTTCATACCATGATTTGCCAGGTAAAACTGTTGTTGCTTTGATAACCGCCTCTGCTAAGATTTCAGCTCTGTTTAAAAGGATGATAATTCTAAGTATCTGCTCGTAGTATTCATTTTTTCCAAGAACTGAACTGTAAGCCTCTAGAATCGGAACATAATATTTGCTAGAAAACTCTTTGCTGAATTTGTAAATATTGACTGTTTTGTAGTAGCTGGATAAATCTGAAAACTTGAAATGCCTTTTATCAATGAATTCAATGATATTATTTGATTCATCAATAGTAACAACAGTTCCATCCATCCAGCTTTCATATTTTGCAACGAGAGCAAGATTTGGAAAAGGGTCCTCAAGCAAATGTTTGAGGATTTTGTTCTCAAATATCAGATCCGATTCTAGTAGGAGTGCATCTTCCTGCAAAAGGTATTCTCTTGCAAGATAGAGGGAGTAGATATTGTTGGTTTTATCATAAATATCATTTATTACATAAACAATGGGTGTCTGAATATTAAGAGTCGCGATAAAATCTACAAGTTTTTGTGCCTGATATCCTACGACGATGACAATCTGGGACAAATTGAGGCTATCAAGCTGCGTGAGCATTTTTTCGATCAAGGTAACATTGTTTACTTTAATCATGCATTTTGTCACGTCCCGCGTAAGATCTTTCAGGCGTTTACCCATTCCAGCAGCCAGAATTATTGCTTGCATCTAATATCACCAGTTTCCTTCAAAGAGGGCACTTATTTTATTACATCTTCAACCGAATTAATATTGACATACGGTCCAAAATCTGGTAGATATAGCGTATGCTTAATTCGTTTATTTTCCGGAGGTAGGGTCATATAATCTCCATAGGCACATTCAAGATACTTAGTATAACCTGCTGGAACAGGGAATTTGATACTTTCAAATTTCAATTCTGAAAAATTTTCAAATATTTCTGATGGATAACAATAAAAAGAACCATTTATATAAAAACTTGCACTTTTATTATTGTATTTTTGGAACAAATTATCTGTCATTTTTACTACCTGAGTTTTATCGAATATTTTTGAAAGGCATTGTAGGCCAAGATAAAGTATTTTTTCTTTCAATGTGGAAAATTTTATGATATAGCCGTACTTTATAAGGCATACGTAAGATAATGCCATTAGTTTGGATCTGTGAATCTCTCTGGAAAACTTATTGTTTGGCATATTATCGAACGGAAAGATATCAATGAAGATACCCTTACAATGCAATAAATTTTTTGTACCTGCTTCGGGATACTCAGTATTAGTTAAACGCAGTTTAGAATATGAGTTAGCAAAAGTCTCATCAGATTCAAATGTTTGAAGGAAGTACTCCTGCGATAATTCCTCGTTGCATAGTGTAAGAAACTTAATATATTCAGATCTCATCATCCCAACATCAATATCATCGTCCCATGGGATGAACCCTTGGTGGCGAACGGCACCAAGAAGAGTACCCCCTATCAAAAAATATCTGATGTGATGTTTTTCACAGATACGTTTAAGTTCTAATAATATTTTTAATTCTAATAGTTGTAATTTACGAAGTGTTGTATTCTCATCAGTCATAACTTCTCCTTTGCGTGGGTCTCTGGCCTTGAAGGTTCTTTTGCAATAGCTTTGTCCAAAGTAACCTTTTTTTATGTCGATGACCGTGACTTCGTGGTTAAGGTTTGCAAAAAGAATCTCAGTTGAGGGTAGGCATGCTCCTAACCGAGTACGCAAATTTTCGACATTCCTTATTCCACCTTTAAAAATAATATTCCCGATTTTAATCTGACAATCTCAGTACTGAATTTCTTTTGAACCTTCTATACTAATGTACTTAGTGTTGTAATTAGTTGCCACACTTTGAATAGTCAATTATGCCGCGTCTCCGTTTCCGTATGGTTTTTCCCGCTGAGGATAGGATTTCAGCATTTTTTTGCGTATTCAACTATGTTCTCTCCTGTTCCGGCAATCAGATTCGCGCCGACATCCACAGTCTCAGGCCTCTCTGTGTTGTCCCGAAGCGTCACGCAGGGAACTCTGAGGATGCAGCTTTCTTCCTGCACGCCTCCGCTGTCTGTGATGATCAGTCTGGCTCCGCTTTCAAGCTGCAAAAATTCCAGGTAGCCAAGGGGTTCGATTAACCTTGTGCCTTCAGGCAATTTGAGGCCGAATTCTCCGATCATTTTTACGGTCCTGGGATGGGCTGGAAAGATGATTGGGAGACCGAATTCTTTGTATATTTGAGAAAAACCGTTAAGAATTCCGCCGAGGCGTTCTCTGCTGTCAACGTTTTCTGCACGGTGGGCTGTAGCTGCAAAGTATTCTTTTTCGGTTAAGCCGAGTTCTTTGAGGATATCTTCCCCGTCTTTGGAGATTTCAAGGTTCTGGTAGGCTGCATCTACAATCGTGTTTCCTGTGACAAAAATTTTGTCGTGGGAGATGCCTTCATTTAAAAGGTATTTTCTTGAGGTCTCGGTTGGGGCAAAGAGGTAATCGGAAGTATGGTCTGCAATAATTCTGTTGGTCTCTTCGGGCATTGCCCTGTCAAATGACCTCAGACCTGCCTCAACATGGCCTATTTTTATCTGGAGTTTGGAGGCTGCAAGAGTGCCTGCAAGAACAGTATTTGTGTCTCCCTGGACGAAGACAACATCGGGCCTGTCTTTCATCAGGATTTCTTCGATTCCGGAGAGCATTTTCGCAGTCTGTTTTCCGTGCGGCCCTGAACCTACATCGAGGTTATATTTTGCCTGCGGGAGTTTTAACTGCTCAAAAAAGATTTTATCCATTTCGTAGCTGTAGTGCTGGCCTGTGTGGAGGATATAATACTCTATGCCCTGTTTTTCACATTCTCTAATTATTGGGCTCATTTTTATGATCTCAGGCCTCGTGCCGAGAATAATTGCAATCTTCATATTTTTACCGCATCCTTGCCGGAAATCATTCTCTAATCAACCTATGAATCTATATTCTATTCTTAGGATGTTTTATTTTCCATGAAACTGATATAATCACTAACAGTTTTATAATTTATTATATGAAGCTCTATAAGTTCTTTTTCTCTATTTTGCTTTACAAGCAATTCCGGCGTTTACCAGGGTCTCCATCGGATAGTAGATCATTGGCTTGTCGTAAACCGGTAAAAGGTGCTTGTTAGTAACTTTGGTTAGAGGATACAGTCTGCTGCCTGTACCGCCTGCAAGTATAACCCCTTTCATATATTTCTCTCCTGCAAATAGGTCTTAAGTGCTTCTTTCCAGTGTCTCATGGGTTCGGTTTTAGTATTCACAAGAACGGAATACTTCGGACGTTTTGCTTTTCTTGGGAATTCTTCACTGGTGCACGGAATTACATTATCGATAATAGAAGAGGCAAATTCGTACCAGGAACAGATTCCATCATTTGTGATATGATAAATTCCCGGGTCGAGTTCAATTATTTCTTTTACTTTGCTGGCAAGGTCCATCGTGTAGGTGGGTTTGCCGAACTGGTCATTGACAACCTTTACGGTATCCATTTCTCCTGATAGTTTCAGCATGGTTTCAACGAAATTTTTCCCATGTATTCCAAAAAGCCAGG
>JAVEPM010000128.1:0-5992 GCA_034008115.1 Methanolobus sp.
CGATATCAACCAACTACCAATAGTTTTCAACATTGGATGGTATGAGCAAAAAGCAATCATTGTTCATCTTGCTCTGCTTTATCTTGGCATCAAAGACACTCATATTGGGCCTACCCTACCCGGCTTTATGACTCCGAATGTTCTGAAAATTGTTCAAGAAAAATTTGGAGTTCAAACCATCACAAGCGTTGATGAAGACATGAAAATTTTTAACATTCACTAAATCCATACAAAAATGAAAGATGACATTCTCATATGCACTTGTAATGAAATTTACAAAAGCGAAATCGTAAAGGCAATCAAAGAAAAAGGACTGAAAACAGTTGAAGAAGTTGGCGAAGAAACAACTGCAGGGACTGTTTGTGGTCAATGCCAAGATGATATTCAAGAAATTCTTGATGAAATAAACAAATAAAATAACGCTATGAAAATAACAAATGCAAATAACTCAGTGGTTATTGATATGCCTAATAAAATCAATGCGATCAGACTGTATGATCATGATAATGCTCAAGTAATCCACATGACCATTCCGGCAGGTGAAGCATTGAAACCCCATATCACGCCTGTTGATGTCTTTTTCTATGTCCTCGAAGGGACTTTAGATGTTTTAGTGGGAGAAGAAACCATTGCAGTTGGAAAAGACAACTTAGTTGAAAGCCCAAAAGGCATAATTCACTGTTTGTCAAACAACTCACAATCCATTGCAAGAGTTTTGGTGGTGAAAGCTCCCAAACCAACAACTTAAACCAAACTGCTTTTAAATAAAGAAGGCTGTCTTTTCGGACAGCCTTTTTTATTTTTGTGACCAACGTTTAGTGTATGATTTCGTAAGGGATTTCGGGCTTCAAACTTATCAACCCGTTACAATTTTGAAGCGGGCTACAACTTTGGAAAATACCGCTACCTCGGCTATTATTTTTGTACATTGTTATGGGGCGTTTTTCTTATCATTTCGAGTTTAATTCCTTAATTGTTAAGTCCTTTTTTTGCCTGCTAATTCTTGCTTGGAATGAACGACCTAAATTCAAATCCTTCTTCACAATTCTCAAATTCGCTTTGTTTTGATGATACTTTCTAAATTCCTGTTTTAATTTATCTTCTTTGATTTCATTTGGTCCACCGTCAACTTGAATGTACTCAATTGCTTCAATGTCAAGGTTCTTCAATTCAATAAACCTGTCAACAATTACTGAAAAAGTATTTGGTTGCCTATGGTCAACGTTTAGTTCATCGTATTTCGCAAGTTCTTTTGATTCTTGGCATTTAACTTGTCCTTTTTTTGAGTGCTTTTCAAAATAGGCGAGTTTCACATTTCTCAAGTCGTCTTGAACTGCTTGTCTGCACGCTTCCCGGAATTTTGTGAAATTTGTTTTCGGTGCGTTTATTCTTTTTGTGTACGAGAAAAATTCTGTCGAACCGTCAATTCTTATCAACTCAAAAGATTTCGTGTTATACTGAACTTTTGCTACTCTTACTTTTTCAATCCCAACTCCAATTTTTTCTTTTATCCTTGGGTGAGTTTCAAGCAGAGACAAAATATCATTGAAGTCGTCCGTATTCAATTCTTCTCCAAAGTCGTAAGCGTTCAAAATAGTTTTATAGTGAGTTAATGCGTCCTTTTTAGTCGCAAATTCAATTTCTCCTATTTTAATTGGTTTTCTCACTTATTCATTGTTGGTTTTAAATGCCCCATAACGGCTGACGCTTGGCGCTGGTTTTCTGTGTTGCGCCTGCGGCAGAAAAATAGAGCTAAGCGTTTGTTATAGACTGCCTTCTAATTATTTAAATCGAATTAGTGTTTTATAATAATAGTTGTTCCCGAATTTTCTCGATCCTCCGAAAACTTCATGCCGTGTATGCGGCAAAATTGCTTAACGGCAGTTTCATTTAATTTCTCATCTTTAATAAGCTCCTCTGAAATGATAAGCTGTGCCAACTGCTTTTTTGCACCTACAATACGGATTTCGCATTTGTCCATATCTGCGTTGAAAAAGGTAATGTCAAAATAGCCGATTCTACCTTGTGGGTTTCCGGGCGTAATTTGTTTGGAATCCGAATAAAACTGTGCGTTAAAAACGGCTAATTTTTCGTTATTCAGATTGTACAGCGTATAGGCATCAGGATAATTGGTTGACACCAATTTAAACACGGCAGAACCATCTACGCTAACCAAATCTTTTTTGACAGTAACTTTCTGTTCCTGAGATAAACCGTTAAATGTGAAAAATAACAGTAAAATATTTGTTGATAGTATTGTTTTCATAGTGATAGTGTTGTTTAAGCTTTATATTTTTTTAGTTATACTCAATCGTAGTGTATCTTGCATTACAATGCAATCACTAATATTTACAACGAAATTGTTGATTTTGAAATTATCTTGCTCCCAATAAAAACTAATTGCATTGTCAGATTTGTGATCGTAAGTTATGAAATAATTTCCCGTGTTTTTTTTATATTTATCTTGCTTTTTTTCTTTTACAAAAGTAATTTTAGGGTTTGAAAATTCACCAATCTTTTTAAGTTTTATTGTGTCGATACTATTTTCATCATTTGATTTTGGAAATATCCAATCCGTACAACCAATAATTGATGTTTTATATTTTACCAATAAATTGCCTCCTTCTTTTTTAAAAATAAAATAACCATACGATTTATTTTCAAGTTGAGTTAGTGAATCATTAGATTTTAAGTAAACCTTTGCAGTATCAAATGAATTAGCGTTTTTTCCTGCAAAAAATAGATGACAAGAATGTTTAGTATAATGGGGGTGAATTGTATATCCTTCAATAATTCCGTTGTTTTCAACAAGAACAATGTTGTTTTTTTCTGCGAGATACACAGTACTTTTCTTGTTACACGAAGTTAATACAACAAGTAAAAGAAATAACACAATATAATTTATTCTACCCATGGCTTTTTCTTGTAATAGTTTAATAGTTAATTAGTGTGTAAATTATGTTAACGTTAAATGTTTCTTTATTGTGTTGGTTTTATTTAGGTTGTCTATAACGGTTGACAATATGGCCAGTAAGGGATTGCGGACTTATTTCCAATCAGGTTACACGAAAAGTTGAAGCGGGCTACAAACCTTCGCATACCAATGAAACCCTTATTGGCTATATTGTGTGTTGGGCACTGGGCATTTTATCTATTTGTCTTTTCTTTTAATACATTACTTAATAATTCTCCAAATTCTGATATTTTATGTTCTTTCAATTGAGTGTTAGGCTTATAATCATATCGCTTTACCCTACCTAACTTTGACCGAAATAATTTATGAAAATTGTCAGGAAACTTCTCTAATGCAAAAACACAAACTTTAGCGGCATTATCATAATCACTAAGCCTTGTAAATAATTCAGAAAATTGATAAAATCCAGTTACAATATTTTGACGAGAACCTGATGAAATTGAATTAAAATCAATTGAATTAACAAAATTGTATAAAGGCCATCCATGATATTGTATAATATTTTTGAAATCTTGTTTGATTGATTTATTCAATTTAGAGAACTCAGTTACAGTAATCTCATTATAATTAAGCTTGTCTTTTATTCTTTCCTTTTTGGATACAACTTGAATAGTTTTAAAGGTTAAAAGCAAGCCTAATAATTCTAAATTAATATCAATTTTCAAATTACGATTTTTTGAAGTAAAATCACCAAGTAATTGAATTGCCTTTTCTTTCTCGTCATCAGAACCATTGGCCCAATAGTAGGTGGAAATCATTTTAATGAATTGACCTTCATCTGTAAATTCGGAAAAGTTATTTTCAAATATATTAATTGCCGTTTCACGTTTGCCACGGTCGATAACTAAATATGAAGTTAAATTTAGTATTGCTTGTAATCTTATATCTTTTGGAGAAGTTATCCTATTAAGAATTTGCTTGTATGAACTAATTACTTCCTCTTCATTTTTAGAATACCTGTTAGAGTTAGCGAATTGCAATAAAGCCTGCTCATTATCAAGTTTTTTGTCTCGACTGATTTGCAATAAGCGTCTGTTACAGTTTCCTTTAAAACTATCAGTACGTTTATTATACATCAATGTCATAATTGTTAAAATCTCCTTTGAATATATATAAAAGAAATTTTCTTCTTTAATCTCTAGGATTTTTAACTTAACCAATTCATTAATAGCATCCCCGAATTCTTCTTGCCTATTTTCTAGATTTAGTATATAAGCTAACTTTTTAATTACGTTACTGAGGTCATTTTCTGAAACTAATAAGCTTATTGATGCAAAAATGTCTTTACCAAGTGGAGATAAATAGTCATAAATTCTACCGTACAATAATTCAACTGCATTATCTGATTTTTTAATATCAAATAACAAAGCATCTTTTAATGTGCCTTTTTGTGCAATAATAAAGGCAAATTGATAAATAAATATAGGACGACCACTAGTAATCCAATGTATTTTCTCTTTTAATTCTGTACTACCAGTTTTAATTTCATTGGGAATTGCTATTTGATCAGATAACTCATTAACAAACACTTGATTCAAAAAAACTGTAGTTTCTTCAATATCTAACTCGTTAGTTTTTATTTCTTCCCCAATTATTATGTTTGCTCGTGTTGTAATTAAAACTCTATGCTTAGTTACATCCAGCTTACGAATAAAATTTGCAATTTTTTCTTTTTCTTCATCAGAAAATGTTTCGAAGTCATCTATAATAATTAGAAGCTGTTGCTGAAAGTTAATAATGCTTTCTAATTCAAATTTTGGGTCGTTAAGAATAATCTGATTAATTGCTTTAATAAGTTCTTCATAGGAACTTATACGTTCATTTGATTCTTCAATCGTTCCAGTTAAATAATTATAAAAACGGTCTTTTGCAGTTGTAAAAACAATATAATCAAAGCGTCTGTTTGTTTTCAAGCCTAATTCATCACAAATCTTTTGAACTGTTGCTGTTTTTCCAACACCACCATGACCCCAAATAGTTGCAGTAACAGAATGTTTCGCATTTAACAAGAAATCCAGAACCTTATCCTTTATTGTAGTTTCAATATATTTAGAATAATTCTTTTTGAATAGACTTATTATAGTTCCGTTTTTTGTTATTCTTTTTAAATTGTCTGTTTCAATATCTTGATTGCAAAAAACCTGATTTTCAAAAAATGTTACACCACTTTTTAATAAACGATTGTATTTACATTTACCTGACAATGGTTCAACTATTGAACTAAAAGTATAATATTCATTCTCGTTATCAATTGCCAAAAAAGGCGACAATT
The DNA here is from genome assembly GCA_034008115.1 of Methanolobus sp. Lineage (GTDB taxonomy): Archaea > Halobacteriota > Methanosarcinia > Methanosarcinales > Methanosarcinaceae > Methanolobus. Next base: position 5,247 of record JAVEPM010000128.1, read on the forward strand.
TGAAATAAATGTTATCAGAAGTCAAACCATAAATTGAACCTACCTCAAAACTAATTGAGTTGTCGGGGAAACTCCACGGATAATAATCCGAGCCATTCGATTTAAATGTAATCCCTTTATACGACCCATTTTCCCTCTTTAGCACTTTAACCAAATCTATTTCTTGGTTATAAATAATACTTCCTGAATTTTTGACTGTATCGCAAAAATCTTTAAGTTCTGCGACAAATTCGGTGGTGCCATCTGAAAATACATATCCATGTCCAATTTTTTCATTCCTAAATTGAGGATATTTTGAAAATTTTCTGGAAAGCCCCTTGTCTTTGAAAATCTCCTTATTTGGGTCTAATTTTCTACAAAGAACTTCTATATCACCAATAGTCGGTTTTTGAATCAATTCAATGACATATGTTTTTGTTTCAATGTCACATTGATTGAAATTTTTATTCCATAAATAGCCAAGCGTATATATCATTAAGTATTCGAGATATGACTGATATAATACTTTTAATTCTTCAGTATTATTATTGCATTCAAAGAAGTTTATCTTTCTCTCGATATTTTTTCTAATGTATTCCATATCAGTTATTTTATATCATGTTAATTAGGTTGCAGTGGTTCTTTTTGCCTTGTGCCCAACGAGTAGATAGTCGCCTAATGGCGACTATATCTCACTTGGACCTAGGTTAATATCTTTATTTAATACACTGCATTTCAAATAATTAGACATATAAGCACAAGTTTCC
>JAVEPM010000129.1:0-5985 GCA_034008115.1 Methanolobus sp.
TATAGTTTCCTGCTATTGAATAGGTATGTGTTGGGTTCTGGAGAGCTGAATTTGTTGTGTAGTCTCCAAAATTCCAGTTCCATGCAGTTGGTGAGCCTGTACTTGTGTCGGTGAAGGCTATATTCATTGGGGCTTGCCCTGAAGCTGGCAATGCCGAAAAAGCAGCAACAGGGACTTTGAGTATCTGGTTTCCGCTAACAGAAACATTTTGAATATTTTTGATTGTGATCTCGGAACCTGGACTTGAAGGGCATACGTCTACAAAGATATTGTTTCGTATTTCGACATCACCGTTTGTGAACGAATTTCCGTCGAGATATATTCCTTCACGTTTGATATTTTCAAAAGTGTTGTTAGATATTTTTAAGTTTACTCCGTTTATAAGGAACTTCTGATACACTCCTTGGTTCAAGATATTGCTAAAACGATTTCCATCTATGATTATATTTTCGTAACTTTCAGGTTGTTCTGAAGAGAGATAAACAGCATATCTTCCCTTACTTTGACTATTATTCGTAATTACAAGGGTTTCTCCTTTGCCACTTCCCCACGCTCTATAAGTAAACGAATCGGATGTCCCTTCAATAACGTTGTCTTTTATCACGTGTGATCCACCATTTACACTACCTCGTTTAATTACAGCCCCGTACCCTCCGTAAACTTTATTATTTGAAAATGTTGATATAAGAGCACCATCATTTAATGCATAATACCCCGGTTGCACTTTGATCTCATTGTACTCTACTATCCAATCAATTGCAATAGGGTGAGCATCTATTACTAGTGAACCTGGAATTGTACCACCGGTACAGTCATTGTGATGGATATATGCGTCTCTAATGAGAGTATCAAGCCGGTCGGAGTTTAGAGTGATGGTGTGTCTACAGTTTTCTAGATAATTTGAATAGACTTCTGAGTGAGCAGTTCCCGACCATATCCCGATTCCGTATCCACTACCAGGTTTTATGCAGTTACGTACATCATTATCATAGGCTTTCACATTAAAAGAGCAGTAGAAAGAGATGCCTGCAAAACCACTATCCCGGATATTACAATCCGAAACTGAACTATCTATACAATAGAGGAGTGTTATGGCTTCATGTGTGGTTGTAGATCCACAGTCCTGTATATTAATATTTTCAATGTGGATTTCAACAGGTCTATACACAATTACGCTTGCATCAGGATAATCTCTTATCAGGGATTCTGTAAGGGTTACAGTGTTCCTCGATACACTTTTCACAAGATATACTTCTCCAGTCATCTGTTTAGGATAATCTTCTGGACACCACAGGTCGCCTTTCCAGATTTTTAGGAGGTCGCCAGCGCGAACCTGAGAACCGTCACTTAGGGCAACTTGATAAGAGCCTTCATCGGCTGTTGCTGTTAACTTTGTAATTTGTGAGCCTTCAAAAAAAAGACCGTTATGAACTCCTTCAGCAGTTTGAAGATAGAGAGTAACTTCTCCATCTCCTATTATATTCAGACTTTTATCTTTTTGATATATTCGTTTTGTAATATAATAATCTCCCTCTCGAATAGTTATCGTATCTCCGCTTTTCGCACTATCCAGTGCTGCCTGAATGCAAGCGGCATCGTCTGGATATTTTGATGTCAGATAAAGACCAGAGACAGCCGGTTCAGCATCATCGTCGACTATGATATTCGCCGCCAAAGCTGCAGGGCTACTTAAAGTTAAGAGAAAAAGAGCAAAAGCAAACAATGTCAAGTAAGTTTTTAATTTTTTCATTGGAAATCCCCCCGATTTCATTTAATCTCATTATAGAATTTCTCCATAGTATCCACTCAATCCTAAATTTCCAAAGATGATAAATATCTAAATCCAACTCTCATTGGCAATGAAAATATGATCTTCCTTTAAACCCCCCGATTCAAAAGGAAGTAACATTTCCATATTATTGATTGAGTTTACGGCGTTTTCTTCAATAGACAGTCTAAACTTAAGGTGTCTGTCCTGAGCTATTGTATACTCTTTACTTTTCCAAAAGACAGGCGTAAACCAATGCATTTTTGTTTGATTATACGTTACAGCAATTAACCTTAAGTGTCAAACTAAGGTTAAGAGTGAAAAGTATTATCATAAAACGCAGTGAAATTACTCCCGTTGTCTATATGAAAAAGTTATGTAAGTATATCAGATAATAATAGATCTTTCTTCTATAAAAAATTTATCCATGTCCCGTAGTCCGAATCTTTTAATTCCGAAATTCACTTTTAGGAATCAAAATGTAACCTCAGTTTGACAGTACCCACTAATTGGCACTGAATATTTCCCTTCTTTTTGGTTCAATCGGGCTTGACAAGTCCTATAAGTTTATAAAAATTTATTATATATTCTATGTAATCTCATTCCTTTTTGCTACTATCAAGCTATTGATAAAGTCAAAATTCGCAAAAATATGGTTTTTGATACCATTTATTTTGAACTTGATTGTAAGTGTCAAATTCTTCAAGCTTTTTTTTAATAAATTTTGTAGATCTGTGTTTAAGGTCCTCAAATTCATACCGCATCAGCGATATGAATAACTGGGCGATAAATCCAAGAATAATGGCTCCATAAATGCTATCCTCTGACCACACCCTTAATGGCTTAATCTGATTTCATTTTTCAATGAATGGAATATTTTCTCAATAGAATCCTTTTTTCTGTATGTTGCCAATGCATCTTCAAGTGTCAAATGCCTGTTTGATTTCAGACAGAAAATTTCCTCTCTATTACGTCCTAAAAGCTCAAGAGTTCTGTAAAGAATTCTTTCATGAAACCTTTCAAGATTTAAGATCTCGAGAATTTCTCCCTGATTTTACCATTTGCCAGTTTCTTTGATACTAAAATTCTCAGTCAGCTTGTAGCTTAACAAACCGATTAGTAAACTATTGAGATCAAGACCCTTGCTTTTATGTTTGCCAAAAATATCACAGAAATTAAGCTTTTCATAAAAGAATTGGACGGCAAGGATCGGTCCGATAGGAACACATATGTTCTGTTGGGAATGGTAGGGGATGCTCTTTGTTTTGTGTTTATATTCATTGGATTAAAAACATGAATAAAGAGCACTTATTTTAGCATGAAAGTATATGAGGAGATCTTCCTCACGTACTCTCTTTTTCGTCATTTCTCTCAATTACGTATATTTCACTCATTATTTTGATCCTTTCATCAACTGAGAACATCTCAGTCTCAACTATCTTTCTCTTTTGAATTTCTCTCTTTTTATATCCAGTTTCATCTTCATACATCTCCTCTTTTGTAATCAGATGCCAGAGAATTGTTGCAATTTTTCTTGCCAGTGCAATAATCGCCTTTGAATGCCCAATCGACTTCTTTTTTCTGTTGAAAAACTCTTTTAACCTGCTATTTTTCGTTTGTGCTGCTGCCTGAGCAATCTGAGTTAGAATCCACCTTGCTTCTTTAGATCCTCTCTTAGTGATTCTACCGTTATGGTATTTATCCGCTGATTAGTATACATTCGGAACCAGTCCAAGCCATGAAGCAAGCTTATCCCCTGAAGAAAAATCTTTGAAATCACCTATTTCAGCATAAAAGTTGCTGCTCCAAGTTCTCCTATTCCTGGAACAGACATTAAAATTTCCATTTCTTGCTTATGATTTCTATAAGCATAATTGAAAATTTCTTTTTCCAAAATTTTTATTTCATTGTCAAGATGCTTTATGATATCCAGACAGATCTTAAGCCTGAATGCAGCACCTTGAGAGATTTCTCTGTCCAGAATTTCCCTTATCTGATCACTTTTTTTACGAACATTTGGGGAAAGGCTTGCAATAATCTGGTCAACGCTTTTACCTGAACAAATTCCTGCTAGAATTGTTCTACCACTCTTACCAAAAATATCTGTTAGCACATTCTTCAGACTAAACATTTCAGGTGCGAGTATGGCGTGAGCTTCATTTTTTATATCGGTTCTTTTTTGTACAAGGTTATGGCGAAGCCGAATACATGAACGAAATGTTCTATGGTTTTTTGGGAAAACTCTTGATGGTTAAACCATATTATTCAATGCAAGTTGTGCAATGAATTCGGAATCGATCTTATCTGTTTTTTTGTGTGTAAACGCCTTCATATCTCGGGCATTTCCAACTATACAGGTAGATGTTTTATCAACGTATCATAAATCGGAACCCAAAAGTCGCTCGTTGATTCACAGGCAACAACGTCACAGTTCTCTGAGATAACCCAGTTTTTAAAAGCTAAAATTTCGTCAGGGATTCTATAGAAATGTTGTTGCTGTTTTTGACCAGATCTACTGAGGATTGTAGCAATGAAAAAGAGTTTGTGAATGTCTAAACCACAAGCTTTGTTTATGACTTCAACCAATTTAGATCACCAAATTAGATCACCAAATTAATTTGGGCAGTAGAATTGCCTCAAAGGCCAATTTAGCATCCGTGATCAAAGTCACATTTGAGCCTTCGATGGCAATTCACTGGTTAGTTTTATCACGGCTTCGAAGAACCAAAACTTTCATCAGTAAACGTAACTGTCAGTAGTGCTTTTCCTGTGATTGTCTGTCGATGCCGAAAAAGCAGCAACAGGAGCTTTAAGCATCTGGTTTCCGCTAACAGAAGGATTTGGGATGTTTTTGATTGTGATCTCGGAACCTGGACTGGAGGGATATACATTTATAAAGATATTATTTTGTATTTTGGCATCTTCGTTTGCAAAAGAATTTCCATCGATATATATTCCTTCGAGGTTGATATTTTCAAAGGTGTTATTAGATATTTTGAGGTTTACCCCATTTATAAGGAACTTCTGATACACTCCTTGGTTCAATATGTTGGTAAAATGATTTCCATCTATAATTACATTTTTATAACTTTCTGGATGTTCTGAAGAGAGATAAACACCATATCTCCCCCTACTTTGACTATTATTCGTAATCACAAGGGTTTCTCCTTTGCCACTACCCCACGCTCTATAAATAAATGAATCAGATGTTCCTTCAATAACGTTGTCTTTTATTACATGTAATCCGCCGTTTACACTACCTCGTCTGATTACAGCTCCATACCCTCCATAGACGTTATTATTTGAAAATGTTGAAATAAGAGCCCCATCATTCAGCGCATAAAAGCCCGGCTGCACTTTGATTTCGTTTTGTTCTACTATCCAATCAATTGCAATAGGATGAGCATCTATTACAATAGAACCTGCAATAGTTGCTCCTATACAATCGTTGTGATGGACGTATACCCTCCTGACAAGTGTATCCCGTCGATCTGTGTTTAGAGTCACGCAATGCCTACAGTTCTCTAGATAATTTGAATCTATATCTGCATAGGCCGTCCCTGACCATATTCCGATACCGTAACCACTACCTGGCAAAATACAGTTACGTACATCATTGTTATATGCTGTCACATTATAGGAGCAATAAAAAGAGATGCCTGCAAATCCACTGTCCTTAACATGGCAATTTTCAACCGAACTGTTTATACAATACCTAAGTGCTATGCCTTCATGTTGTTTTGTCGCTCCACTATCCTGTATATAAAGGTTTTTTATATGCATTTCGATAGGTCTATACACAATTAATTTCGAATTATTGGATGTTGAATAATCCCTTAGGAGTGTCTCAGTAAGTGTTACTACATTCCCTTTAACGCTCTTTACTACATATACTTCCCCTGTCATTTGACCAGGATCATCCAAGGGACACCACTGAACATCTTTCCAAATTTTAATTAGATCGTTCTGGCGAACCTGTGAAGCATCGGTTAAAACTATTTGAGAGGAATCGTTTTTGGCGTTAGCAGAGAGAGGTTTGTTTGTTATCATCGAACCGGCGAAATAAAGTCCATTATTAACACCCTCGGCAGTCTGAAGATAGAGAGTAACTTTTCCTTCGCCGATTATGTTCAGACTTTTATCTTTTTGATATATTCGTTTTGTAATATAATAATCTCCCTCTCGAATAGTTATCGTATCTCCGCTTTTCGCACTAT
>JAVEPM010000025.1:0-36908 GCA_034008115.1 Methanolobus sp.
CGATCAAGCTTGTTGATATCTCTTTTTGCTCTATGTTGTTTCCAAAGATAACTTTCTTTTCAACATTTTGTAGCTTCCCACCTTCTCTTTCTTTGACTATCTGAGCATATTTAAGATTTTTGTAACTATTCAGCCTAGTTCTCTAGCATCAATTCTCTAATTCAGGAACAAATGATTTCCATCGAATATTGCACTAGGATGGCCATCCTGGCCACCTACTGATTTATTTGTCTTTTTCCTCTGACTTTGTACCTGTTTTTTCTTTCGTGCATAAGAATCAGTAGAGAGTGGTTGGCTACTATTGCGACTATTCTTATCAAGCATTTCTTCCAGATGCTTGACACGTTCTTCAAGTTGTTCAATAATGAGATTTTGTTGTTCAATTATCCCAAGTAATCGAGTTACAAGTTCAACTACTGCTTCTGGACCAGCTTCATAAACTGCAAGTATTTCTTCTCGTTCTATGTGAATCCCCTCAGATCATCAGAATCTTTTGTCTGAATGTTAGAATAAAGTCATAAATATATTGATTTTTGCTTTATTAGATATGGCTGGCTGAATAGTTACGTTTATTTTTATAATCCAATATCCGAACTCTTATTTAAAATCCATACCATACTTATTTCGATGGAAGAGCGTGAAGGCTTTATTGTGTCCATAGGATGCAGAAAATGTGGGAGATGTGAGCACATTTGCCCAAGTGGAGCACTTTACAGGATCAATGGTTTTACCAGTGTAGATTATAAAAAGTGTGATCTCTGCATGAAATGCGTAAAAATATGTCCGAACAAGGCACTGATATATATGGAATGAAGTAAACCATTCCATATTTTACATAGATTCTTATTCTTCCATTCCCATGGAAAACGCCTTGCCAAGTAATTTACCAATACCGTAGTAATTCCTTTGGGGTGAGTAGATTATAGGTTTTATTTTTTGTATATCTGGATTTCCATCTTCATCCAGCACAGATTCATCTGCTTTTATATCCATTATCTCCCCAATGAACTGTGTATGAAGTCCAAGCTCAAAGCTCTGTACCAGTTTACATTCAAGGACAATGGGGAATTCTTTTATGTAGGGCGCATACACAAGATCACTTTTCACAGCTGTAAGTCCCATTTTTTCGAGCTTGTCCACATCTTTTCCACTTGCCATGCCAAAGTAATCTGTTTCCTTCACGTATTTTTCAGAGGGGATATTTATGGTAAAAGCTTCTTTTTCCATTATGTTGGCATAAGTGTAAGTGGCCTTGCGCATAGATACGCTAATACATGGTGGTTCTGAACAGCAGATACCTCCCCAGGCGGCAGTCATTGCATTTGCATTTCCAAACATGTCATAGCTTCCAACGACCCACGCAGGTGTGGGGTAAGCTAAGGATTTTGCTCCAATTGATTTTTTCATAGGATACACCTCTGTAAAAAAGGTCTTAGGAAACCTTTAATCTTGCGGCAGTTGCCTCATCATATCATTCCCCTGAAAATAACCCTTGAAAGTATGGTTGAAACAGTGAAGACTATTATGGTAACCGGCAGGATCTGCCCGATCTCGTATCGCAGTTGTGCCTTGTCACCTCCATATTCGATAGTACCTGAAAAGCGAATCAGTATAACTGTTATAAATATGATATATATTCCAATGGCGAACATGAAAAGATCAGAAGGTATGGACTGGTTCAGGTTCTCAGGAGATATTTGAGCAGGACCCGGGAATGCATTTTCAGGCAGACGACTCATGCTTTGAGCTATGTTCTGTAGGATCTTTGCTATCACTTCAGAAAGGGCAATGGTAACTCCTGCTATAAGAGGTGCGAAGACCGCAGCAGTGCTACGCATGGTGGAGGTCATATCGTAGAGCGACTGTTTTATGTTCAGTTCCACGTCCTGGAGTTCCTTGAGGTGGTCTGCAAGCTTGACAATGGCAACACCTGCTACCACATGACTCTTATGGGCACTTTCAATGAATAGCATCATTGTGGTCTTAATCCTCTCTGAATAGATGTCCTTGAATGCTCCGAAATCCTCGTCGAATATTGCAGAATGGATATCTGTTCGCATGTTCATCAGGTTAAGCGATATCCTCTCAAATGCGCTTGCTATGTCTGAACCACGCATTGTAGCTGCTGTGTGAATGAATGCTTCTTCAGCAGACCTGCCTTCAGATATCCTTCGGCCAAGGACAAACAGGGCATCTGAGAACTCATTTTCCATTCTGCGTATTTCATCTCTTATCTTTTTGTAGGGTGCATAGCTGATATTCAGGTAAACGGAAACAGCAAATACAATACCCCATATTATGAAAAGTGTGGGCGGAATAATTCCATCCAGGGTTGCCGTTGACACTATATTCCAAGGGTTTCCCCTGTAGATCAAAATGTATCCAAGCAAAGATATTACAATTCCTATGGCTGAGGAAAGCAGAAGTGCGTGTCTTTTTCTATTTTTTATATTAGCAAGTTCCGGGTGGCTTTCAGGTATGTCCTGTGGGATGAATGCAGCAGGTCGTTGCATTAATATGTATTCTGCATATGCGAAAGTTAGCAAGGGCAGGATCACATCATAGACTATCACAAGGGTTCCAATCCCAAAACGAATCCCTACCACGGTTATTGCAGGCATCAGAGCTACCAGTGCAAGTGGTATCAAGATGAATATGGAGTAAAGTACGTAGGTAGGTGTCTTTAGTTTAGAGGCGAAACCATCCATTAGATTGCGTGTACTTTCAAGCACCAGGTCAAGTGCCCGGTTAAGTGTGATCACTCTCTGTGCTTCATCTGGTTCAGATGTAGAGCTTTTGATGAGATGCAACGCTCTTTTGAAATACTCGCTGTCCTTCCCCCACAGATTGGAAAATTCCAGTATAGCATCATCAATTCCTCTGTATTCTCTCACATGCAGGTTCCATATCATTTTTTTCAGGTCTTTAGCAAGAGGCCTGCTGGAGTTGCTGGCTGCAAAACGAATAGCTACCTCCATATTTGGCACAAGTTTCATTGACATTACAATGTAGCTGATGATCTCCGGCATATCCCCAAGCGAGCTTACCTTCATCCATTTTGCATGTATCTTGATGTACTCGCTCATGTAGATAAGCACTGCCAGTGGAAATAGCAGGCTCAACAAAACAACAGCAATAAGAGTAGATGTTTCAAAATCGGTGATCCTGAAAAGGAAAAAGTCAAAAATAAGTATTCCTATCAGTGCAAAGGCAGCACTCACATAGGAAAGAAGCACGGTTTCATGGGCTTCAAGCCCAAATCCAGTGTATGTCATAGCATTGCGGTAGCTCTCACTGGTAGCATTATCTGAGTTCTGGCGAAAAGCATCTAAATCCTTTACAAGCCATCTGAACTTTGCAGAAGTGAACTTACAGCTATGATAATACCAGTTTTCATTGTACAGCCTGACCACCTGCGCAGATATAATGTTCAATTTGCCCGACTGTTTGCTGTTCTTCACCTGTGATGACAGCGCGATTTTCGGTTTTTCCGGCAAAATTATTGAACCAGTCCAGCCATCGCTCATAGACTCTCTGGTAATTGGTGCCGTCGGGTTCTGAAATCTCCCTGTCCATAAGCAACCAGAACATGTTGTTTGCAATGGCCACGTTCCTTGCTTCAAGCAGGTGCTGATCTTCTTTGCCATACTCTGCTATCCTGGTTTTTATTTGTGCTCGCATGCGTATGTTGCGGGAAGCCTCATCCATGGAAATGCCCCACTTGTCTGCAATCTTAGCGATCAGGGAGGATTGTCCCCTGTCCATTATGTCAGAAGGTTTGAGACAATCATCTAAAGCGCTGTAGCTGAGTATATCCGAGAAAACCTTGCCTGAATCATCTTCCCATTTCTCATTGACCTCAGCAACCTGCATGACCCGTCGTTTCATTGTCATACTTCCTGCTAATCTGGTATTGGCGCAGACGATGACCGCATCAGTGGCTTTGAAGGACGCAGGCGGAACTCCAAGCGTATTTACTATTCTCTCGTAGACTGCATCTGTGGATGAGCCGTGTATGGTTCCTATTACTGAGTTCCCAGCGGCACCTACCTGCATGGCTTCATACAGAGCGGCGACCTCTGGTCCCCTTACTTCTCCCATAATAAGGGATGAGCTGCCAAGTCTCAGGGATGCCCGCAGCGCTACAGTTGGCTCTATCTCAACGCCGTACTTCATTATGGCAGATTGCGAGTTAAGCCCCTGGACTTTCCAGCCCATTTTCTGGAACTGCTCAACAGGTATCTCAGGTGTGTCCTCAATGCTTATCATGCGGTATTTTTGTGGCATTTCCATGAGCAAAGCACACATAAGTGAAGTTTTTCCGGCTCCCACACCTCCTGCAACAAGGACAGAAGCCTGTCCGTCCATGATAAAACTGAGAAGTCCTGCAGTGAGTGCTGAAATGGAGCCGTTATTGATGAGTTTAGGCAGTGTCCAGGGGTCCTTTGCATGTTTCCTGAATGCATAGGCGATCCCTTTTGCACTAAGGGGGTCTCCAATGACTGAAACACGTACTCCATACTCTCTAAGGAACATCTCAAGTACAGGAGTTGCTTCTCCAAAAGGACGTCCGCTAATGGAACGAAACCTTGAGACCATGGATTCCATATCTTCCTGGGAAAGATAGATGTTAGTTACACATTCCTCGCCATCCAGAACAACATGAACCGGATTGCGGTCTGCCGGTGCATTTACATAGACATCAGTGACACGTTCATCTGAGAGCAGGTCTTCAAGTATTCCGAGTCCTGTAGTATATTTTGTAAGCAGGTCACTAAAGATATTCATCTTTGCAGGATTACAGGTTATATCGTCAACATCCTTCTCTTCGAGTAAGAGCTGTTTGCTAAGCCTGCGGAAATATTCCCTTGAGTTAGCAGGGTCGGAAAACTGCAGGTCCACAGGCCGGTGCATTATCATCTTCCTTCTTACTCTCTCTATCAGTTTGAGTTCCTTTTCTTCAAGGGAGTATTCCATAGGATTGATGATGTACATTTTCTCAGGCCGATCAGCTAACTGGTATATGTTCACAGGCAAGAGTCTTTCATCCTGGTATCTGATATCGTAACATTCCTGGAATATGGTATTGTCCGGTGGTTCTGTGTAGATCCTGGATGTGGAAAAAGGAGGTCTTACATAGGATCTAAGATGTTTTTCGTAGCCAACTTCCCATTCTGTGCCGCATTTTCCTGTGCATTCTCCAGAGCCTTCATGACCAATGCCTTTTGTTATTCTTTTTGAAATGGAATTCATATCATAGAGAATACCTGTGAAATTCTTCCTGCATAGCAAACATTCGTCCCGGATATCAGACAAGGGGTCTTTTGCTTCGTTGTACTCAATTAGCTTATCAATTATGTAACAGGTTTTGAGAGGATCAGTTCCTGACGATTCAAGTATCATGTTCATTATGCTTGCGTGCTCTTTTCTGCACTGCGCATTGCTCTTACATGTTTCAGGTACAATTTTTGAACTTTTGTAGGATAGCAGCTTGTCTTTCAGGCCGGACATCAGGTATATCGCTGCAAGTGATCTTCCCTCATAGTCCCTTTCGTAGAGTTTTGAAAGAGTGAGCCTTCCTGCAACAGGTTCTTTCTGGAGGATATTGAATATGTTCTTTCTGCATTGTTCATCTTCAAAAGTGGATCCATGCTCGCATTCCTTGCAGTCAATGGTTATGGTTTTGCTGTTTTTTGAGACCTTTGACCTGTAGGGGCAGCCTTTATCGTCATTTTCTTTTTTCCCTGCAAGTAAGGAGACACCTGAACGGATTTTGCTTAAGATTTTGTTAATCTTTTTTTTATCACCGGGCAGATCATTAACAGGTATTCGTTCAGAAAGTACCAGTTGCATTTCTTGGTATTGTGCGATATAATCTGTATTGTTTTTCAATGCCAGATCTGTTTCTATGTTTTCAAATGTCACGTTTTTATCCCACCAACTAAGTTTTTTTAAAAAATAGAAGAATCTATTAAAATGTTTCGAAATTAATTTTCAGCAATTTAATTTTTTATACACTTATTTTTTAGAGAGTTTTTGTTCCCTTTCCAGTCAGCCAGCAACAAGTGTTAATATATTACTTTCACATAACTTCCCACTGGACTTTATATTCCCTAAGCATAATTTGTTTTAGAGGCCGGAGATTCTACATGGGTATATATACTGTTTCACAATTGAATGAATACATCAAACAGGTTCTTACGCAGGATCCGCAGCTAGGGCAGGTATGGGTGCGGGGTGAAATATCAAATCTGACGAAACATAGTTCCGGACATTATTATTTTACTCTGAAGGATAAGGGTGCTCAGATAAGCTGTGTGAGCTTTCGTATGACCAATCGTACCCTCAAATTCGAACCGGAAGCATCCATGAAGGTTCTGGTTTTTGGAACAGTGGATGTCTATACTGTGCGTGGTCAGTATCAGTTGCGGGTACTGGATATGCGGCCTGACGGGATCGGTGAGCTCTACAAGGCGTACGAACAAGTTCGTAACCGCTTAGAGGGGGAGGGTCTGTTCGAAGTGGTCCACAAGAAAAAGCTTCCTCGTTTTCCATCAAAAGTGGGTGTTGTTACATCACCCACAGGTGCTGCAGTCCATGATATTATCCATGTGCTCAAACGCAGGTTCCCTGTGGATATACTGTTAAGCCCTGCAATAGTACAGGGAGAGAATTCTGCTAAAAGCATTGTCAGGGCTCTTGAGCATCTCAACAGGACCGATGTTGATCTGATCATTGTTGGCAGGGGGGGTGGCTCACTGGAAGATATGTGGTCCTTTAATGAGGAAATAGTCGCAAGGGCAATATTTGATTCAAAAGTGCCGATCATCTCAGCAGTAGGCCACGAAACTGACTATACGATCGCTGACTTTGTTGCTGATGCAAGGGCTCCAACTCCTTCGGCTGCTGCAGAGATTGCAGTTCCTGAAAAGTCAGACCTTAAGAAACATGTGCTTTCCCTGATATCACGTATGCAGCAGTCTGCAATGCATTCCATATCTGAAAATAGAAATCAGGTGGATTACCTTTCTTCCAGGATCGATCATGAAAGGTTTGCTGAAATACTGCGACGTGATATGCAAAGAGTTGATGAGCTCAGCTCTCGCATAGAGTTTGGTCTCAAAAAAATAATAGAATCAAAGCTGTCATCTCTTTCCGGGCTTGCCGGTCGGCTGAACGCAGTAAGTCCTTTGAATACGCTGGAGCGGGGTTACAGTATCGCTCTTCGCAATAGTGACCACAGTGTTGTCAGAGGTATTGATGATGTAAGTCCTGATGAATGTCTGGATATCAGGCTAATCGACGGTACAGTGGAGTGCAGGGTGACAGGTGTCAAACCAGAAGAGCGAAGCATTGGCAAGAAGAGGAGTTGAGTTTATGAAGGAAAAGAAGAATGAGCCTGGAGAAATGAGTTTTGAAAGCTCCCTGGAAGAGCTGGAATCCCTTGTAGAGAAGCTTGAAAAGGGTCAGTTGACCCTTGATGAGAGTCTCGGGATATTTGAGCGTGGTATGAAGCTTGCCCGTGTGTGCAATCAAAAGTTGTCAAAGGCTGAAAGAAAGATCGAAGTACTAATTGAAGAGAATGGAAAACTGAAGACGGAATCTTTCATTGATGACTGAGCTCTAAATATAGGGGGTCGGGCGAAGGATAGCTCATCATACTGCTGTTTTTAATGTTTCCTTGCACCCGGCAAAAGACATCTCTAAATTTCTGAGATGATCTATAATTTAATGAAAATATCCGTCATGTAGAGTCTATTCCTGTCTCTTTCTGTTCATCTCCATCTTCCAGGTATCTTTTGGCTAACAGGAAAATACTGCTTCCTGTAAGCATCACTAAGAATATGCCAATTGCAAGACCTTCTGTTGTGAAATCCTGCCATGAGTGTACTGATGCCCATATTCCGCTCCTTGTTACAAAGGTTGCGAATATGACCAGCAGGAATGAGGCAACTGCAAGAAGTGGTGCCAGGAATCCGTATTCGCCATGTTTTGTGCGTGTCTGGGCATGCAGGTATGCTGTGGCAGTTATCCAGGGTATGAGTGAAGATGTTTCCACAGGATCCCATGACCAGTACCATGCGCCCCAGCCGAGTACTTCGTATGCCCAGAATCCTCCAAGTCCTATTCCAAGTGTGAGGAAGAGCCAGGCAATTCTCATCCAGTCTTTTGCTACCAGTGTCCATCGTTCGTCCTTTGTGATAAGATTAGAAATAGCAGCTGCAAAGGGTATGGTAAAAGCTGCATATCCAAGAAAAAGTACTGGCGGATGCACAGCCATCCAGGGATTGCGCAAAAGAGGGTTCATTCCCTGCCCATAGGGTACATCATAAAGTATAGCGAGCGGGTTCCAGTTAGTTGCTTCAACTGTGCCGCCTGGCAGTATCTGGTATGCAGAAAATGGATTATCAATGACAAGCAATAACAGGAACACGGATACAACTACCATGGATACTATTCTTGTAATGTCCATCATTTTTGTTTCAACAAGTTCTTTTGTGTATCCCGTGTAGCGTAGCAGCAAAAGCATCACAAGTGTTGCCCATGTCCAGAGCAGAAGTGATCCTTCCTGTCCGGCCCAGAAAGCTGATATGCGATAGAACCACGAAAGATCGGAGCTGGAATGATTGAATACATACTCATAGGAAGCATTGACCGTAAGCAGTTGTATTAGGAGTATGAGTGCCGAGAGCGTAATGAATACTGTACACAAGATTTCCAGCTTATTCCAGTATGCTTTTGCCCTGTGCTGCGATGATGCACAGTAACTAATTGAAAAAAAGGTAGCACCCCATCCACAGATGAATGCCAGCCATATGAGGATCATACCTAAGTTCAAATGATCACCTGTTTTCCTTTGCTCTCATAGCTTTTCGTTTTTCTATTTCCTCTTCGAGCATGTGGTCGTATCTTCCTTCACTTGCTTTATTGCTCATTCCGGAACTGCCTGATTTGATGCCTTTACTGCGCTCTGTTATCAGCAGGGCGATCATACCTATTACCATCATGTAGATACCTCCCCAGAGGAAGTTGATGAATGGTACGGTTCGCATGTACAGGTCGATCTTGCCACCAGACTCGTCAATAGCTCTTGGAGCTATGAACAATTCTTCTGTGGGCCCGCGGTTTATGTAGGTAGTCGTATATGTCTGCCCCCACTTGAAATCTGTGATGTAGCTGACCTGTCCGCTCTTGAAATAATTGCCTTTCTTATAAATATCAAAATCGACCCTTGTAGTATAGGATGATGCCGGATAGCTGTTGAAGGGTTCACCGGTGTAGTGTGAATCCATGTTGTTGATCTTTAGCTGGTAATGCTGTTCTTCAAATGAACTGGTTTGACCTGTACTCAGGACAGCGGAACCTTCCAGTTTCATGTTCGAGCTGAGTATAATTCCAAGCAGGATAAGTATGATGCCTACGTGGATCACGTGCGCGCTGAGTTTCCTTATCTTTGCTGATGGGGGGGCTTTTTTGTTGATGCCCAATATCCTGATGATCCTGTAGAAGCTTGCCATCAGTGCAACGATAAGGATGGGCAGAGCAATATCCATGGGTGTATTCCCAAAGGGTGATATCACTGCAAAAAGTATCGAAAGGGCAGCAGATGCTCCTACTATTGGGATGACGTACTTGCGATCAGCATAACCCACGAGCATACCTGTGCTCAGGACCAGAACAAGGATAGCAACGGGAATTGCAGTTCTATTGTTGAAGTATGCGGGTTCAAGACCAAGCTCAACTCCAGTTGTGAGTTTCGCTATAAGGGGGGTTAGCATCCCCATTGTTATGATCGTTGCCAGCAATAAAAAAGTGACAACAGCTGCAAGCATGGTATTACTTGTTGTGGGGTAGGGTATTTTATTTTTCATCTTGCTGGCAAATCCTATGTGTACAACATATTTATAACTAGAGTTATTTTATCTATTGTGCTTCGATATATTAAATAACGTTGTTGCATATCAGAACAGAACAACAAATGCGAGTTGATAATTACGATAGAAATGCTGATAACTGCTGTCTGGCTGATGCTTCCTGCTTATATTCCAAATCCTATTGCAGCTGTCCTTGGCGGAGGTAAGCCAATTGACGGTGGCAAAACAATGTCTGATGGGCGGCGTATACTTGGAGATGGAAAGACATATCGCGGTCTTCTTGCAGGTATATTCTTCGGAATGCTGGTGGGCCTGCTTCAGATGTATTACCTTTCTAAGAGAACAACATTGTTCTCTGTTGAGCTGCCATCGTTTGCAGTAAATGCTTCAAGTGTTAGTGCAGTGATCGTGATATTTACACTGGCATTTGGTTCACTGTTCGGGGATATGTTCATGAGTTTCTTCAAAAGAAGAATTGGATTTAAAAGAGGTGCTCCGTTGCCAGTTATCGACCAGCTTGATTTTGTCTTTGGGGCATGGCTGCTTACATATATCGTGTCTCCTGGCTGGTTCACATCCAATTTCACAATTCCAGTAATCATTGTGCTGCTGGTGCTGACTCCTGTTCTGCACCTGAGTACGAATATCATAGGATATTTCATCGGGGTCAAGAATGAGCCCTGGTGAGTGTTTTAAAAATACAATTATTAGGTGATCGAATGTCTGATGGGAATGGTAATCGTGCATTGATAGATGCTCTCAAAGCTTGTGGTGCAGTTAAGTTCGGTGATTTCACACTTGCTTCAGGGAAGAAGAGTACATATTATATTGACATAAAGAAGGCAAGTACAGATCCTGCTACGCTTAAAGTGATAGCAAAGGATGCTGCAAAGGTCATAAAAGGACTGGATCTCGATGCTGTTGGTGGTGTCGTGCTTGGTGGTGTTCCTCTTGCTACGGCTGTTTCCCTTGAGGCAGAGCTCCCACTGATACTAATTCGTAAATCCTCAAAAGATTATGGCACTGGTGGACGCTTTGTTGGTGAGTTCAAAGAAGGTTCAAAGATTTTGCTTCTTGAGGATGTTACCACAAGTGGTGGCTCTGTTAAGGATGCCATAGTGGCGATCCGTGAAGCAGGTGGCATCGTGGAAAGGGTCATTACTGTTGTTGACCGTGAGTCCGGGGCAGAGAAGAACCTGGATGAGATAGCTGTGAAGCTTGTTCCTCTTGTCAGGGCAAGTGACCTTCTTTGAGTTTATACATTAAAATAAAGACAAGTTATTTATTGCAGTAATTAGAAATCTTGCTATTCTGATTCCTGGTAAAATAGGAACTAATGATAAATATAGAGTTAAGTTCCAGTTTATATGCATATTGTTTACGATAATTTTCTGATGATGAGGTTTGATATATGAATTTATTAGTAGTTGGTGGCGGTGGAAGAGAGCACGCTATTGTAGCGGCAATAGCACGAAGCAGGAAAGATCCGTCTATCTATGTGGTGATGTCAAAGAAGAACCCGGGCATTGCTGCACTATGTGAGGATTTTCTCCTTGAGAAAGAGACAGATGTTGAAAAAGTCGTCGAGTTCGCATTATCAAAGAATGTTGAGCTTGTTGTAGTTGGTCCGGAAGCACCTCTTGCAGTTGGTCTTACAGATGCGCTGGAGGATGCGGGTATCAGTGTTGTCAGTCCAAAGCAAAAAGTTGCACAGCTTGAGTTTGATAAGGCATGGGCACGCAATTTCATGAGGAATAACAACATTGATGGCTGTCCCGTCTTTGATGTTTTCACTGATAAGGATGCCATGGATGCTTTCATCGACAAGCTCGGAAATGTTGCTATCAAGCCATCCGGTCTTACAGGCGGAAAGGGTGTCAAAGTAATGGGCGACCAGTTGCCTGATCTTGAGGCCGCAAAGGTATATGCTGCAAGTCTGCTCGATCAGGGTAGCGTTGTTGTTGAGGAGAATCTTGTTGGCGAGGAGTTCACCCTACAGGCTTTTGTAGATGGAAAGAACCTTGCTTTCATGCCAACTGTACAGGATCATAAAAGGGCATTTGAAAACGACCTTGGACCTAATACAGGTGGTATGGGTTCTTATAATGCAGCAGGTGATATTCTTCCTTTCCTTACTGCGAAAGATGTTGAAAGTTCAAAGCATATAATGGTGGATACTGTAAAGGCTCTCTACAAGGAAACCGGGCAGGAGTACAAGGGTACGCTTTATGGTCAGTTCATGATCACAAAGGATGGTCCCAAGGTCATTGAGTTTAACGCACGTTTCGGTGACCCGGAGGCAATGAATGTATTGCCTTTGCTTGAAACCGATTATGTGGATGTGCTTGCTGCAATGGCAAGCGGTACGCTTGATAAACTGGATGTAAGGTTCAGTAAGAAGGCAACGGTTTGTAAGTATGCTGTTCCTGCCGGCTATCCTGACAAGCCGACAAAGGACAGGGAAGTAGTTGTCGGGGATATTGGTACTGCCATTCTTTTCTATTCCAGTGTTTACGAGAAGGATGGAAAAGTCTACACCACCGGATCAAGGTCTGTTGCTGTTGTAGGTGTTGCAGATTCAATTGAAAATGCTGAAAAGATAGCCCAGAATGCTCTGGAGAATATTTCCGGTGATCTTCATTACAGAAGTGATATCGGTAAAGCATTTCTTATCCAGAGGCGCGTTGATCACATGAAACAAATACGCGGACAATAATCTTATTAATTATTTAATGAAGGTTGATAGTATGAAACATCTTATTTCCATGGCTGATCTGACTCATGATGAGATCATTGAGATACTCGATATGGCAGAAGACCTGAAGGAAAAACGCTTACGGGGCAAGGTCACTGATCTTCTGAAGAACAAGAGCCTTGGTATGATATTCGAGAAATCATCTACGCGTACCCGTGTCTCATTCGAGGTTGCTATGTGTGATCTTGGTGGGCACGCATTATACTTGAATATCAGGGATATGCAGCTTGGTCGCGGTGAATCGGTTGAGGACACTTCAGAGGTACTTTCAAGATATCTGTACGGCATCATTGCAAGAGTTCACAGTCATGAGACGGTGAAACAATTGGCAGAACACTCCTCAATTCCGGTTATCAATGCACTTTCGGATAAGGAGCATCCATGCCAGATACTTGCTGACCTGCTCACTATCCGCGAGTACAAGAACGAATTCTCTGACCTGAAATATGCATGGGTCGGAGATGGGAACAATGTGTGTAATTCGGCTATAATCGGCTGTGCTCTTATGGGAATGGAAGCTGTGGTTGCATGTCCTCCCGGATATGAACCCGATGAGGACATTGTGGAGCTTGCAAGAGAACTTGGTGGGAACATCACTATCACCAGTGATCCAAATGAGGCTGCAAAGGATGCTGATATTATCTATGCAGATGTCTGGGTGTCCATGGGTGATGAGGATGAACGCAAAAAACGTCTTGCAGACCTTGCTCCGTATCAGATAAACACTGAACTGGTAGAGCAGGCGAAAACAGATGTCATAGTGATGCATTGCCTTCCTGCACACCGCGGAGAGGAGATAAGTGCAGAGGTTATGGATGGTCCTCATTCAGTTGTTTTCGATCAGGCTGAGAACCGCCTGCATGCCCAGAAAGCGCTTTTAATGAAACTGATGGCGTGAGTAGCCACCAGTTTCCCCAAATCATTTTTCCGAACACAAAGTTTAATTAGAAAAAGCACTACTAACCAACATTCACATGCGGGAGTTGCCCAGCCTGGCCAAAGGCGCTAGGTTCAGAGCCTAGTCTCGTAGGAGTTCATGCGTTCGAATCGCATCTCCCGCACCAAGGACTTTTTTAGAGTAATGGAATAATACAAAAGGCAGTTTTATATTCTGCTTATTGCCGTTGAATCCTTCAAGTAATACTCGAAAAGATCTTTGCTCCATTGCTCTGCTCTGGGGTTGAAGCAGGCTAATTGCTTGTTACTAAATTCATTCGTTTTGGAAAGCAATCTTAAAACAAAGCAATGTTTGCTTACTGACAAGGATAACAGTTCCATATCTTTCTGACAAATGTAAAATTTAATTTTACCGCCATCAATTAACTCTTTGAATTCTTCATACCAATCTTCTTTGAGTTTTTCAAACAATTCTTTGCTAATTATCACATGAACATCTTTATTTTTTTCTGCAAAGTCAGAGAGTATTTGATAGAACATTGGGTGTACAAAAGTAAATATAAAAAACAATGAACTCGATCCATTGGCATTTTCAATAAAATCTTTGTTTATCTCATAAGTATTGATCAAACTTGGTTCTATTATTTCGCAATCCCCAATTTCACTTATTCTTTTTAATAGTTGAGGGGGAATGAACTCCATTTTGTGGGACGCAAAGTAATCTTTACTATGCTCAAAAACAGTGATCATATCCATTAAAGGTTTTGTTTCATCAACTATTAGTTTCGCTATAGTTGTTAATTCGTAAACATCTGTGGATTGAGTGACAAGGGAGTATTCTTTTAAGATCTTGGCTTGTGGAAGCAATGCCGTTCTTGTTGTTTTTAGTGACTTTAGAATAGTTTCCATTTCTTGGGGGCCTTCATGCAACAATAAAAGCATGTTCTTCCTTTTTTCAGATGCAAAAATTACATCTATCAACGTTTTTTTCATGTTCTACACATCCTGCCATTAAATCCAATTATCTGTTTACTGCAAGCAAAAAAAATATTGGATCATAAATATTTCTAATAAATTGCCTTTGATACATATAGCTATCTAAAGTTTCTACATGTATATAGGTATATATCAGCTACGCATGTAGTAGCATATAAATCAAAAAGATCTTATATTTCAGTTTTTGGCGTGGAATTTAAAAAAATGTTTGGTAACTTGGTTCTTTTTACTTGTGAGCCACCTTTGTATACTTTCATTTCTTCCAAATCCTATTGATATCCCTCTCAATTTTAATTCACACCGCAATTTTAATAAAATAACCATTCATTATGCAGCAACATAGTACTAATTCATATTTCACAGAGGTAAAAACTTGTCAGATAATCTTTTTAATATTCAGGTCGGTAATTTCTCTTTCAGGAACCCAATTGCACTTGCTCCTATGGGAGGAATAACCAACAGTAGTTTTGCAAATGAAAAAGCAAAGGACGCAGGTCTTGTAATAATTGGAGGATACAATCTTGATGCTGCAACACAAAAGGCAGCATCGCAAATGCTTGCAAGAGGCAGGGATGATTTTGTATCGGACGAGCCTTTAAAACTCATTGAAAACGAGATCAAAGCAGTAAATGAAGGACCTGTTGTGGGCGTCAATGTAAGAAGTGCAACAATAGAACCTCTGATCGAAGCTGCCACAATTGTAAAGGAAGCAGGTGCTATTCTGGAACTGGATGCTCATTGCAGGCAAAAGGAGATCACGGATCTCGGGACAGGACAGGCACTTCTCAGTGACCTTACAAAACTTTGTGAGTGGATTGGCAGGATCAAGGAAACTGGTGTTCTGCTTTCTGTCAAGGTGCGTGCAAATGTAGTGGATGACATTGAGCTAGTGAAGAAAATAGAAGCAGCAGGAGCTGACATACTTCATTTTGATGCAATGAAGGAAGGTGCTGGGGCGGATCTTAAGCTCATAAAGAATGTACGTGATTCCACAAGGATGTTCCTCATATGCAACAACTCCGTAACTGACATAGATGCTGCAAAAGATATGTTCACAAGAGGTGCAGATATGGTTTCTGTTGCACGGGGAGTTCTTGAGCAAACAGGACTTGTAAGTGACCTTGTCAAGAGAATATCTATCCAGCAGAAAGATATGGGCTGGTACAATGCACCAAAGCATATTTGCAGAGGGGAAGGAGATCTGAGGGGACTTGCGTTTTGTTGTATACCTGTTAAGCAATGCCTCATACATAGTGGCATCGCAAAACTTGGTTACTCTTCACAGGAATTTGCAGATACTAAAATGGAATTTGCTAAAGGTACTATGTTAGAATACGGAGATAGCACTTGTTTTGGAAGCCTTGCGTGGTGCTGTAAGCTATCAAAACCCTGTTATCTCAGAGATGGGGTACTGGAAACATTAGGACTTTCAGATGCAGAATATATGCGCCTGAAAAAAGAGCTGGCTGATTACATAATTGACAATGCTAAAAAGCCTATCAATGGTTCAAAGAATTAAGCATATATGAAAGACTCACTTTATGCAATAGACAGAGGGAACTATCCACCCTCCTCCTACATTGCACGCTGCGCCCAGCTTGCAATGTGCCTGGAAGTTTCCGCCTCCCCAAAACCTGGGAATATTGACAGACATAGTGACTATGATGATACACGTTACGAGCATTTCCTGGCATCAGCGACCGGTATTTATCCGGTGGTAGAGGAAGCTTCATCAGAGACAAAGGGTATTGGCAAATTCATTAGAAATGCTGTTATTGAGAGTGCAAGATGGCAAAGAGGCGGAAATACTCATTTTGGAGCATTTATACTGCTAATACCCCTTGCAATGGCTGCCGGTGAACTACTTCAGGAAGATGAACCTTTTAGCATTCAACAGCTGGTGGAATGTGCATACAGGATCGTAAAGAACACTGATACATCTGATTCTGTTAACTTTTATAGCTGCTTTGAGGCAGCGGCTGTCAAGGTTAATCCTGTGGATGAGTTCGATCTTCAGAATAAGGAAGCTATCGATGAGCTTAACAAAAAGGATATGAGTCTCTACAAACTCATGGATATTGCAAGAGGATACGATCTGATAGCAAACGAGTGGGTCACTGGTTTTAAAAGATGTGCTAATTGTGCTGAAATAATAATTGATGGTATGAATGCTAAGCTTTGTCCTTCAAAGGTTAAAGCTGACATCAATGATGTAACCGTCTATGCTTTTTTGAAGATGCTTGCTGAAAATGAAGACAGCTTCATAAGTACTAAGTATAATAATGAAACTGCTGCTTATGTGTCTGGGCAGGCAAGAATAATAATCAATGAAATATATAAAAACAATGAAGAGTTTAATACTTTACTACCATTGATAAAAAAACTAGATGAAGAGCTTCTGGAAAAAAAAATAAATCCAGGGTCCACGGCAGACATTGTAATTGCCGGTCTGTTTATCTCACTGCTTGCAGGAGTCAGGTTCTAATGCTTAATAAGATAAAATATGACCATTACGGAATTTATGAAGGCATATCAGAGACTATTGTTACGACAAGCAGAGGATGGACGCCAAACGCCGCCCCCATGGGGATCATTCGTAAAAAAGACAAATTATTCGTGCGTATGTTCAAAGGTTCTACTACCTACAACAATGTGCTTTCTGAAAAAACTCTCGTTGTAAATATTACTTTGGATCCTTTGGTCTTTGTTAATTCAACATTTACTGACCTTGAAGATTCTGAATTTGAAAGTGTGAATGTAGCTGGCAGAAATTTTGTCACTCTGAAAAAAGCCCAATGCTGGATAGCTTTTGATTGTACAAACACTAAACTTACATCAGAAGCACTTGTAACAGAACTGGAACCTGTAGGGACCCGCATGAACAAACCACTGATAAGAGCTCCTAACCGTGGTCTTTTCGGGGTCATTGAAGCATGCATACATGCAACCAGATATCAGCTTACATCTGAGGATAAATACCTCAAACTTATCAAAGCATATGGGGACATAGTAGACAAATGCGGCGGAGATAATGAAAAAGAAGCAATGAAATTGCTCTACGGTTATCTCTGAATAACACTTTACCTCTTATATTCCGCAGATGTCTCGTAAAATGGATATTTTTCTTTTTCAGGGATATGTGCATACTTATATCATATAACATCCATAAAAAGCAATACTTTAATAATTAACAGTAATACTATTAGTTGACAAATAACTTTAATTCTTTAATCCAAATAATTAACAAAACTCCTGGACATCTGCGGAAGGTGGGGGTATATGATTATGTTATTATAATTATTTTGAATTGATTGATGTTGTATAATTATATGCTCGTCATTTATTTTTATAGTCCTAATAATTTTGTAGCCAGGGTAAAGTATACTACTAAACTTAGTCCATCTACCATAGTCGTAATTAGTGGACCTGCCATTATAGCTGGATCCATATTAAGTTTCTTTGCTGCTAGTGGCAATACCCCTCCTACAATCTTTGAAGACATTACAATAAGTAGTAGAGTTATTGAAACCGTTAAAGTTACTGGTATTCCTGCTTTATCAAACAACATAAGCCTAGTAAAGTTTACAATTACTAGAGCCATTCCTACTAGAAAAGATATTTTAAGTTCTTTAAATAATACCTTCCACAAATCTGATGGCATAATTTCGCCTAGGGCTAATCCTCTTATTGTTAGTGTGGAGGACTGACTTCCTGAATTACCACCTGTATCCATTAGCATTGGTATAAATGTGGCAAGAACAACTACAGAGGATAATATATCTTCATATTTACTCATGATACTTCCTGTAAATATTCCAGAAATCATTAGTATCATTAACCAAGGCAATCTATTTTTTGCCAGTTGAAATACACTTGTATCAAGATATTCTTCTTCTGATGGAAACATAGCAGCCATTATTTGAAAGTCTTCTGTTGCCTCTTGTTCAATAACATCTATAATATCGTCTACAGTTATAATTCCTGTTAACTTATTTTCCTTATCAACCACAGGTAAGGCTAAAAATCCGTATCTTCTAAATGATTGGGCAACTATTTCCTGGTCATCATGGGTATTTACATTTATTACTCCATCTTTCATAATATCTGCTATTATTAAATTTTCATCTGATGTAACTAATGTTCTTAAGGAAACAAAACCTTCTAAAGTTCTATTATTATCTGTTACATAGCAAGTATAAACCGTTTCTCTATCTAGTCCGATTTTTTTGATATGGGCCATAGATTCTTTGACTGTCATATGCTTTTTAAGTTCTACATATTCAATAGTCATTAAACTTCCTGCAGAGTCAGCTGGATATTTAAGAAATTGATTTATTAATTTTCGTTCATCTTCTTTTGCATATACCAGTATTTTATTTACAATATTTGCAGGCATTTCCTCTATTAAATCTATCATATCATCAAAAAATAGTTCTTCGATAATATTTTCTAACTCGTTGTCTGTTATAGAACTTATTATTTCTAATCGTTGTTTTGAAGAAAAATGAGCAAATACATCTACAGCTAAATCCTTTGGTAACATTCTAAATAATAGTAATGTCATATGTGGCTCTAAAGGTTTTAGAGTTTCTGCCACATCTATTTTATTCATTTCCGATAATCTCTTTTTCACAGTAATATAATCTTTTTTTTCAATCAACTCTTGTATTTTACTTACACCCATAATATCCCCCCTATTTTAGGAAAATCACTGATGATTAATATAGTTCCCTATCCGTATTATATTTATTATTTAGTCTTAAAAGATGTCTAAATATCATAGTTTCATCTTCTTATGTTTATTATGCCATTATTTGCATGGAATAAACATATGTTTTTTGTGTGGAACTTGATAAATTTAATGTTATTCACTAGTTATTCATTTATTGATGAATCTGATGATTGCAAAAAGACTTTCTGTGTTGTTCGATAAAACATTTGAAAGAGTAAAAAAAGATGCTGAGAATTATGGAAAAGGTGAAGTAACAGCGAAAGTAGAATAAACACAGATACTAAAACAACTTGGCAGAACATACAATCGAATAAAGCTGGTTTGAATATCACCCATCGCATTGTTATGGTGGGATATATACAACGGGAAAAAACCGATATCCTACAATTTTACGTTGAAGTAATTGTCAAAAAGTAAAAAAGTGTGGATTGAAGTCGATTCTAAATTATATCTTAAAGTGTTTCAAAGTTGAAATGTAAATTTCATTATGAACATTTATTTTGATTGTTACTATTGATTGTTACTATGGATTGTTTTTTTGATTGTTAGATTGTTAGATTGTTAGTGGGCAGATATCTTCATTTCGATGAAATCAGCACCAATAGGCAGATTGTGCTAGGCTGAATAGTTACTATACTATTTAACAAACCCCTCATCTTTTAGGCTAACATATCTTCCATCTCCTATCACAACATGGTCCAGTACATCGATACCAAGTAACTTTCCACCCTCTACTAATTTCTCAGTTACAGCAATGTCTTCTCTGCTTGGTGTAGGATCACCAGATGGGTGGTTGTGTGAGAGTATGACAGAGGCACAGGACTCCATGAATGCTGCCTTAAAGACTTCTCTTGGATGTACTATGTTCGCATTCAGGCTACCGATGGAAACAAGTTCTTCACGTATCACATGGTTTTTTGTATCCAGGAGCAGTGCTACGAGTCTCTCTCGTTTGTGTTCACGCATGCGGGGGTAGAGTAGTGAATAAACATCCGCAGGCGACTTGATTTTCCTTTTAGGCCCATCGGTAAATCCTTCAAGCTTGCGGGCAAGTTCAAACACAGCAGCTATCTGTGCTGCTTTTGCATTCCCGATACCGTGGATCTGTGTGAGCCGGGAAACATTTGCATGGCTTAGTTGTTTGATGTTGTACTCTGAAAAAATACGGCTGCAAAGGTTGATGATATTCTCCTTCTGTGTACCCGTTCTGAGTATAATGGCAAGAAGTTCTGCATTGGAAAGTGCTTCAGGGCCATATTTGAGCAACCTTTCACGTGGCCTTTCCTCTTCAGGCATATCGTGGATACTTATCTTGCAATCACTCATTACAATTGCTACAGATCAACAGGATATAAATTATTCGTAATTGTTATATTATAAATTTCGTTGAATCTAAAAAATGATTTTTATGATTTTACTGCGTTCTATTCGCGTTGTGTACTTATATGATGAATCCTCATAAACTTATTTCATGAAAGTCATTTGTATTGCAGGCTACAAGAATTCCGGCAAAACCACATTGTTAACACGTCTTGTTGCTGCTCTTTCCAAAAAAGGAACTGTTGGAACTGTGAAACAGATGTTGCATCACCGTTTCAATCCTGAAAATACTGACACCGGCAAACACTTTGATGCAGGGGCGGGTCTAGTTGCAGCCATTACAGATTCCGAGCTTGTGACCATTAAACGCAATCCAACACTTGAGGCTGCTCTGAATGCACTTGCTGATAATGGCGCTGACTTTGCCATTGTTGAAGGTGCAAGAAGCAGTGAGCTTCCCAAAATATTCCTTGGTGACGTTGAAGGTTCTGATGAAGTATCCAATATTCTTGTTCAATTGCCTGCAAGGTCTGATTGGGATATCGATGCACTTGTGCAAATTATTCTTGAGCAAACAGAGTGGTTAACACTTGATTCTCTTATCAATAAGGTCCGCTCAAATCCTGATATCTGTTTTTCCGGTGGGATCGCAACATTTACGGGAATTGTAAGGCGTGTAAACGATGATTTGGAAACAACTGCCATTGATTTTGAAAAGTACGAAGGTGTTGCTGACAGGGCTATAGAAAATATATGCAATGAACTGAAGCAAAAAGATGACATCGTAGACGTGCTCATCCATCACAAGACTGGTCTTATCAGGTCTGGTGAAGACATTGTCTACATTGTTGTTGCTGCTGCCCACAGAAAAGAATTATTTGAAACACTTGTGGAGGCACTTGAACGCATCAAGGAAGATGTGCCAATATGGAAAAAGGAATTCACCATCGAAGGTGATTTCTGGGTTCACGATAAGTTCTAATGCTAAAGCGATTCTGTATTATGCAGGGGCTTTATCTGTTCCGAAGCCCCATTTGTTCATCGATTTCTTCTGCCATCTCTTCCAGTTCCTGGAACATGCGCTCGGAGTCTTTTCGCATTTCCTGAACGGCAGCTTTGAGGCTCCCTCCTCGAAGATAGAGCGCTCTTTTTTCCCTGTAGATCAGGCCTGCATTGATAAGATTTCTTATATGGTGGTTAACCCTTGAAAGATTTACATCCAGATTCTCTGCGATGACATCTGATGATATTCTATCTTCCCTTTCCGAGATCTGTTGTAGCATGTCATGGACTATCTGTGTTGCAATGTTTTCAGTATCCCTTCCAGAGGATAGACCGAAACTGTTGCAGAACCAATGAATATCTTCTTCAAGCTTTTTATCTCTGGGTTTTTCCAGATTTATCAGTATGATTTGTTGGGGCATAAGCTATACCTTTCTATTGAACTATCGGTATATAATGTTTTCTAGTAAATATCAGCATCATATCGATAAAATAGATAAAAATCCGATTTTATACAAAACATTTAAATATAAGTTTAGCAATCTTATTGCTAAGTTAACCGGAGTCATTTCGGTTATATAATTGGAGGAAATCACGATGATTATCAGGCCAATTGGTGAGAGAGTATTGATAAAATCTGTAAAAAAAGCTGAAGTGACAGAATCCGGGATATATATTCCTGATTCTGCACAGAAAGAGAAAAATGAAGGATTAGTCGTTGCTGTTGGGACCTTTGAGGATGGAAAGGAACTTCCTCTAAAACCAGGTGAACATGTGCTGTATAGTGGGTACCGAAGTGATGAGATCGATGTGGACGGGGAACTCCATATGTTCATCGATTTCAAAGATGTTTTAGCAGTAGTTGAAAACTAATGTGAAATAGAGGGATAATCTATGTCAAAACAGATCATGTTTGATGAAGATGCGCGTAAAGCGTTGTTAAGTGGTGTCGATAAAGTAGCTAACACTGTAAAAATAACACTTGGTCCAAAAGGTCGCAATGTGGTACTCGACAAGCCCAGCAATCCTGTGGTTAGCAATGACGGTGTAACCATTGCCAAGGAAATTGAGCTTAAGGACAAATTCGAAAACATGGGTGCCAAACTTGTCAAGGAGGTTGCATCAAGGACCCAGGATAACACGGGTGATGGAACAACTACTGCAACCCTGCTTGCCCAGTCCATGTTAAGAGAAGGTTTAAAGAATATAAGTGCCGGAGCAAATCCAATTGAGGTTAAAAAGGGTATTGAAAAAGCAACCCAGAAGGTAGTTACATATCTCCGTGAAGGTAGCAGTGATGTCAAAGACAAAGAAAAGATCCTGCAGGTTGCAACCATTTCGGCCAACAATGACGAAGTAGTTGGTGCACTGATAGCAGACGCAATGGAGAAAGTAGGATACAACGGTGTGATCACTGTTGAGAACTCCAAGACCATGGAAACCCACCTTGAAGTTGTTGAAGGTATGCAATTTGACCGTGGATTTGTTTCACCATACATGGCAACAGACCATGAAAAAATGACATGTGAGCTTGAAGACCCATATATCCTCATAACCGATCGCAAGATCAGTACAATGAATCAGATCATACCTGTGCTTGAGATGGTTGCCAAGGAAGGCAGGCCGCTTGTCATGATTGCACAGGATGTGGAAGGTGATGCTCAGGCTGCACTTATATTGAACATTATGCGTGGTTCATTGCGTGTTTGTGCTGTAAAAGCTCCTGGTTTTGGTGATGAACAGAAGGCCATGCTAGAAGACATTGCAGTTCTTACAGGTGCTATGGTCATCAGCGAAGATAAAGGCATGAAGATCGAGGAATTCACTGAGCAGATGCTTGGAACTGCCCGCAAGGTCAATATTGACAAGAACAAGACCACAATCATCGAAGGTAAGGGGGACAAAACTGATATCGGGAAGAGGATGAAACTTATCGAATCACAGATTAAGGTCACAGATGCAGAATTCAAAAAGAAGGAACTCAAGAAGCGCCTTGCAAAACTCGGTGGTGGTGTGGCGGTGATCAAAGTAGGCGCAGCTACAGAAACCGAACTCAAGGAAAAGAAGACAAGGATCGATGATGCCTTGAACGCAACGAAAGCGGCAGTTGAGGAAGGTGTCATCACTGGCGGTGGTATTTCACTGTTCCGTGCAACATCCGTACTTGAGGACATTGAACTTGAAGGTGAGCAAAACATTGGTCTTAAGATAATCAAACGTGCACTTGAGGAACCTATCCGCCAGATCTCAGTTAATGCAGGAAAGGATGGTGCTGAGGTTATGGCACAGATCAGGTCGGAATCTAATGACAAGTACGGTTATAATGCCAAGACTGATACTTTTGAGGATTTGTTCGAGGCTGGTGTGATCGACCCAACAAAGGTTGTCAGAAGTGGATTACAAAATGCTGCATCCATTGCTGGTATGATACTGACCACCGAGGCAGTTGTAGCTGACTTTGATGATGAGAAAGATGAGAGAACATCAACGATCATAATCTGAGAGTTCTCCATTTTACGGTTAATTTGTGCCTGTAAATATATGAATAGTAAAAAGTGAATATTTACAGGCATTTTTTTGTGCGTAAATTTGGGTATTTCCTGCCCTCTAAAAACGTATCAAAAGTAATTTAAGCACAGATTCTAAATTGAAAGGACAGGATAATGGGGATATAGACCCCGGGGAGTATATAAAATGGATCTTAACAGTTTCACACAGAAAGCCCAGGAAGCTATTCAGGGCTCAAGCACAATTGCTGCAAGGTACAGGAATCAGCAGATAGATTGTGAGCATATGTTCCTTGCATTACTGGAGCAAAGTGGAGGGCTTGTAACTACATTATTGCATAATATGGAAGTTCCGGTGGACCGCCTGAAGCAGAAGGTTGAAGCTCAGCTTGCCAATCTTCCGCAGGTCTCAGGACCAGGTGGCGAACAGGTCTACATGACACAGACAATGAGGCGTGTTCTGGATGCTGCCGTGCAGGAAGCCGGAAAGATGAAAGATGAGTATGTAAGCGTTGAGCATCTCCTTCTTGCAATGGTCGGAGAAAAGGACAGCCAATGTGGCAAGATCCTTGCAAGTGAAGGTGTTACACGTGACAGAATCCTTGGTGGCATCAAACAGATCAGGGGGGATAGAAAAATTACTTCAGAGAATCCGGAAGATACAATGGAGCCACTTAAGAAGTACGGGATCGATTTCACAGAGCTGGCTGCTCAGGGAAAGCTTGATCCTGTTATTGGCAGGGATCAGGAGATAAGACATTCCATAGAGATTCTTTCCAGGCGCCGAAAGAACAATCCTGTACTTATTGGTGAGGCTGGTGTCGGTAAAACTGCAATAGTCGAGGGATTGGCTCAGCGTATCGCTAAAAGGGATGTGCCTGATGCAATGAAAGAAAAGCGCATCATTGCTCTTGATATGGGCTCTCTTATTGCCGGTGCGAAGTTCCGTGGTGAGTTTGAGGAAAGGTTGAAGGCAGTTCTTAAGGAAGTCGCTGATTCAGAAGGCCAGATAATTCTATTTATAGATGAGATCCACACCATTGTGGGTGCCGGTGCTACAGAAGGTGCTATGGATGCAGGAAACCTCTTAAAGCCAATGCTTGCACGTGGTGAATTACACTGTATAGGTGCAACAACCATCGATGAGTACCGCAAGTACATCGAAAAGGATGCAGCGCTTGAACGCAGGTTCCTCCCTGTGTTTGTAGAAGAGCCTACAGTAGAAGATACAATTTCCATACTGCGTGGTTTGAAGGAGAAGTATGAGGTTCATCATGGTGTTCGTCTGAAGGACTCGGGGCTTGTTGCTGCTGCTGTGATGAGTAGCCGTTACATTACCGACAGGTTCCTTCCAGACAAGGCCATCGATCTTGTGGATGAGGCTGCTGCAAAGAAGAGGACTGCCATTGATAGCAAGCCAGCAGAACTTGATGAGGCTGACCGTAAGATCATGCAGCTTGAAATAGAGCGTGAGGCGCTTAGGAAAGAGAAGGATGAAGCTTCAAAGGATCGCCTTGAAGATCTTGATAAGGAACTTGCAGATATCAGGGCGGAATCCGATGCCATGAGAGCCAAATGGAATCATGAGAAAGAAGCTATCTCAAAGCTTGGTGCCCTAAAACAAGAGATCGAAGAAACCAAGATCCAGTATGAACTTGCTGAAAATGAGAACAACCTTGAACTTGCATCCAGATTGAAGTATGGAACCCTTGCTCCTCTGGAAAATGAATATAGGGAAGAAGAAAAGAAACTCCAGGGAATGCAGGGTGAGATGCTTCTAAATGAGGAGGTTGGTGAAGAGGACATCGCTGAAGTTGTCAGCCAATGGACCCACATACCTGTAACAAGGCTCATGGAAGGTCAACGTGAAAAGCTCATTAATTTTGAAGACCATCTCCACAATCGTATCATTGGTCAGGATGAAGCTGTAAAGGCAGTAGCCGATGCAGTCATACGCAACTATGCAGGCATTAAGGACCCGGGACGTCCTATTGGAAGCTTCATCTTCCTTGGTCCAACAGGCGTTGGTAAGACCGAGCTTGTAAAAGCACTTGCAGTTGAATTGTTCGATAATGAGAACAACATGGTACGTATTGACATGTCTGAATACATGGAAAAGCACACAGTTGCACGAATGATAGGTGCACCACCTGGATATATCGGTCATGATGAGGGCGGTCAGCTTACAGAAGCAGTTCGCAGGAGGCCATACTCAGTTGTGCTCTTCGATGAAATAGAAAAGGCACATCCGGATGTGTTCAATGTCATGCTTCAGATACTTGATGACGGCAGACTCACTGATTCAAAAGGAAGAACCGTGAACTTCAAGAACACACTGATAATTATGACCTCAAACATCTTTGCAGGGGACCTTACTGAAGTACTAAGAACCAATGAAGACGAAAAGGACATAGATTATGCAACTCTTCAGATGCGTGCAATGACTGAACTTGGGAAGTATTTCAAACCGGAGTTCCTTAATCGTATCGATGAGATTGCTCTTTTCCATTCATTGAAGCCGGAAGAATTGGTAAAAATCGTTGACATCAAGGTTGCAGATCTTGTTGAAAGGCTAAGGGACAAGCGTATCAGTCTTGAAATAACGGATGCTGCAAAGGCTTATCTTTCAAAGGCAGGATACAGTGAAACATTTGGTGCCAGACCACTTAAGAGGGTAATTCAGAATGAGGTTGAGACCCGTATAGCCAAGCTGATAGTTGCCGGTGAGATTCCCGAAGGTTCCACTGTGCATGTGGATAGCAATGGGGCAGAACTGCTCTTTGATGTCACTTCAGCAGAATAAAAAAAGCCATTATTTAAAAATGTGGGGACAGGTTGCTTTATGAGCAACCGGTCTTCTCTACTTTTTTGTGACATAAATTTATCTTGCAAAATGCTATTATAAAAAAATAACAGGGGAAAAAGACAATTTTAAAAAACTTATCTTCTTCCTGAAGCAATAAGGAAAGCCAACATTGTAAACAAAAGCGTAAAACCTGGAATATCTTTAGATTGTTTCTCATTATTAGTGTTTTCTACATCATCAACGATCTCATTCTCATAATCTTCAGTGTCAAGTGCTTCACCAGGAATTATTTCCGGACTATATTGGAACAAGACAGGAACTTTACTGATATTATTCTTCATAGCTTCTTCATTGAAAATAGAATAAATTTCATTTATCAAAGATTCATTTACTTCAGTACCTTCTGGAAATTGAACTGATAAAAAGCCCAGATAACTATATCCATATGACATTACAGAACCTTTCGGCCTTATATATTCTGCCATTTTTCCTCTCGCACCCTTTGCAACATTGCTTAAATCATTAAGCCAGCTTCTTTTTGCAGAATCGCTTGTTACTAAAGGAACTTCACCTTTACTCAATATGTAGCTATCATCCTGTTCTTCCAGCTGAGCGAATATCTGTGGATTAAAATCAGGAAGCTCTGATTTTGTATTGTTACTATATTCATTTTGATCTGAACTTATGTTTGGATTTGCTGATGCAGTAAATACCAAATTAACCAACAATAGAACCATTATAAATATACTTAACATTCGTTTAAAATACATGCATTCATACCCCCATTCATGTTTCTTCCTCGTTTCTCTCACTTCATCCTACGAATAACACCAAAAGCAACTAAAATGAGAACAACCAAATAAAAAGGCTCCATAAATAGCAAAGTCCTTCTTACAACAATGTTCTCAAACGAGTTATTGAAAACATTATTTTCCTTTTCTCCTATTATACAAGCGACATTATCATACAGGTAATTATCAAAAACTGTATTATTGTTACTTGAATCCAGCAATGTAATTCCAGAAAGGCTTTTGCTAATATTGTTTTCAGTGAGAATATTATCATTTGAATATCGAAGGACAATACCCTGTCCATTCATAAAAAAGTCGTTTTCTACAATCAAACTAATATCGGAATGATACAAAAACATCCCATAATTACTACTCTTGATAATCCTGTTTTCCTGTATCGTATTATTAGCTGAGAATACTTGTTCAATCCCCACTGAATTATTTGATATCAAATTGCTGCTCAACCTATTCTCCTCTGATACATCAAAGTAAACACCCTTTCTATTAGCTAAAATATGATTATTTTTGATAAAATTCTTTTCAGATTCTGTTAGATACAACCCACTCAAAGTGTTATTACTAATACTGCAATCAGTAACCATATTCTCATCAGAATTTGTGAAATGAATCCCATCGTAGTTCTCAGAAGAAGTAATATTATACAAATAAGACTCTTCTGTTCCAGACAAGTAGATTCCATACTTGTTATTTTTTAAAACCAAATCCTTTATCGTAATATTCCTGCAATCATAGCAATATAACGTACCGGCATTTGAAGAGCCATCTATAACAATATCTGATAAGCTGTCTAGGTAATAAACTGGCTTATCATTAACAAGATTGCTCTGGTCAATGATATTCCCTTTTCCATCATCTCCAAAATCATATCGATTTCCAATCATACTGTTATTATACAACTGATTATTTTCGCAATCCTCTCGCAACAGAATACCAAATTCATCGTTTGAACTCGCAATATTTCCTTCTAAGACATTATCATTGGATGAGGCAAGAACAATCCCTTCCAATTGATTACTTGCACTATTATGATCCAATATATTGCCACTGGATTCAACCAGAAAAATTCCACTACGACCATTCTCCATACAAATATTATTTGATATGGTATTATTGTTTGAACCCTGGAGATAAATGCCTCGAAAATTGTTGGATACAACATTATTTTTTACTGAACAATCCTTTACATAATCAAGTGATATACCTTGTCCTCCTTCACTGCTTATCCCCAAAATATTAAATCCACTAATCGTAACATTGTTTGCCTGGACCGAAAAAACGGCTTTATCAGGAACATCGGCTTGAACAATAGTAGTTCCAGAGGAAACTAAAGCTGAATTTATAGACAATTCTTTATTAATCACGATGGTCTCAATATACTTCCCTTGGTTAACAATGATGACACCACCAGGAGCAGTATTGTTAACAGCTTCCTGTATGGAACTGTAATCTTCAACACCAGTACTATCGACTATTACTGTCGTTGCAGTTGCAGTACCCGCAAGCATTATTAAAATTAGCAGTATCAGTAAATAGATTCTCAACCATATCAACTCTTTATGTAAAGAATAGTCTTGTATGCCTTCTTATAAGTTGCGTTAAAAAAGTGGGAATCAGGGTACTACCCATGTTCCCATTGCAGCTACCCAATCACCAAATACCAGATAGTGATGATTCTCTGTGTCCCATGTATCATGTAGGAACACATAATTCTCTGTACCATCTGAGTAACCTATACATGTTACACTATGCATTCCATATGGCTTATCTTCTTCATAACCACTACCAACACCACCATATGTCATGCTCAGAACAAATGGCCTTCCATTATCAATCTGATTCTTAGTGTCACTCCAACTTAATAAATAATCATTGGATGCACTAATGCTACTATATCCATGGTTATCACAAACAGCTTTGATTCCATTGTCCATATCCCAGGGCCATGTCGCATCTTCTGGCCAATTATACGTACCCATCTCAGAAGCCAATTCATCAATTAAAGTAGTTCCGATAGGGAGTTCTGAATATCCATTGTTTCTCCAATAACCTAAAACCATTCCAGCAGAAGTTGGAGTACAGCCAGCACGCCATTCATATAAAGGAACTCCACTTATCCATCCAATACTTCTTGTAGACACACTTGATTCGAAATTATTGCTCATTCTACTTTCAATAGAATCCCACTGCTCTTTAGCTTCTTTCTTTTTGATCTGTTGAATCTTTTCGTTCTCTTTAGTATCAAACAACTCTTTCATCTTAGAGAGATTCTCATCCTGGTTCTCATCTCCTTTCATCATTTTAGATGTCGTCAGATCAACAAGTTCTTTTTTCACAACATTGCCTTTAGCATCGACAAAAGAATATTCCATACAATAGAAGGTTCCCCCAAGGTAAAGTGGAGTTGCGTGTCCAACACTTAACTTTTCACTACTTGCCTGAACCTCCGCAACAAAATCAGAACTTGTTGTCATTTCGTTGATAGCAGTCGGAATTTTTCCTTTTGAGAATCCAAGAACAGGGTAGTTATCCTTTGTTGCAGAAATTAGAATATATCCTGCATATTGTTCCCCATCAAGCACATCAAATGAATAAGCGGTCATCTGTCCTTCAAGACCATAAAATGTTGTTGAGCTTTTTACCGTTGCATTCTTCCATTCGTCAAAATCCTCCAAAAAAGTAGGAACGTATTGCACGTAATATGAAGCAATTAATTCTGCATCTTCTAAGTCAACTCCATTTGTCATGTTGTTCTTTGCACTTACTCCCGGTACTATCAGCATACCGAGTATTAAGGCAACAGATAGCACCGAAATAATCCGATTGTCCATTTTCATCTTTTTACCTCATTCTAATTTACTCCTGAGGCAAGGCTCCACAAACTTTTAATAATATAAAAGCCAAAGCTAACATGCCTCAGGGCAACTCGAGATTCAAGACCAGATTACCAATACTGTTTGAATCTCGATTACATTTTTTTATGTAACAATGAAACATATGTCGCTTAGCTATTAAATACTTATGGCCCTATCATCCAACTATACTTTCAAAAAAATACCATTATTACCAGTACAACAATTAAGAAGAACTGTACCAAAATTACAGCAAGGAAAATGACATTAACTCAACTAATAAAATGCTGTTGAAAAAGAAGACAAATTCATCTCCCATCTGCAGAAAGTGTTCCTCAAAATGAACGAAAGTGGGCATTGTTAACAAATCATAGTTATATATGATGAGAACCTATATTCTTTATGAACTGCCCAAGATGTAAGAGTTCCAGTCATAAAAAGAATGGTATGACTGCTGGCCGTCAGCGCTACAAATGTCATGATTGTGGATATAACTATTCAGTAGAACTAAAATCAACTGCATTTCCTGAGTCCGTCAAAAGACAGGCTTTACAACTTTTTTTTGAAGGAATGGGATTTCGTTCAATTGATCGTTATTTAGGGGGTCAGTCACGTTTCTGTGTATAACTGGATAAAGAAATTTGGTCAAGAATTAGAGGATTTGAAGAGCGAAAATAAGATATCGATAGTTGAACTGGATGAGATGCACACTTATATTGGAAACAAAAAAAATATTGTTGGATCTGGATTGCTGTTGATAGAAATGGAAAAAGGTTCATTGACTGCTCTTTTGGCAGCAGGGGAACACAAACCGGACAAAAGCTCTGGAAAAAGTTAAAGAACAAAGAGATTGGAGAAGTGATGACCGATAACTGGAAGGCATATGCAGAGTTCCTTCCAGAAAAGATTCATACCCGATCAAAAGCTGAAACATATACTGTTGAAGGATATAATAGTATATTCAGACACTTTCTGGCAAGATTGAGAAGAAAGACAAAGTGTTATACCAAAAGTCTTGAAATGTTAAAATACTCTGTTCTTCTATTAATGAAATACAGGAATAAAGAGATGGGTATGTTTAATTAACAATGCCTGAATTGTTTATGTTATAAACACACAAGAAAATAGCACTAAACTCAACGATTTTATATACAATGTAATCGTAAGATAGTGAATTACTCACGCAACAGAACATAATAAAAAATACATTCCATATTTAGGAATATTCACCAAATTTCAGTTGGAAGATATGGCCATAATCTATAAATATAACAGATATTACTCCCAAAGTAAACAAACAAGAAAGCACAAAAATATCACCCTGCGTCTGATTTCCTTGCATTGATCGTGTTATAAAATATGTATTCTACAGAGTCGCACCTACTTCTGAAGAGAAGTTCCCACCTTAACTCCACCTCTCTTAAAATAATAAAAAAACAGTTCACATCATCATGAACTGCATTGTAAGATAAAATATAAGATCCCCAAAAATCACTGCAGTGATAAAACCGGCATTTATCGGGATCATAAGGAAAAAATGAAGAGATCAGATACTGCCCACATTAGGGCCATAACTAGACTACAATTACTCTCTGATCATTGTTTTTAGTCATTTTTTATTTCTCTGAATTTTGAAGATGAATAAAAATATCATCATGAGAGAGAGAAATGTAAATCCTGGAATATGATGAGATTCGTCAGCATTCCCTTCACCCGTTTCAACTGCAACAATTTTTCCGTATTGGAACACCACGGGAACATCAATGATGCCGTCCTTTTTAGCCCTTTCATCAAATATCCCGTAAATTTCATCCATTAGAGTACTATTGAATTCAGAACCGCTCTGAAACTCTACTGAAATATATCCATCGTAACTATATCCGTAAGAAATTACAGAGCCATTTGGCTGGATATATTTTTGCATGTCATCCCTTACACTACTAGAAATAATGGCAAGTTCATCAAGCCAACTTCGCCTCTCATCTTCAATATAGAAATCCCTTTCTTTTCCATAGGTGGCAATGACCCCATCATTATTCTGGGCTTCTATCTCTTCAATCGCCGATCTTGCAATGGTCTGCACTCTCTCATCTTCATCATTCATAGAATTTGTAAGTGCTTCAACCGCTATTTCATCACCTATTTCGCCAAGTGCCATAGCAGTATTAGACCGGACATTGGAATCCTTATCCTCAAGTAGGTTAATCAAAGGTTCAACCGCTCTTCCGTTTTTTGTTCCACCCAGTGCCCGAGCAGCATATGCTCTTACTTTAGGATCATCATCATCCAAAACATTGATAAGAGGAGACACGGCGGGTTCACCAATATTTCCCAAGGAAGCAGCAGCATCAACACCCTCAGTACTTCCAAGCATTCCAATTAACGGTTGCACTGCCGGTTCACCCATTTCACCCAGAATGCGTATTGCAGTCAATCGAGCAGGATAACTTTCGTTCTGATTATCAATGAATTCAACCAGAGGTTCTAGTGCAGGTTCCCCTATATTAGCAAGAGCTATTGATGCAGCATATTGTACTTCAGAATAACTGTCGTCTAACAATTCGATTAAAGGCTCCACAGCTTTTGGATCTCCTATTTTTCCAAGTGCATATGCTGAATTTTCACGGATATCTGGATTTGTATTCTTCGTTGCATTTATCAGAGGGTCTACTGCAGGTTCCCCTACCCCTACAAGATTTTTGACAGCATCGACTTTTACCGATATATTATCATCGGCCATATT
Source organism: Methanolobus sp. (assembly GCA_034008115.1). GTDB lineage: Archaea > Halobacteriota > Methanosarcinia > Methanosarcinales > Methanosarcinaceae > Methanolobus. Next base: position 33,295 of record JAVEPM010000025.1, read on the forward strand.
CTGTATCAGTGATTCAATCTTCATTTCATCCACAACATTCTCAGCACCGACACTTGTTGAGACGGTGCTGATTACCAATAGAATAATTGATGCCAAAACACAAGTATATTTAATTTTCAATTTACTTTTCATATATATTCCGCCATAATTAATAATAAAAAAATAAAATATTATCTAAGAATAGATAACATTAACTTGTGAGTGGAACAACACCCAAATCCGCATAGATTCCACTGATTGGTGAAAATATGGCATATGAACCGTCTGTGGCTCTACCACTATGTATTCCCATTATTTCAACTTCAACAATACCAGTTATGCGGAACACAGGAGAACCGCTGTCGCCACCTTGAGAAGAATAAAGAGCTATGTATTGATCATAAAGAGTAGGATATCCTAAATAAGATACTGTACTCTTACAGTCTGTAACACGTCCACTGCTAGTTAGCCCGGATGTTATACCTGATATCCTTACATAATCTCCAACATCTGGTTCATAATATGATGTAACATCCATTTGTTGATCTGTATCAGTATAATAAATCGAGTTATCAACAAGTCTATAGTCATCTTCTATAAATGCTGCGTCCGCATAAACGAATTCCAGCCTATCTACAGTTCCTGCCCTTTTTAAAATGCTTACATATGGTTGATAAAACCATTCTCCAATTCCTCCTGCATTTAGAGCAGCGTGTCCAGAAACAAGGTACCCTTCATCATTGGTGGATGGGTCCCTGACAGCAAATCCAAGAGTTGAATTTGTTCCACCACTTCTCTCAACTTTAATTCCACCAATTAATGGATTCCAGGTGCTAGTTCGTGATGTAAACTCAATTTGTGGCGTAAACTGGAATACAACAGGAACTTCATCGATTCCTATTTTACTGGCCTGTCCATCGAATATTTCATAGATTTCGTTCATAAGCGAATCATCAAGCTTTGTCCCCTCCAAAAAATCTACAGTCATGTATCCTTGATAGTTATAACCATAAGACACGACAGGACCATTTGGTTGCATGTAAGGAAGCATTTGATATCTCAAGCCTTTACCAGTTAGATCCAACTTCTGAAGCCATTCTCTTTTTTCCTCTTCTACTTTGATTTGAGGTATGTTTCCCTCAGTTCTTATTGTAGTCTTATTCTCTTTAATTTTATCATATGTTTGAGGACCGTATTCTGGAAGATCTTCTTCAAGAATATCTATTTCTTTGTCATTACTATCATTTGTACTGCCATTTGGACCAGCAGATACAACGAACACAAATCCAATAAGCAACATTGACACAATCAACGCACTCATTAAAAATTTCATATCCATTTTCATCTTTTTACCTCATTCTAATTTACTCCTGAGGCAAGGCTCCGCAAACTTTTAATAATATAAAAGCCGACGCTAACATGCCTCAGGGCAACTCGAGATTCAGGACCAGATTACCAATACTGTTTGAATCTCGATTACATTTTTTTATGTAACGATGAAATATATGTCGCTTAGCTATTAAATACTTATGGCCCTATCATCCAACTATACTTTCAAAAAAATACCATCATTACCAGTACAACAATTAAGAAGAGCTGTACCAGAATTACTGCAAGGAAAACGACATTAACTCAACTAATAAAATGCTGTTGAAAAAAGAAGACGTATTCATCTCCCATCTGCAAAAGCAGCCGAATTTGTTAGGAAAATTGACGGTGTTGATTCTTTAACAGTCCATGAGAATGGTTCTTAGTACACACAAATACCAGGGACAGCGCAGATATCACAAGAACTATAACTGAAGCAGGCAGAAACTTATCTGCTCTGGAATAACAGGAAATAATGCAGAATTCATATCAATGATACTCTCATCTCAATCGATTTCAGGTCTGCAAACTCCTATATAGTAGATAGATAATAGATTTATTTATGAAAAATAGAAGAATAATGATATTGTTTGTTTTTTTGATACTGCTCAGTTCAGGGTGTACGGAACAAGAAAAATTCACAATGTCGGATAATGCAACTATAACGTCCATGAAATATGTGACTACTTCATTGGATAACATGGAGGTGCAGGAGCTGATAATCAATTCAACTTCTATGAATCTCAGTATTTATAGCCCTGCCAATCAACTCAAAGCACGTTATGTCACCCCAATGATTGAGTATCAATGGAAGCAACCCCCTTATATGTTTAAAGAAAAATCTTTTATTGAGATGACATCTGAAGCACAGAAAATCCAATCGGATGTTTCAGACTCTGGTACCCTAGAAATAACAGTGTTGCAGGATGGCGCATTTCGCACTGTAACCATAGATTCAAATTCTCCTGAATATCAAGCAGAAGAACTGCGTCAGATAGAAGATTTCATGGATTCTATGAGATTGCTTGCACTTGAACCTCTCATGGATGAAGTACAGGATATTACAGAACAGTGGATAACTTCTATGCCAACTTACAGTTTTGATGGTTCTAATCTGACATTAAAAGACCATATTGTTGAAGATACACTACCTTCAACACATAGATTGATCTACACATTTACCAGCAGTTATGAAGGCTACGGTGATCGCTCGGATGAAGTGTTAACAGAAGCAGTAACAAATCATACAATAAGAGTTTCTCTTAGCCAACGTGAGATCAGATCAGCTGTAATTGACGAATCATGGGATGAAATTAGACAGGCGTTTATTTAGAAAAGCAAACTCACAGACCGTGCGATCATTCAGTATAAAGGTTAATGGTGTATTTTATAATTTGGAACGAAAACCCATGAATCTTTAGCCCAGTGGATTAATCCTTTTTAAAATATCAGGTCGTGTCCGTGAACTATTGAATTGGGATTCTGAAAGTCAATAATTCTTTTAAAGTCCATATATGATCAGTTGTTTTTTCCGCCATTGCCGGAGTTCTTTGCAAGCATTTTCTATTCTTCGAATCACTTTTAACTTTCAGAGAATCATGAGGTTTTATAAAATTATACCATGCCTGGAACAAATCAAGGGATTTCTGGTGCATTGTCATTGTTTTACTGAAATTGACTCCTCTCCTTATGAACCTTGCAAGAGAAGTTCTAATTGTAAGATTTATTCTCTCTATATAGGATGTACCAATATAGTCTTCAGGACAAGCTCCAAGCATCTCAAGTATTTCATCAGGATCTCCAAAAACAACGCGGTTCACTGTACTTACCACATATCCTTTTACTCTTTTCTTATATACTTTGATATACTTCAGATCTTTAACCGGAATTAGTTTTGGCAATGGTTTTCTTCCAATGCCTTTGTATTGTGGCAATTCTATCTGACCATAAACATTTACAAGTCCTTCTTCAAAGGCATCCCAGTCATCTGATATGAATATAGGGATAGCAGAAGATGCGTTTGGCATCTTCTCGATCTCACCGAACAACCTGGTTGCATCTTCTACACTACGTTTGCCCTCATGGTGAAAAAGAAACAGCCTTGTATCACTTTTAATTGCAGTAAGTGAGTATACGCTACCATATTCAGAGTCTTCTTCAGTCACGTTCTTTTGCTTTTTTTTATATACGACCAGATCTCATCAACTTCTATTCTCTTAAGGTTCAAATCTTTCAGGAAGTAAGATGTAACCTCTTTTGAATGAGAA
>JAVEPM010000026.1:0-36535 GCA_034008115.1 Methanolobus sp.
ATCTGGCTTGATAAAGTGGTTGAGAGGAAAGTGGCAAATATGACTGATGAATTATGGGATATTTTAAATCTAATGGGAAACGAATGCAAAAGATATTATGTTTGAAGGGATACGTGCGGAAAGTGAGTTACACGAATATCATCCTCTTTAAACATATTGAATTAGAGAAACTATCTCATAGATAATATGTTCTATATACCCCATGCTTTACTGAGACGGACAGAACCAGAATTACAAATCAAATATTCCTCATTATCATCACGATTAGCACATTTTTTCGAGCAGCCACATATATATAGTAACATAATGGAAAAGAATAATTGCACTATATGAGTAAAGCAGACAAAGTGAATTGAAACTTCATTGTACATATCAACATTAAAATGAATTTCAATATACAGTCTGAATAAAGTTTGCAAGGAGTTACCGGAGTATGAGCGGATCGGGGGGTCCAGACATTATTCGCAGAAATAACTTTGTTTTGGCAGCAAAAACAATGGCTGTAGTTGCCTGTATAGCAATACTATTTATATGCAATATTGCACCAACCGGAGGCATAACCGAAACCTCACCCCAAAGTTCCAATGAAACCCTATGTGAAACTACCATACTACCAGTACCATATGGTAATCAGGGAGATACAAACTGGTGCCTCTACTACTGCCTTTCGATGATGTTCAGCTACAATAAGCACCAGATAGAACCATGGAAGATGGCTGAATATTTTGATTCTGGCCATAATGATACTTTTTCAGGCCAGTACAACCCATATGATAATTCACTGGAAGATTACTCTAAACAATCCACCTCACTAAACACCAGAAAAACAGTGTGGGGATATAATATTGGTAGTTTCAATGCTGAAAAATTCAATAATGTTATCAAGGACAATATAGATAGAGGTCAGCCAATCCTTATGGCTTTTCAATATGAAATTTCAGATGGCATAAAAAAAGGGCATGCAATTATTGCAGTAGGATATGATGAAGAATACATATACCTCACAGATCCAAGTGCTGCGATAAGCAAAGACCTTTTTGGAATAAGAGACAGATATATTGCAGTGCCTGTCAAGTGGTGCGATTTTAATGACAAGCTGGTCACTAAGATAGCAGCAACAAATATGGCATTTACAATTGAGATATTGAATGAAGCACCGGAAATCTCACATGACGGGTCCATCTATTTTATAGATTGCAGCAACAGTGGTTACAGCAGTCTGAGCTTTACAAACCGGAGCAATGTCAATGATATTGCTCTGCTGCGCTTTGACGGGAGTAATGATAACGGATACACCATAGTCAGTAAAGAAGATGTAACTGTAGAAAGAGAAACAACGTTGCAAGATTCTATGTCCGTCTATTTTACAGTCTCAAACCCAACAGCAAAACAAAAAGAATACACTGCCAGGAGTAATCTTATAAATAAAAACACTGGGAAAGTCCTTGAAAGTTTCTTTTTTGAAATCGATCTAAGTGTCAACCCATTTGACAACATATCAAAAGGTATTAACTACTCAAATCAACTTGAATCGGTCCCTTCAGATAATTACAGTGTTGTGTTAACACTTTTCGATGAAAATATGAACTTAGTAGATTCAATCTGTTTCGATGTGCATATTTCATGAGAAACAAAACGAAATCCCTAAAATAGAATTATGGAAATAAAAACATAGTGCGGGAGGTGCGATTCGAACGCACGAACTCCTACGAGACAGGGTCCTAAGCCCTGCGCCTTTGGCCAGGCTGGGCGACCCCCGCAAAAAAGAACATGTTCTAAACATAGAACTCACATATTAATATTGCGGAGTGAATTGATTTTCGCTATTCATAAACTTAATGACTTGAAAATTGAAAGTGCACGGATACGTTCCTGAGCATGATCTACAATTGCTTGCGGATAAGCAACTCCGAGAAGCGGTTGTCCTTTATCAAGAGAATGGATGACCTTTGGTTCCACTTCTGCTAGTTCAGTAACCCATTTTTTAATGTAAATGCATTTTGAATCGAACTTCTTCTGCTGAGTCCAGGGATTGAAAATACGGAAGTACGGTTGCGAGTCAGCTCCCGTGGATGCTGCCCACTGCCAGTTACCATTATTCACACATGGATCATAATCTACAAGTTTACTTGCAAAATAGCGTTCACCCCATTTCCAGTCGATATGAAGATCTTTCACAAGAAAGGAAGCTACTATCATCCTAACACGGTTGTGCATATATCCGGTTGTGTTCAGTTCCCGCATGCCTGCATCAATAATCGGGAAGCCAGTTTGGCCTTTACACCATGCATCAAAACTTTCTTTATCAGCAGACCATGAGAGGGCATCGAACTTTTGTTTAAAAGCCTGATGAAAAACATAAGGAAACTCAATGGCAATATGAGTGAAAAAATCGCGCCAGTGAAGTTCATTTATAAGAGTGTGACCTTGACCTAGCTCATCCACTACATAATAGTAGAATTCCCTTATTGAGACCGTGCCAAGTTTATTGTGGGCTGACAGCCCGGTTGTCCCCTGTATAGATGGAAAATCACGCTCATTATCATAATTTCTGAAATCTCCGAGTTCCTGCAAAACAGATAAAGCATAGCTTCTACCACCTTTGCTGAACAGGGAGTCATTTTTGTTCAGGAAAGAGAATTCGGAAAGCTCGATTTCCCCATGAGCAATATCTTTAGAATAGAATCTGCCCCCTTCCTGCATAAGCGGCAGGGAAACTTCCACTTTTGAAGCTTTCCTGAAGAACTGGGAGAACACGCGATAAGGCTTCCGTTCATTAGTAAGTACAGTTCCCGGTTCATGAAGGAGTGCATCATGAAAACTTATTACATCGATTCCTGCATCAGCACATGCCTTAGCTACCAGATCATCCCTCTTCCTGCTAAATGGAGTATAATCCTTGTTGAGGAATACAGCATCAATGCCATTGTTTTCCTTAAGGTCCGCAATGATATTTTCAGGAAGCCCCGAGAAAATGAACAGCCGGCCACCTTTAGATTCTAATTGTCCTTTAAGGTCTTCTAAGCTCTCCAGCAGGAACTGGAAAGAATTATAATTAAAATACTTCCTTTTCTCATCTGCAAGCCTCGGGTCGAATACAAAACAAGGAATCACCTCATCGGAGAATTCCAAAGCCTTATTCAAAGCCGTGTTGTCATCCACACGAAGGTCACGCCTGAATATGAAAAGAGAACGTTTGTATTTTTTTAACAATCATTCCACCTCAATAGCGACTTCAATTCGTACATCCCGAGAATTTATTGCTGCAACTTTACAAGAAGCGATATAAATGGCTCCCAGTTTATCCATAATAATAGATTGCGTCGAAGTTTAAAAATCTTTTATGAGCCATACCCAAGAAGAATGTTACGTGTTTCTGGAACTATTAATGAGAATGTGAGCTTTCATACTTTTCCAGCCTTTTTCGTATATAAGCAGGACCATCCATAAGTTGTGCCTGCCTTTTCAATTCACATGTATTTGATCTGAACTTATCATTATTTATGAGAGAATGAATTGCGTTCATCAGTTCTTCAGGAGATACGGAATATGAAAAACTCAGCCCATACCCATTCTTTTCCAAAAGACGGGCATTGTTCTCCTGCTCATTGTGTGACTGATCCGGGAAGGAAATGACCGGTAATCCAAAGCTAAGAGATTCTGTGAGCGTCCCATGCCCCCCAGTACAAATAATGAGCTCACTTGATCGGTAATAAGGAAAAGGATCTGCCACAAACTTGCAAATATCTACATTTTCAGGTACATTGTCAAGCAGATCATAATCAAGATCCGGACCTCCTATCAAAGTGTAATTGACATTCAGATCCAGTGCTGCAGCTTTAATTATGGTTTTGAATATCTGGAGCCGATATCCGAATCCTCCGATACTGCAAAGTACATGAGGTCTTTTTACATTATCCTTTGAGACCACTTCATCAAATCTTTTTCTTAATACAGGTCCGCTGAATTCAACTTTTTTCTCAACACCCGGAGGAAACGCAAGGTTAGAACCGCATATTGTAGATGGAGGAGAGAAGTCGGGAACAAAGATGATGTCTATGTTATTATAGATCCATGTATAGAAAGCCCTTACAACAGATCCCGCCAATCCTATGACCAAACCTTTACCCTTGAAAAAGTCCTGCATGCTGGACTGGTTCACTATCATACACCTGTGTATTCCTTTGAATTTTGCCATGATGATACCCAGATAATAGCCATCTGATATAACAAAATCCGGGTTGGTTTTTTTTAGTAGGTTTTGGACCGTTCTTATCTTTCCGGGAGAGATGCCTTTTAATGTTGACATTATAGATTTTTTCATATTCAGAGAACCACTCTTTCCCGTAAGCTGGAGTTCCTGCGGAATCTCTGTTGCGCTATGTCCTGATTTTTCGATCAGTTCTTTGGAATAACCGTAGGCACCAATGTGTACACTATGCCCTGCTGCCAACAATTCATTTGCAAGTGAGATACACCTACCTGTGTGCCCCAGACCTTCCCCACATACGAAAATAAGAAATCTCATACAATCTCCACAAAAAATATTCCATGTAAGCTAAGCACGTGCAAGAATATAGACATATGGATTACTTTAATATGATAAGTTTTTTTCAGAAACTGGACAATACAAAAATCTACACCTGTGCAGCAGTTCTTTGATCCCAGGCCATCGTTCCTGCCATACACGATATCGAAGCAGCCCAGGGTGTCCAGAATTGGGCGCATTATCAATACTTAAGGTTGAATCCTGTGAGAAGAACCTATCCATGATGTTGATGAATACAACCTTTATAATAATATTTTTAAAAAATAAAGACCTATAAACATCAGTCAATTTTTATGAGATGGATACTTTTTTGGTGCTACGATGAAAGTGATGATATTTGTTTGCGGAGAGGGATTGGGCCACACAAGCAGATGTATTTCAATAGGAAGAGAACTGACATCTGCCGGACATGAGCTTTGTTTTGGTGCTTATGGATATTCCAGAAAGCTTATTGACCGTAACGGGTTCGTCACGCATGAAATCCCACCGGAGATCACACTTGTGGGCAAAGCAGGTTCCCTGAATATAAATAAGTCCATTCTTGCAACTTTTAAGAAATGGGAGTATAGCCCTTCAAGGTGGGGTTTGATCGAACTTCGGAGACTTCTCAAAAAGGAAAGACCAGATGTTGTTATATCAGACAGCTATTTCATGGGAATACTAAGCGCAAGATTGCGCAGCATACCCTGTTATATAATAGTAAACCAGTCAAACATGGAAGAGTTCTTTAAAGGAAAGGGACTATCAGGCAAAATCCTGGCAGAGATCGTTAAACAGTTTTGTACGGGAATGTTCAAGCTATCAGACGGAGTTATCATTCCGGATTACCCGCTCCCACATACAATATGCCGGAAGAATCTGAAATTCAAGGAAGAGATGTGGAAGAAGGTTTTCTTTAGCGGCCCACTGGTCAGTAAGAGCTTTGAAGAAACTATCGCCAAAAAGCTGAAGCGGCCCCATGTCCTCTGCATTATTGGAGGTTTTGGTCACAGGGAACCTATTTTCAGAAAAGTTATAGAAGCCGCCGGTATGAATAGCAGTATCAATTACACCCTGCTTTCCGGGCCAAGCTTTGATCCTTCAGACGTCGACACCATCCCCGATAATGTGCAGATCCTCAAGTTCATAGACGACCAGTTCCCATACCTGAAGGCTTGTGATGTGATTATCGCCCCAGGAGGCCATAGCACCATGATGGAAGCCGTGAGTTTTGCTGTCCCCATGATCAGCATTCCTGACCAAAATCACAGCGAACAACGAAACAACGCTTTAGTTATCGAGGAAGATAAACTCGGAAAGAAGCTAGACTATTCCGCATCCCCTGAAGATATACTTGAGAACATCAGGTTGCTTATTGATGATGAAAAGTACAGGAATAATCTAAATGAAATGCGGGAGATGGCAGTGGAATTGAATGGGCCCAGGGCTGTTCGGTTGAGGGTTGAGGGTAAATAATACATACTCTTTAAGTTAACAAAAAGCTGATACGAAAAACTCAAAAAACGCAAATTTCTGTGTTAAATGATGTAACAATTATTTTTGTGATCATTACATGTATAATTATTTGATAAAATGAGCTTGCAGTTTATGGAAACTAACTAGCAAGCATAAAGAAAAAAAGACCACCAGTTTCAACTGGTGGTCAGGGGGTTGTGTATGGATAGTGGTTGATTGGTTGGTTAATTGGTGCATACATATGAGAAGTTGCAGACAACGTACTCGTCATCATACTGGCCATCTGCAACTTCAGGTCGTTTTTAAACCCTGATTTTCAATTGTTTTGTCCAACGGGTTTATCCAATATAATATGTAACCTGCACTGACATTGAAACTGTGGACTCTCCCGGCTCAATTGGAGTTGCAGGCGCCCCTTCACCCATCTCCAATGCCGCATCATCCATTGCATAATAGACCCTGTAGTTGCCACCTTCATTTATGGATGAGGTCTTCACGCCGGTAATCTTAACTCCCAGACTGCTGGCAAGAGTATTGGCCTTCGAGGATGCATCGGCTACGGCTTCATCCATGAGGTCTTCACGAAGTTCTTTTTGCCGGCCATCAGATACTGAAAAAGATATACCCCCTATCTGATTAGCTCCAGCAGCTGCTGACCTGTCAATGACATCGCTCAGGATATCAAGGTTTGTGGTTTTGACCTCTACGCTATTGGAGGCTGAGTAACCTGTGATAGTTCGCTCTTTATCGTAGTTGTACATCGGACGCACGGAAACATAAGAAGTTTGTATCTCCTTGTCTTCAAAGCCTAGGGCTTTGAGTTCTTCTATGACATTGCTCATTATAGCTGCATTCTCACTGGCCGCTGCTTCTGAGCTGTCCGACTGTACCACAACACCTATACTCAAACTTGCAGTGTCTGGCATGACCTTCTGATCAGCGTAGCCGCTCATGGAAATTGTATTTATCGTGTCTGTTCCAGACCCATCCTGTGAGATGGCGTATATCGTTAACGACATAATCACCAGCACTACAGATAATGCAATGATAGCAAAATATGATTTGTCATTTTTATTTTCTTGTGACATTTTCATGCCCTCCTTGTTCGTTTTTCCTAACCGGCAATTTCTACCGGTTATCGCATAATATACAGAACGACCCGTACATATTAAAGAATTGTCTAAGCTTCAAATGGGTTTGTAGTTATAAAGTTACAGATTAAAATGACATGTTTCAATTTTGTACTCAATATTTACGGTAGATCTTGCTCCGGTGGCCTACCTCAACAACAAAAACAATCAGCTTATCTCCTTCAATACTCATAATTATGCGGTATTCCCCCACCCTAAGTGAATATAGGAGTGATTTAGGAGAGCCTTTGAGTTTTTTAACATGTACCTTTGGATTATCTCTTATCTCTTTGATGGAATTGACTATATTTTTTGCAACATCAACAGGAAGTTTTTGAATATCTTTGCGTGCAGCAGGTGAATAGAGAATTGAGTACATTAACGAAGCTCCAGTTCAGCCTCTATCTCCTCTTGTGTGTAATATTTCCCACGTTTTAAATCTTCCAACGCTTCTTCGATCCTATTGACTGTTTCATCACTCAGAGCTTCTTCATCATATGCCATATCAACCAGACGAGAGACTACATCATTATAAGTTTCCCGTGGATATAATTTCAAAGTATCAAGGCTCTTTTTCAGTTGTGAATCTATTTTTATAGTCGTAGCTACTGTCATATACTACAGTATAGTCTAGTATACTATATATCGATTATCCAAATTCGAAATGATTTATAATTCCCTTGGTATGACTACAAGATCTTAGGGGCATAACAGGATTGTAACCCCCTGTTGTCATGGATAAAATGCCAGGATTCAAGCTTTGATATTTTGGAGATATCAATAACCTATAAAAGGAGAACAGAAGAATTGATCTATGAATATGTTATCCCACGGATTAAAAATAGCCTGTTTAAAGTTGTACCAACATTTGATTGTAGCAAAGTTATTAATCAATGAAATCTTAACAAATACTTGCTATGGAGAATTATAGAATTGATGAATTTGCACCAATAAATTCCATATTGAACAGTTTTTCAACAGACATGTTTGATGGGATTACATTAATTATGCGGCCTGTAGTTGGCGGTATTGATTATTTGAGGTCGATGCATCAATCATATTTATTTCAGAAAGAGATTAACAAAATCTCACAATTTGATTTTCAAACCCGTGAAAAAATTATAGATATTTTGACGGACATTGTTGTCGGTCGAATATATGATGAAGATTTCATCGAAGATTTAGAAAGAGAAGTATCTGAATTAGATGAGATTAAAGAAGTTTTCAAAGAATTAAATCATCGAAGATTGAACATAGAACAAAATCAAATACATCACGTTTTGAAACTATCTTTGAGAAAACTCAATGGTAAAATTGTTTCTATAAGAGACGAAATAAACTCAAAAATGTGGGATGATGGTGAAGATATTGCTCAATTGTTGTTGCTTGATCAGGTTTTCTATTTGATTCAAGAAATGATAAAAGAAGCTTTGATTATTCCACTGAATAAATTGGCTGATTCAAATATCTGGAATGAGATTATATTTTCATTGCTTTATATTGAAGCATTTCACAGAAAAAAAGTATCTTTTCTAGAGTTTCAGGATTTTTTATCAAATTTAAGCCTGTATAATTATCATGAAAACAAGGATATGAAAGATAGTGATGCTATTTTTGAAGTTTTAGTGGTTTAATATGAATTTCTCCATTGACTCAAATATTTTAATTGCTTTAGTGAATCCTAAAGACAGGCTTCATCAAAAATCGATATCGATTATGAACAATTCTCAAAACGATTGCATCGTTTTATGTTCAACCGTTTTATCAGAATCACAAAATCTTTTTAGGAATCGGATTAACCAAATAGTTGTTGAGATAATTCAGTTCTTGCCTAATTTTCAAAATAAGAAAATGAGCCAGATGGAATATCAAGAGCAAATGATAATATCTTTTAGAAAGATGAAATCAAAGAATCCAGCAATATCTAATTTTTTAGATTTGGTCTATATCGAGATTCTTAAGTTTCTCAAAGACAATGATAGTTATATGATTCCAGCCTTTTTGTCCCAGCTTGCTATAAACTATTCACAGTCATTGTATAAGAAATTGGATGAAACCCACCCCAATGCTGGTAAAGTAATAGTATTGGACCATAATAATTTGAAGGCTGTGAAAGAAGCAACTATTGGGACATACTTCAAAACCCTAATGATGAGAGAATTTTTTATGAACTAATGACAAATCTTCCTGAAATCGTACCTATCAACTTTTACACGGGAGACTCTGAATTTGTAAAGAAGATTAACAAAAGTTATCCTGTTTGCCTTGAAAACTTTAAATTGGGCGAGAACTCATTTTCCTGCTGTTTAGTGCAAGATTGACCTTACCCAAGCATCTGCCTATTTCCATTCGAATTCTTTCTATACATGGTACTGGTGCAAGATTGACCTTACCCAAGCATCTGCAAAAACACCAGGGAAATTCCAAATTGATTTTTTATACAATTCTGCTATAGCAAAAAGAAAAGGTTGAGTTCACGCGGAGCTTAGACTTCAGCCTGGGCCCCCTATGCTCCTTATACCGAAGGATAATGCAATGTATAGAGTCAAGAGTTAAGTTGATTTTTACTTTGGAATTTTGACTTATATCATATCCAGTTTTTAGTAAATTTGGAATAATTGTATTCATCAATTATTTTGAGTATTGATTTTTCTGACGGAAATTTGTAGTGTTTGATATGCTCATGTATTATTTGCGAATACTTGCAAAACAGGAGATATTTATCATCAGGATTATTGCTATAATACACCTTATATTTCTTTGCGATTACAGCATCCCATAGCGGAAAAAAATTTGGAGCTAAAAGATGGAGTGCTTTTACTGTTGATACTGCGCTTTTTACACCGTCATCCCCTTGAAGTGCATCATTTAATTTATTGAACAAATTTTTAATATTCTCATCATCCTTATTTGATAATGAAGTGATTGTTCTGCTATTGAATTCTTTGAGATTATCCATATTATCAATGATGCAATCTTCGACTCTTTTAAGGTTTAATCCTTTATGGAATCTGTAAAACTGTTGATTCCATGATAACAACAAAACTCCGATAGCATCTGTCATACCTTCTGGTTCTTCCCAATGGCTTTTCATGTGCGACATTGCGACTTTATACATAACATCTCTAGTTTCATACGTTTCAAATTCAGCACATGCTTTTGAGATGTCTGCATTATTTGGTATTCTTATTCCTAGTGGTAGTGTCATACTTAATAATTAAATTTGTAGGATAAAAGCATTCTTTTTTACTTTAATGATTTAACTTATTAAATTTCGTAGATTTTTTAATATATTATTTGACGAATGTAAAAATGGAAAACAATATATCTAATTAACTAAAAAGAGTTTTCTTGATTTTTACTTAAATGGTGATAAGTGTGAATATAGATGATTTTATGGATGACTTTTTTATTAATGCAGAAAAAATGGGTTATGAAATTGAAAGTTGCAAACTGGGAGAAGCACAGGGTAAAAAGCAAATCGATTTTGGAAATAAAAAACTCCATGAATTACATATTCGTAGACTTTATCCAATGCTTATTGAAAATGGAATTAACTTTTCATATGAAGCTTTTAATGATGTCGTACCAGGAAGACCGTGTGCTGTTAAAGGATTCAGAGAAATCAGTGCAACTGTTCTGAAATAAAGGAGTGGTTGTGATTGAATGCTATCCCCCTATCTCAGCAACAGATAGATTACTTTCATGAAAAAGCTGATGAAACTAGTGCAAACAAATTCTGGTTTGTTAAAACTGTAATTATTGAGGACAATGGTGTAATTGATGACGATGGTTCTACAATCAAATTTTCAGATATGACTAATGAGGAAAAAGAAGAATTATGTGGAGGTTTCATTGTTGATGGTTTTGATATTCAATATGTTTCAGAAAAATGCATCCTTTTTAGAAAATTGGGCCTTATCTGGTTGGAAAATGGTTTCTTTGAATTACTAGAATCTACAAAATCTGCAGATTTTATTAAATATCGTGATCAACGAGGGAACGAATATGTATTAAAATTTGTTCCTCAGAATGAAAAGAAAAAAAAGAAGGAAGGAAAACGTGCATTTAAACCACCAAAAACCGAAGGTGGTAAAGATGCTTTGGATAGTTTACATCGATGAGACTTTAGATTTTAGTAATTGATCAATTGAGGATTTTTAACTATAAATCAATTTTGGACACAGGAAAGATACTCTTTCCTCACCAACTCAGAATCAAAATATACATAATCATTAGCCCAGGTCTTTTTCTTCAAAGAATCCCCTCTGAGCCATTGATATAAACTTCCTGCATCCCTACATCAGAGTGGTGAAATTTCAAGTCTGCAAATATATATATACCTGACAAATCATAGATTTATTCATGAATAACAGAATAATAATTATGATGTCAGTTCTTTTAATATTGATAAGTTCAGGATATGCAGAACAAGAAAAATTTACAATCTCGAATGATGCAACTATAATATCCATGAAATATACGACTGCATAGTCGAATCATGCAAAAAATGAAAATTTATTAAAAGCTGAATTAAAACTAAAAAAGAGAAAGTACATTATCTTCTGCTGATTTTGACTTTATTTAAAAAAGCCTTTCTTTCATTGGAGTCTCTGTTAAAACTGGATGTATATACCTTCTGTGGGGCATTTTCGCTTACTAATGCTTCTACAGCTGCAACGGCCGTGCTATCATGAACACATAAGCAATTTTGTAATAAGTATTTGCCAGCCATTTTTCCATCTCCAATTTATTCATTTATTTCTACTTATCATTTCTCTATAAGAAGTAACTTGTACATATATTACACGCTAAAATCAAATTAGAAAAAGCTTATATCTTTCTGTTGTGTAGCAATGCAATTACGTTATTCTATAAAAAAACATTTCAGGTTTAATATTAAACTATTTTAAGTAAATGAGAATATTGGCCATCTGGTTGCAGTTCTACTTGGAACTCTTTAAATCCATTTTGTTGATAAAAATTAACAACGCCTTCGTTTTGCTTTTTAGCTTCTACCCATACTACCCTACCACCAACATTTTGTGCAGCATTTTGAATAGTGGCAAGTGCACTGTCTAATATGCTTTTTCCATCAATTTCATCTTTGTACATGTCATTTTTCGCTAGTAATGCAATATAATATGTTGGAATATACTGATCTTTTGTTTCTTTTAGGTGTAGACTTTTAGCTTTTTTACTGCTTATATCTTCAAGATGAATTACTTTTAATGTTAGTGCATAATAGCCCAGAACGCATAAATCAGTGTTATTTTCATCTAAAATGAAATATGATTTAGTATCCCCCATTTTTTCAGAATGTTTTGATTTTTGTTGAACAAAATTTTCAATAAAGGTTTCCTGACGACATTTAAAACTTTCCAATATTGTATCTACTTCTTCTTCGGTGAATTCTTCAAGCAATTCTCTAAAAAGTATGGCTATGGGGTTGATTTTTATCACCTAATTTAGGAACATAGACTAAAAGACCTTGTTCTTTTTTACTTTGCGGTTGCTAATTTTTAAATGCATGGTTAAATAAGAACAAGTAAGCGGTATATCTGATGAGAAAGGCACTATTAAATTGAGTCTATTTACAATTAATAAACTTCATACAAAGCTTTCACTAATAGTCTAAAAAAACAAACAAAAAAAGTTGAATGCGCCGACCGGGATTCGAACCCGGGTTTAAGGCTTGGAAGGCCTCAGTCATAGCCACTAAACCACCAGCGCAGTTTGGACATGCAATAGAGTATTTTTTGAGATATAACGTTTTCGCCTGATTATGAATATATTGCGGGATCCTATTTAAGCTCCATGAGATTGTCTGCCAGATAATCAAAGATTGTTGGTTATTCTGTTGCAATAACTGTGCGGCAGGCGGGTTACAGAGAGTAACTTTCACGTAACTCTTTTATTCTGTCGCGGAGTTCTGCCGCTCTTTCGAACTCGAGATTCTTGGCGGCGAGGTGCATATCAGCTTCAAGGTCGATTATGACATCAGAGAGTTCCCTTTTGGACATATCTTCGGCAATTGCCATGACACCTGATGTCGGGTGGTATTTTTCAGCTTCCACAAGTTCTTTTTGCAGGGACTTCTGGATGGTGGTGGGAGTGATATTGTGCTCCTTATTGAATTTAATCTGAAGCTTGCGACGCCTCTGCGTCTCATTCATGGCACGCTCCATAGAACCTGTGATCCTGTCTGCGTAGAGAATGACACGGCCTTCCGAGTTTCTGGAAGCACGGCCGATGGTCTGTATAAGCGAGCGTTCTGAGCGCAGGAAGCCTTCCTTATCGGCATCCAGTATGGCAACAAAGGAAACTTCCGGGAGGTCAAGTCCCTCACGCAGGAGATTGATACCCACAAGCACATCGAACTCACCTTTTCTCAGATCCCTGATGATCTGCGCCCGCTCAAGAGTATCAATATCAGAGTGCATGTAGCGCACCTTGATACCCAGTTCAAGCAAGTATTCCGTAAGGTCCTCTGACATCCTTTTAGTAAGAGTTGTCACAAGGGTCCTGAAACCCTCAGCAGTTACTTTGCGGATCTCACCAATAAGATCATCCACCTGATTTTCCACCGGCCGGATGCTAACCTCAGGATCCACAAGACCAGTAGGGCGAATGATCTGCTCCACAACAGCCTTGCTTTTATTAATTTCATACTCTGCAGGAGTTGCGGAAACATAGATGACATCATTGAGTCGTCTTTCAAACTCATCAAAACGCAGAGGACGGTTATCAAGGGCAGAAGGCAGGCGGAAACCATAATTCACCAATGACTCCTTCCTTGCCCTGTCACCATTATGCATCCCCCGTATCTGGGGAAGCGAGACATGTGACTCATCTATTACTACAAGATAATCATCAGGGAAGAAATCCAGAAGAGAAGATGGAGGCTCGCCGGGACGGCGGCCGTCAAAATGCCGGGAATAATTCTCAATACCACTGCAATAACCAAGCTCCTTTATCATTTCCAGATCGAACTTGGTCTTCTGCTCAAGTCTCTGGGCCTCAAGGAGCTTGTTCTCAGACTTCAAAACCGCCAACCTGTCCTGAAGTTCTGCCTCGATGGTCACAAGCGCATTCTCAATATACTCTTCAGGCATCACAAAATGTTTTGCCGGGTAGATACCAATACTCTCACCAGGAAGCACCTCTTCCAGCACCTTCCCTGTAAGCGGATCAAAATAAGCAACCCTGTCCATCTCATCACCAAACAGTTCAATCCGGATAGCATGCTTTTCCTGGGCCGGGAAAATCTCAATGGTGTCACCCCTTAAACGGAAAGTACCCTGAGTGAAATCAATATCATTCCTCTCATACTGTATGTTGATAAGAGACTCAAGAAAAGCAGGCCTGTCTATCTCAGCACCCGGAGTAAGCATCACAGACATAGCCCTCCATTCATCAGGCGAACCCAGATTATAGATAGCTGAAACACTGGCAACGACTATGACATCCTTGCGCTCCAGCAGAGATTTGGTAGCAGACAGCCTGAGGCGGTCAATTTCCTCGTTGACGGAGGAATCCTTCTCAATATATGTGTCCGTTGTAGGTATGTAAGCCTCTGGCTGGTAATAATCATAATAACTGACAAAATATTCCACTGCATTGCCAGGGAAAAAATCACGAAACTCTGAGAACAGCTGTGCTGCAAGAGTTTTGTTATGAGCCATCACAAGAGTAGGCTTCTGCAGATTATGAATGACATTGGCAACTGTAAACGTTTTCCCCGAACCGGTCACACCAAGCAAGGTCTGGTGCTTCTTGCCTGAAAGCAAACCCTCAGTCAGCTGAGCTATTGCTTTTGGCTGATCACCCTTTGGACTGTACTCTGAGACTAGTTTGAAAGGACGCATTAGTATCTGTATTGAGCCGAATGCCTATAAACATATTCACAGCTTAGATACATACGGATTACCCACCTGTTAACTACAAATAACAGCTTAACAGGATCACAGGCTCACTACAGCATCACATGAATATCAAAAAGTACAGCAGCATGAGAACAATTGCCAACAGGACCAGAGTTTGAGTGCTTTTCTTGTCTGAGCCAAAGATAATGGGAATAGGACCAAGCATGATTATTCCAGCACCCCTAACTTCGGTTTTGTCTGGAATTGACTCCTGACCTGTGTTCGAGGACGAAGTCCATGAATTATGATCTCCTGAAATAGAACTGTGTTCATCACTTCTTTTCGAGTTTCCACCCCCATAAAAGCTTGCTACAAGTACCAGGAAAAAGCCGGAGATGAGCATAAAGATACCAATGATCACAAGATAGGAACCTATCATCAGAGTCGCCTCCGCATTAGAAGATAAACAACAGCAATAAGAACACCTGCCCAGAGCATTGATGAACTTATCTCAGCAGAGGAACCAAATGCTATCGGAATAGGACCTATGAGAATAACAGCACCGAATTCACCTGCTCCGCTAAAGGCTGAAACAAGCAAACCTGCAAAAACAAGAACAAATCCCAGAATAATAAGAGTGAAACCTGTATTGAAAAGATTCTGAGATGAACGCATATGGGCAGATATAACTATAGGTCTATTAAATATCTGCCAATGCCGAGTTAATATTGAATCCCATGATAGACAGGTGCGCCAGGCAATTCTTCCGTCTTGTAAGTGGATTCAGGTTCGTCAGCTATGTAACGATATTCACGCTGCGTCCTGTTGCCTCTGCGTTCAAGAAGAGCCTTGCGGAACATGCGAGAGAGATATGTGGATACAGTGCTTTGCTTTATTGTGCCGTAGACCCTTTCATAGTGCTGCTGGACATCCTGTGAGGAGAACCATACACGAGGATATTCATATCTAAGGAAAAGTTCAAGACGTTCACTGATCGTCAGAGACATATCATTTAGCCTGTCCTGAAGCATCGGAGTTCTGCGACGAGTTGAAGCTGAACGTCCTTCTGCCTGCACAGGCTGATGAAGATTAGAAACAGCCAGAGGAACTTGTTGACTAGAATTATGAACTTGCTGGGCCGTAGATGACAAAGGCTGCATCGGCTGCCCATAATGCTGCATTCCTACAGGAGATTGAGTAGCTTGTAAGTATATTGGTTGCTGATTATTTTGATTTACAGGATATTGCGGATAAGCCTGTTGAAAATTCTGTTGCATTGCAGGAATCTGAGATTGTTGCAATTGCTGTTGATACTGTAGCGGCACAGTAACCTGTTGCATTGGTTGCTGGAACTGCTGTTGCTGAATAGGTTGTTGCTGAATAGGTTGTTGCTGAATAGGTTGTTGCTGAATAGGTTGTTGCTGAGCTAGCTCCTGGGACATTTGTGCTGAAGCTGCCTGCTGTGGTTGTTGTGAATTATTTGCCTGTTGCTGAACAGATTGTGCCTGGTATGCATGTTGCCCAATTACTGGAACTTCAGAATTAGATGAATAAGATGAAGGTTCGGTATTAATGTCAGTCTCGTCTACGATCGTGTCAAGGAATGCAAGAAGCCGCTTTTTCCAGAGCCTTCCTGTAAAATTGACATTTGCGCTTTCAATTCCATCGTCATCGATGATCTCAAGCCGAACCTTCATCTTTTTTGCCTCTTTGCAGATCCATCCATCCCCTCAGATATGATGGAATCGCAAACCATTCATCCCCTCAGACAATGGTGTTGCTCTTTTTAATTTTGATCTGTTGTTTTGTGAACACATCAGGAACACACTGTTACTGTGTTACTCACAATTACTAACATGTTTTTAATATTATATAAATATTTGCTCTAATAATAGTATGCAAATGTTTTATAATGAATCAAAGCCATAATAAAGCTTCTTTTCAAAATTAAATCACTTAACACAATTATAAAGCAATGCAAACACATCCTGGAACACATCAACAGCAGATTAACTGTCATAATGATAGATAAATATTTCGTTATACACCAAATTAGGAATCATTACAGACATAATAAGACTAACAGACTGTAATCATATGCAAAAAATATTAAAAACATGTTTTAAAAGCTCCTTTTGCTCAAAAAACTATAAACAACCAGATTAACAGTGTTTTTAGTGACAAAACAAAAAATGACAAAAATATCAAGAGAATTAAGAAAATAGCATTCAGCAGGCAAAGCATTATGATTTAATTAGGTTGGTTTTATATCTAATGATAACTATAGAAGGAATCTATGCCAAATAGTAGCGCTGAATCACCAATTGACACTAATGACTCAAAAATGAAGGCGCAGATTGAATCTGATAGCCTTGAAGAAAAAAGTGTAGAATCATTACTTCACGAAATCGAGATACTTAAAGTCAATAACGAGAATATGCGTGCTAAGTTACTTGAAGCAAGTATGCTAGCCAATAGTTACCTTGAAGAAACAAATAAACTCAAAAGGCAGATAGAGCAACTGACCACCCCACCTTTGTTCATTGCCACGGTAATGGAAATTGACAGCGGTCAGGCACTCATCAGACAGCACGGAAATAACCAGGAAGTTGTAACAAGAATACCAGCAAACCTGAATGTAGAACCGGGCATGAGAGTTTGTATCAATGCCGCATTCTCTATTATATCTATAATATCCAGGGCAGCCGATGTGCGTGCTCAGGTTATGGAACTTATCAATTCCCCGGGAATCGACTATGATATGATAGGCGGTCTGGATGACGTGCTCAAAGAGGTCATCGAATCCGTGGAACTCCCACTGCTTGAACCTGAGCTCTTTGAAAAGATAGGTATCGAACCACCAACCGGAGTGCTGCTTTACGGTGCCCCTGGAACAGGCAAGACGCTTATCGCGAAGGCTGTTGCTTCAAGAGCACATGCTACATTCATACGCATGTCCGGTTCCGATCTTGTGCAGAAATTCGTAGGAGAAGGTGCACGTCTGGTCAAGGATGTATTCCAGATGGCTCGCGACAAATCACCATCGATCCTTTTCATTGATGAGATCGATGCAGTGGGCGGTATGCGCACACATGACGGTACCACAGGTTCTGCAGAAGTCAACCGTACTATGCTTCAGCTGCTGGCTGAGATGGATGGATTTGACGCAACGCAGAATGTGAAGGTCATTGCTGCAACCAACAGAATAGACCTGCTTGATCCTGCATTGCTTCGCCCGGGACGTTTTGACCGTATTATCGAAGTTCCAATACCCGATGAGAAGGGGCGTCTGGAAATCCTGAAGATACATGCACGCAAGATGAGCCTCGCAGAAGATGTAGACTTTGATAAGCTGGCAAAGATGACAGATGGCCTTAGCGGTGCCGATCTGAAGATCATTACTAAAGAGGCTGGAATGTTTGTTCTGAGAAGACGAGGCGAAAGCATCACCATGCAAGATATGATGAAGGCTTACGAAAAAGTAGTTGCAGATGAAGAAGAAGAATCAAGTATGCCTCATGGTATGTTTGCCTAAACCCCAAACATACATCCTTTTTTACCCAAAACGAAAGATTAATAAATATTGAGTTACTTTCAAGGGTACTGTTAGCAAATCAGACTGCTCCGATAGTGTAGCACGGCCAATCATGCAGGACTCTCACTCCTGCGACTGGGGTTCGAATCCCCATCGGAGCATCATCCTCTTTTTTTCTATCTAATACTAATGGTTCACACCAAGTAGCTTATGATTTCTTATTTTTATGCAGCTACTTGTGCAGTTCCAGATTTTGCAGATCGTTATGGAACAAGTGGATAGATATAATCTTAATTACTTTTTCTGTTGTGAGCATAAAATCTTGCCAGCGTATACTTCAAATCAGAGTTACAAAAAATAAATCTGATAATAATTAATAACACGAAAAGTATTAAACATATTACTCAATTTTAGATTCGGTGATTAATATGCCATCAGGAAATTCATCTGAAAATACAACTCAAACCAAATCCCGCCAGATAGCCAGCTTTGAAGAGGCTGCAAAGTTCCATGGACATGTATGTCCCGGACTTACTATTGGATACATTGCTGCTAAAGCAGGAATCGAAAAGCTGGAGACACAGAGAGATATAGATGAGGAACTCGTTACCATTGTAGAGAACGATGCATGTGGAGTAGATGCAGTGCAGTACCTCACTGGATGTACGATAGGAAAGGGTAATCTCATTTACAAAGACTATGCTAAGCAAGTCTTCACATTCATATGCAGGGACAGCGGCAAAGCAGTCAGGGTTTCCCTGAAGGCAAGTTTCAATGCCGATGATATTGACCCAGAAGTAAACAAACTGCGTCCAAAAGTCAGGGCAGGTACAGCCACTGAAGAAGAAACAAAAGAATTCAAAAAGCGTATGGAAGGAATATCACTAAGCATGAGGAACATGCCTGCGGAAGAAATATTTGACATCAAATTTGTTGATACCAAGATTCCCGTAAAAGCAAGGATATTCAACTCAGTCAAGTGTTCAAAATGTGAAGAAATGATGGCAGAATCCCGTGCAAGGGTCCAGAATGGAGAATTCGTCTGCATCCCTTGCTTTGATGAATATAACAGAGGATGGTAACTGGACAAATAGAAAGATGAAAATGGCGGGAAATGATACAAGTCTTTTCCTGCCATTTTATTTTCCGTAATTTTCCATGATCTTTTTGTTTTTAATAAGTTCGCAATCCAATTTTATTTTAAATCCACTGTTTTTAATTTCTCATAACTGACCCTCTAAAAACGACTCACATAATCCAAAATAAGTTCAAATCCGTTTTATGCAACAGAATTGCAAGTCGCACATTCATCTGCACATTCAGTAGCTAAGCGAAATTATAGCATCAACTCCACCAATTATAATTATGATATAACTAATTAATCATAGCATATAGTGTTACGAAAGCATAATGTTTTAATATTTGATGCCCGTATTTAGCAAAATATTATGACTGGAGGAGATTAGAAAATGAAGATCATGAAAACATTGACCATGGCTCTTTTACTCACACTGATTATCATTTCAACATTTGCATCAGGATGTATGGAAAGCTCAACAAGTCCCCATGACATCAATACACAGGAACAAATTGCAACTTTCACAGTCACAGATGCCCTTGGCAGAATAGTGGAAGTACCTCAATCTCCTGAATATGTTATCTGTTCCGGCTCAGGCGCCTTGAGATATCTTACATACCTTGAAGCCCAGGACAAGATCGTTGCTGTTGACAGCATAGAGACCAGAGAATCAAAGTTTGATGCCAGGCCCTATGCACTTGCAAACCCCCAGTTCAAGGAATATCCTGTTTTCGGGGAATTCAGGGGAAATGATAATCCTGAAAAGATACTTACACTTGATCCGCAACCACAGGTCATCTTCAAGATGTATTCCGCTTCCGGATATGACCCTGCCGAACTTCAGAAAAAGACCGGCATACCGGTAATAGCCCTAAACTACGGCGACATGGTCAGCAACAGGGCTGACATGTATCAGTCGCTTCGCAGCATGGGGCAGGTAATGGGTAAAGAGGACCGTGCCGAAGAGGTCATTTCCTTCTTTGATACAGCCATCTCAGATCTTAATGGCCGTACCGCAGATGTGCCCGAAGAAGAGAAGATCACTTGTTACGTAGGTGGAATAGCCCGCTCGGGTCCGCACGGATTCCAGTCAACAGAACCAACATATCCACCATTCACCTTCACCAATGCAAATAACGTGGCATACGACCCAAAGAACCTCAGCACAGCAGATGTTTCTAAGGAAAGCATACTCGGATGGGACCCGCAGATCATCTTTGTGGACCTCTCAACAACACAGTCAGAAGACAAATCAAGTGCTCTGTACCAATTGCAGAATGATGCGTCCTACATAAAGCTCACAGCAGTTAAGACCGGAGAGGTTTACGGAGTGCTGCCATACAACTGGTACACCCAGAACCATGGTTCCGTACTATCAGATGCCTATTTTGCAGGCAAGCTGCTATATCCTGAGAGATTTAACGATGTGGATCTTGAGGACAAGACCATAGAGATATACACATTCCTGGTTGGCAGAGGTGATGATGAGGTCGGTCGTCAGGTCTATGAGGAAATGATCAACGCTTTCTCAGTTCCTGCATTTACAAAACTGGACGTATGAAATAAGAGAACATAATGGTGAAAGAAAATGAACAATTCTGAAGGAGATATAGCCAGCAGATATAGGAAGCATACAGGTCGAAAAAGAGCCTATATAATTGCTGGTCTTGTTCTCTTATTTGTGGCAGCTGTACTTTCAATATCCTTGGGTTCTGTTGATATCCCACCTCTGGATGTTGTAAGGACACTTGCAGGATATTCTGTTTCAACAACATGGGACAGTATCATATGGAATGTGCGGCTGCCCCAGGTCCTGACAGCCATTGTGGCCGGTGCAGGCCTGGCAGTTACAGGAGTTGTGATGCAATCCATACTGCGTAACCCGCTGGGCTCACCTTTCACCTTAGGCATATCAAATGCTGCAGCCTTTGGTGCAGCATTCTCGGTCATCATACTGGGTTCAGGAAGCAGCAGCAGCATATTAGGGGATGCAGTGACCA
This sequence comes from Methanolobus sp., assembly GCA_034008115.1. GTDB lineage: Archaea > Halobacteriota > Methanosarcinia > Methanosarcinales > Methanosarcinaceae > Methanolobus. Next base: position 21,613 of record JAVEPM010000026.1, read on the forward strand.
TAAATAACCCTTATGTAACTAGCATAGCAGCATTCGTGTTTGCCATGCTGGTCACTCTGGTCATTCTGGCATTTTCAAAAATAAGAGGAACCAGCCCCGAGGTAATGATCCTTGTAGGCGTGGCCATGGGTTCACTGTTCACAGCAGGGACAATGTTCCTCCAGTACTTTGCCGATGACGTGCAACTGGCATCCATAGTGTTCTGGACCTTTGGAGACACTTCCAGAGCGAGCTGGGAAGAACTGGGACTAATCACCGCAATTGTGGCTGCCTCCATAATCTATTTCACATTCAATCGCTGGAAATACAATGCCATTGATGCCGGCGATGAGACAGCAAAAGGACTGGGGGTCAATGTAGAGAGGGTAAGGCTCTGGGGCATGCTGTGGGCATCCCTTGTCACTTCCATCATCGTGGCATTCCTGGGGGTCATAGGATTTGTGGGACTCATATGCCCCCACATGGCGCGTCGCATTATTGGCGATGACCACCGTTTCCTTATCACAGGAAGTATTGTGGTGGGTGCATTGCTACTGCTTTGTGCTGACACCGCTGCAAGGCTTATGATGCAGCCCTATCAGCTACCGGTAGCCGTACTAACATCATTTTTGGGCGCACCTACATTTATATATCTGATACTCAAGGGGAGGAGAATATGATACTAGAAGTCAATGGAGTTGAATTCCAGTACCGAAGCAAAGAGGTTCTCAAGGACATCAAATTCCATCTGAAGAAGAATGAAATATTAGCCATACTCGGACCAAATGGCGTGGGTAAGACCACCCTTCTGAAATGCATGAATGCTATCCTTAAACCAAAGAGCGGGACCATACTTGTGGATAAAGAGGATGTTCTCAAACTCGAACAAATAGATATCGCAAGGCGCATGGGATATGTCCCCCAGCGCTGCGAACCTGCCAGGCTGACAGCCTTTGATGCGATACTGCTTGGACGAATGCCGCACATTAAATGGAACATAGCACCTGAAGATATAATGATCGTGGAGTCAACCATTAAAAAATTACATCTTGAGGAAATGGCACTTAGATATATAGATGAGCTTAGCGGAGGCGAACTTCAGAAAGTGGGGATCGCACGTGCCATTGCCCAGAATCCGAAACTGCTTTTGCTGGATGAGCCCACAAGCAGCCTTGACCTTAAGAACCAGATTGAGATACTTAATATCATAAAGGATGTTGTCAAAAATGAGAATGTTTCCGCTGTAATGACCATGCATGACCTTAACCTTGCTTTCAAATATTCTGATAAGTTCCTTTTCCTGAAAAATGGAACTATCTTTGCTGCAGGCAGTATGGATGACATCACAGCACAGATAATCGAAGAGGTCTACGGCGTGCCCGTAACTATACAAAACTTTCAGGGTGTGTCGGTAGTAATACCAGTATAAGAATTAATCACATAAGAACTGAGCAAAAATAATAACGGAGCAGGGATTGTCAAGCATCGGATACACTTGCAGGCATGCTCAATATTCTGATTATTGTTGGCTCTTATTATTTTATCTATCCAATTACCTCCCTGACAAAAAAATAATTCTACACTTATGTCGAAACACCAAAACAAAAAACCCTCAATAGAATTTATTTTGAACTTATCCTTTTAATAAGAGATTCCGTACGATTTTTTGTACTTTTATACCAGCATTCACAGTTATCCATAGACAATGATAGCAGAATTACCAGTATTTCAATTCAGGGTAAAGTTCCAATCATATAAATAAATAAATAAATAAAAATAGAAGATAACAATTATAATTCTCTAGCCATATTCATATAATATTTTTACAACCATGCATAATCTAATAATAAAACATATATATATGTTTACCATATCATACCATCTCGGCATGTTTACAAAGGAGAATGGATATGAGTAGAAGTAAAACAATAATTACTGTATTTATAATAAGTCTGGTATTAATTTCGACGTTGGTTTCAGGCTGCATGGACAGCTCATCAACTTCACAAGAACTCCAGATACAAGAAAAAGCAGCAACAATACAGATAACAGATATGGCTGGCAGAACAGTCGAAGTACCTGAAAATGTAGAAAGAATAGTGGCAGTGGGTGCAGGCACTCTCAGACAGATCACTTATTTTGGAGCTATGGATAAGGTAGTTGGTGTAGAAGCTAACGAGAAAGAAGCTACAAGCAATGCAGTGTATACTATAGTTAATTTAGATAAAGTGGCCAACCTTCCTGAAGTAGGTCCTAGTCATGGAGGAGATACGGAACTGATAGCTGGCGCAGAACCAGAAGTTATATTCTTTGGCAGCAGCGCTGGTGATGTCAGTGATGCTATAAATTACCAGACTAAAACAGGAGTTCCGGTAATTTATATGGAAGGAGGAGACCTAGCTGATGGAGAGAGAGAAACCCTCTACAGAATATGGGAGATCTATGGAGAGGTCTTGGATAAAACAGATAGGGCAAAAGAGTTACAAGAATATACAGAATCTTTGATAGCTGACCTGAAAGCCAGAACAGAGAACATACCTGATGAAGAAAAACAAAGTGTTTTTGCAGGTGGTCTATCCTATAGAGGTAGCTTCGGACTCTTATCCACACAGTATCCATTTGCGTCTTTTGATATGATAAATGCCAAAAGTGCCTTTGATGAAAATGATGTGGGTTCTGATATTATAAAAACAACAGCGTTTTCTGTAAGTATAGAGAATATGCTTGCATGGAACCCGGACGTAATATTTATCGACATGTCAAACTTTGAGTTGGTAGCTAATGGTGTAGACAAAAATCCAGCATTCCAGGAGCTCAAGGCATTAAAAGAGGGCGAAGTCTATGGATTTATGACAGTTTCCGCATACGCTCGTAATTATGAAAATACACTTATAAATTCGTACTACATGGGCACTATACTCTATCCCGAGAACTTCAGCGATGTAGAGACCAATGAAAAAGGAGATGAAATATACGAGATGTTCCTGGGTGAAAAGCTCTATGATGAAATGACAGAAAGAATGGGTGCTTACAAACAACTTGATCTCTGAAGAATCTGAATGAAAGTCCTAATGGATGTCTCTGAGAGATAATCAAAATGATCCATTAGTATTACAATATAGAGTAGCTCTCTAATTATGAATGTAGATAATGTAAAGAGCTATGTTTATAATTTTTGCACATACTTATATTACATATTTGAATTAATGTATAATCCAATAATAAAACATATAAATGATTATCATATCAATTCAACATGTTTGCAAGGGAAAAAGAACATGAATAGAAGTAAAATAATAACTACGATCCTCATAATAAGCTTGATATTAATTTCGACGTTAGTTTCAGGCTGTGCGGACAGCTCATCAACTTCACAAGATCTCCAGATACAAGAAAAAGTAGCAACTATACAGATAACAGATATGGCTGGCAGGACAGTTGAAGTACCTGAAAACGTAGAAAGAGTAGTTGCAGTGGGTGCCGGCGCTCTTAGACAAATAGCTTATCTTGAAACTGTGGACAAGGTAGTTGGTGTAGAATCTAATGAGAAAGAGGCTACAAGCAATGCAGCATATACCATCGTGTATTTTGATAAAATGGCTGATCTACCAGAAATAGGCCCCAGTCATGGAGGAGATACGGAACTGATTGCTGGTGCAGAACCAGAGGTTATATTCTTTAGTAATGTTGCAGGTGATGCTAGTGATGCTGCTAACTACCAGGCAAAAACAGGGATCCCAGTAATTTATGTAGATATGGGAGATTTGGCTGATGGAGAGAGAGAAACCCTCTACAGAACATGGGATATCTATGGAGAGGTCCTGGGTAAAACTGATAGAGCAAAAGAGTTGCAGGATTATACAGAATCTTTAATTGAAGATTTGAACTCCAGAACAGAAAATGTAGCAGATGAGGATAAATTAAGTGCTTTCCCAGGGGGTCTATCACACAAAGGTAGCTTCGGACTCTTATCCACACAATATCCATTTTCATCTTTTGATATGATAAATGCCAAAAATGCTTTTGATGAAAATGATATTAGTTCTGGAACCATCAAAACAGTAGCTTTTTCTGTAAGTCTGGAGAATCTGCTTGCATGGGATCCGGATGTAATATTTGTTGACATTTCTAACCTTGAATCTATTTCTAATGACATGGGAAGAAATCCAGCACTCAAAGAGCTAAAGGCATACAAAGAGGACGAAATTTATGGCTTTATGCCAGTTTCCGCATACGCTCGTAATTATGAAAATACACTCATAAACTCGTATTACATGGGTACTATACTTTATCCTGAGGAATTCAGCGACGTAGAATTCAATGAAAAAGCAGATGAAATATATGAGATGTTCCTGGGCGAAAAAGTCTATGATGAAATGACAGAAAGAATGAGTGCTTACAAACAACTTGAACTCTGAGGAAACATAATGGACAAGCGCCAGATCTTGGATGAATATAAAAAGGATATGGGACAAAAAGTATTATACGGAGTGGCAGCAGTCATTCTGCTAATACTCCTTATGATGTATACCATATTAAACGGTCCTGTAAAATTAGCCTATAGCGATATGATTGCAGTATTAACTGGTCAGATCACAAGTGGACTGGCTTACAATATAATCTGGAATATCAGGCTACCACAGGTGCTCTCAGCAATTGTCGGTGGAGCAGGATTAGCCATATCCGGAGCAGCAATGCAAAGTGTCCTGAAAAATCCACTTGCTTCTCCCTACACACTGGGGATATCACATGCAGCTGGATTTGGTGCAGCTGCTGCGATCGTGTTCATGGGAGCTGGAGTTGCACATAGTACAGGCGATGTCGTGGTAAATAATCCTTACATAATTACAATTTCAGCTTTTGCTTGTTCTCTTTTATGTACGTTCATAATATTAGTACTTGCAAAATACAAGAACGCAACACCAGAAACAATGGTACTTGCAGGAATAGCCTTGGGTTCTTTATTCACAGCCGGTATTAGTGCAATACAGTACTTTGCAGAAGATACTCAAATCGCATCAGTGATCTTCTGGCAGTTTGGAGATGTAAGTAAGACCACGTGGAGCGAACTGGGAATAATTACATTGTTTGTGGTTCCGATTTCTATATGGTTCTCATATAACAGCTGGAATTACAACGCTTTAAACTCAGGGGATGATACTGCAAAAAGTTTGGGAGTGGATGTTGATAAATTAAGGATCAGAGCCATGATCGGTGCATCAGTGATATCTGCTCTGATAGTTTCTTTTATGGGAATCATAGGATTTGTAGGATTGGTAGTTCCACATATTGTTCGCAGGGTAATAGGTGGAAATGAAATGTTATTGCTTCCGTTCTCATGCATATTTGGCAGTTTGCTTTTGCTCGCATCAGATGCAGTGGCAAGGAACGTAATATCCCCACAGGTTCTGCCAGTTGGGATCATAACCTCTTTCCTGGGTGCTCCGCTTTTCATATATCTTATTATCAAGGGGAAGGAATACTGGTGAAAATAAATATAGAAGACCTTGAATTCAGTTACAGTGGCAAAGCAACATTGAAAAACATGAATTTGAAGGTCAATAAGGGAGAGTTCCTATCAATAATAGGCCCTAATGGGTCCGGAAAAAGCACTTTTCTAAAGTGCATGAACCGAATACTAAATCCAAAATGTGGAACGATATTTGTTGACGAGTATGATCTGCATAAGTTGCATAGAGAGGATATAGCAAAAAGCATTGGATATGTCCCACAAGCCGAAAAAGGGTCATTCCCTGTAACGGTGTTTGATACAGTCCTCATGGGCAGGAAACCCTATATTAAATGGATTCCCAGCTCAAAAGATATGGAGCTAGTGTCAGAAGTTATTGAAATGCTTGGTTTGACCGAATTCTCTATGAGAAACATTAATGAATTAAGTGGTGGACAAAGACAAAAAGTGATAATTGCAAGAGCCCTTGCCCAGCACCCCAAGGTCCTTTTGCTTGATGAACCCACAAGCAGCCTTGACCTGAAACACCAGCTTGAAGTCCTTGATATAACAAGAGAGCAGGCAGACAGAGGTGTAACTGTAGTAATGGTATTACACGATCTCAATATGGCAGCAAGATATAGCGACAAGATACTCATGATGAAAGATGGTGAGATATTCAATGGAGGAGGAACAGAAATTCTGACTTGCGAGAATATAGAACCTGTATATGGAGTCAGTGTAGATGTCAGACATGAGACCGATCAGATATGGATCATGCCAAAAAAGATAGCTTGCAAATAAGTAATAATATGAGGGATAAAAATGGAAGTTAAAAGTATAGGTAAGATAAAAAGCTCGTTCACAGAACCTGCAAACCCAGAGGAAATGCGCAAGGAAAGAAGTGTGATCGTTGTTAATGAGGAATATGAAGATGGTTTATACAGAATAGAGGAAAGCGAACATCTTCAGGTGATCTTCTATTTTGACAGATCAGAAGGCTATGAACTGATAGCAGAGAGACGGCTCGGAGGAAAAAGAGGAGTCTTTGCCTCCAGGGCACCTGGAAGACCAAGTCCAATCGGAGCCACTGTTGTGAAACTGATTGAAAGAAGAGGAAGAGAACTGGAAGTCACTGGCCTTGATGCACTGGATGGAACACCAGTGATAGATATAAAACCATATGTTCCATTTATGGATAAGTTCATTGATGATCCTGCAAATTAATACAATAAAGATATTGTAAAGAAACTAAAGTAAAAAAAGTATACAAATCAAACAAATAAAGTAAGGTTAAGTTGATTATGCATAGTTCTTAAAGAAATACAGGATCATATGTTTTATTTAAGTGATGCACCCACAGAGCCTACTGCCACAGTAAATAAAATAGAAGTCCTCTTTAACCCAATTTTAGTTTCAGTTGGATGATGTGGCCATAAATCATTAATATAGACAATTACTATTGTTATATGCCACAATATAAAAATGTGGTGTGGGGTTCAACGAATCTTTTCCCAGAGTAGTTGAACCCCTAAATCACGCCCGAAGGCATAGTAACCTTGGTTTTAAATGTACTTAAAACTTGTTTACTTCTGCCTTTTGGGACAACACAAAAGGTGAAATGAATGAAAACAAAGATGAGATTTGGATTAAGCGCATTGTTTGTAGCAATGTTGCTTGTGAGTATGGCGCTTGTGCCAGGTGCAATGGCCGCACAACCAGAAGACAAATATAACGTAACTATAGAAAAAGCCTTTGATCATGCAAATGCGCATATGATCGATTTTGTAACAGCAAACACTTCAGGCTTTGAACAGTGGAAGGGAGCATCTATTAATCCTGAGCCACTTGAACTTTATGATATAAACGGCAAAAAGCTGTTTTACCTATTTTCCATATATAATAACAATGAAATGGTAGGCAGGATGAAACTAAGTGCAAACAAAGTACTTGGGCATTCAGTTCAAACATTTGAATTTGATCCAAAACCATTGAATGTGGATGAGGCGATTAAACAGTCATTGGAGATTGCAAACGAAAAATTCCCGGCCGGCGATGTCAAATCAACTAAGATGGTTGTATACAGCTATCCTAAAATAGGGGCTATGACTGTAGTAGCGGATAATGTCACAGGAGAAGAATATCGAATAATTGTGGATGCATATACTCTTGACATGATACCTGACAAATCTCCAGCTGAAACAGAATCAGGGGTTTGGTCAATGTATGAACCGATATCAAAAGAAGAAATGATTAACAATGTTGATAAATGGTACAATAGCGATAACTATACAAAAGCTCTAAACAAAGAGACTGCTGCCAAAGGTCTTGATATTCATAAGCCACTGTCTGAAGAGGAACTTGATATTTTAGAAGAGAGTCAAGTGATAACTTCGATTGGTTCAACAGAACTAGACGTTAGACTATTTGGTCAGGAAAAAGACTATTATTGTGCCCCTGCAACTGCTCAAATGATTGCTGATTATTATGATGTGGGCCATAGTCAAACCCATATTGCTCGAGAAATGGGCACATCAACCATTGGCACCACTATGAATGGTCAGTTAGCATACTACACTGGCGATCTTCCTTATTGTCTGGGAAAGTCAGGCTCGGATGATGACTACACTTGTGACTGGACTGAAGCAACGGGTGAGATTGATAATGGCAGACCTCTAAAGAGTGGAATACCTGTTCATGTGAGTGGAACAGTTGGTCATGCTCGAGCTTGTATAGGATACATGGAATTTGCAGAAATTAAATATTTGTCTATCAATGATCCATGGCCAGTAAATGAAGGTAATCACTATTTGGAAAACTGGGATCTTACAACACATGGGAATTATATATATGTGAGAGATTGATATGCTCAATCTCTTTTGATTTTTTGAGTATGAGGACTTAATGATGAAATACACTAAATATTTTGCTTACATCATATTATTTATCCTAATAGTTGCTATTATATTAATTTTATCAATTAACACAGAAAATGATGAAACCAATACAGTCATTGATGAACTTAAAATTGGAGGATTGGTTGTTGCATTTGAAGAGGGAGTTACCGAAAAAGATGCAAGATCGGTTATTGAGAACTATGATTTAATAAGGAATAACACATTTAAATATAATTATAGTAAACCCAATTTTTATACCATAGTGGATAAAAATAATTTTACCATGGGATACTACGATAAATTATTGGCTAAAAATTGGATTGACAGGGGATTTATAATAAAAAAAGATGGTTATTACATTATTGGAATTAATGGACCTGTTAATGATGAAGTTCTTGAAACATTGGATGCTCACAATTTAAAATTAAAACAACTTATGTGGGGCTATATTAAGTATGTAGACACAAATAATTGGATAAATGTAGATGATGCAACAAAAATAAAGAATGAACTCGAAAAAAATGAAATGATTTTAGTAGTATATTTTGATTATTTCGAAAAATAAAAAAAGGGGATCTCCACAAGGACCGTTTGTTTGAAACTATGGTATTGGTATGGCTTTCGATTGGATACGTTTTTAGATATTATAAGTTACAGATCATGAATGTTTAACTATAAACTATTTTGGCTCAATGTTTCCTTAAACATGTTTCCTAGGTATCAATGGCACTTGAAGGGATGTAATTGGTTATGAAGAAAATTCTATTGTTTGTATGTTTACAGAAATTCCTATAAAAGAAGAAAATAACAAAGGAAAAATCATGAATTATCAGAATATAAACTGGAATGATGTCTGGACAGAACAGATTAAAAGACATCAGCAGAGCAGAAACAGGAAGGAATGCGCTTCCATATGGGAAGATAAAGATAGGGCTAAAAAGTTTTGGGAGATGTCTCAAAGAAATAATCAAAAAAGAGCCCGTAAAACCATCAAAAGCCTCCGTATCACAGCAGATTCCAAAGTGCTCGATATCGGAGCTGGCCCTGGATCACTTGCAATCCCACTTGCCAGGAAGGTAAGATCAGTAACAGCCGTGGAGCCTTCAAAGGGTATGATCGAGGTCCTTGAGGAGAACATGGATCAGTACGGATGTGAAAATATCAGCATTGTCAAAAAACGATGGGAGGATATCGATATTGAAAAGGACCTTGATGGCCCGTACGATGTAATAATTGCTTCTTTCTCACTGGGTATGCCTGATATCCGCAAGGCAATTGAAGATATGCAGGCAGTATCTTGTGGATACATCTACCTCTACTGGTTTGCCGGTGAGACATCATGGGATCTTCATTCTAAGATAATATGGCCACAGCTTCATGGAAATGAATATCATATTAATCCAAAATGTGATGTGCTCTATAATGTACTGTACCAGATGGGGATCTATCCTGATATGGAAACATTCACACTGGGACGAACTGAGACCTACTCTTCCCTGGATGCAGCAGTAGATGGGCTTTCAGATCATTTCTCACTGGAAAACCATGAGCAGAGAATGATACTTGAAGAATATCTAAAAAAGAATCTGAAAAAAGAGAACGGGAACTATATTTATGATGCAGGTTCCACAAGGGTGAAGATGTGGTGGAACACGCAGGACAAATGATTCTCACCTGATATTTATTTATTTATTTATTTATTTATTTATTTATTTATTTATTTATTTAGCTAGTTAGTTAGTTCTGTAGAAAACATCACTACTTTTAATTAGCGTATGTAAAAAATAGTTGGAAATAATAGATTAGAAACAACAGATAATCTTATTCATCTTTTCGGACTGTGCCGACTTTGCCTTAACCTCAGGAATGGGGATTATAAACAAAGAACAATACGACCATCCGCCGCAGGCGGCACGTTCCTTTGATTCTATCCTGAAAACTATTGAAAAATGTACTTGTTGAAGCTTGCTGAGTTTAAACTTGCAATTATTAGGATCTCTGCAGAGTCAAAATGAAATAAAATTGAATGAAATAAAATGAAGTAAAATAAAAACTCTATAGAAAAAACCACTCTATTTAATAATAGTATATAAAAAAGAGTTGCAAGCAAGAGATTTTTTTATTCATCTTTTTGGACTGTGCCGGCTTCGCCGGACCCTTTGGGATGGTTTTAGTTAATCATGCCTTCCAATTATTATAAATAAGTGTTGCCGACAGCCTTATGGTTCTGAAGCTTTACACAAGATCATTGACAAACAAAGAACAATGCAAATATCCGCAGTATGCGACATCTTCCTTTGCTCATATCCTGAAGACCATTGAAATAATGCTTATTGAATACTACTAAGTTTAAAATGAAATCACAGGATCTCTACAGGGTCATTGATTATTCGTCCATTCTACATCGTATTCTGCCAGGACATTTTCCATTATCTTTTTTACGACATCCCTCACTTTGTCCTTTCTGCCAACTTCAATAATGTGATCTGCAAATGACCTGTAAAGGATAGTCCTTTCGTTATATAAACCACGTAATCCTTTTTCTTTCAGCCCTACTACGCCCCTTGTGGCAAGATTGGACAACCTCCTTGTAATAATAGCAAAGGGAACATCCAGATACACGATAAATGACCTTGTTTTTAGGAATTGCATTGCTTTTTCAGAATAAACCACACTTCCACCTGTTGCAATGATGCAATTGTCCTTCAGATCAAGTCCAAGTATACTTTGCTCTTCTGCCCTTACAAGAGCCATATCACCCAGATCGTTGACAATGTTCTGCAGACCCTTGCCTGAGTCATCGATCACAAGTTTGTCCGTGTCTATGAATTTATAGCCAAGCATGGCTGCGAGTTTCTTGCCTGCAGAACTCTTGCCTGCGCCAGGCATACCTATCAGAGTGATTATCATGCGACCAACTTTCATTTATGTTTCAGGGATCACAGGTTGTTCAGTTTGTAAGGGACTGGATCGGAGCAGGTATGCGACCACCTTTTGAGATGAACTGCTCTGAACTGAACTTGTGTACCGGCATAACCGGAGCGGTTCCAAGAAGACCGCCAAACTCGATCATATCCCCGACCTTTGTTCCAGGTGCTGGTATTAATCTTACAGCAGTTGTCTTCCTGTTGATCATTCCTATTGCCATTTCATCTGCAATTATGGCTGATATTGTGGAAGAGGGCGTATCCCCTGGTACAGCTATCATGTCAAGGCCAACAGAGCAGACACTGGTCATTGCCTCAAGTTTGTCCAGGGACAGGGAGCCACGTTGTACAGCTCGTATCATACCTTCGTCCTCACTTACAGGAATGAATGCACCACTAAGTCCACCAACGGAAGATGATGCCATTGATCCTCCTTTTTTGACCGCATCATTGAGAAGGGCAAGTGCAGCGGTGGTTCCATGAGTTCCACAGCTCTCCAGACCCATGGCTTCCAGGATAGCAGCAACACTATCACCCACAGCAGGAGTTGGTGCAAGGGACAGATCCAGCACACCAAACTGTGCATTAAGCCTGCGGGCAGCTTCTTTGCCTACCATTTCACCCATTCTGGTGATCTTGAAAGCAGTCTTTTTAATGCACTCTGAAATATCCCCAAGTGTTGGGTCTTTGAGCGCGCGCACTGCAGAGTTAACAACCCCGGGACCGCTTACACCTACATTAATAACACAATCTGGTTCGCCAATTCCATGGAAAGCACCTGCCATGAACGGGTTATCTTCAGGAGCATTGGCAAAGACAACAAGTTTAGCACAGCCAATTCCGGAATTTTTCTTTGTCAGCTCTGCGGTCTCTTTGATAATCTTGCCCATAAGAGCAACAGCATCCATATTGATACCTGCTTTAGTTGTTGCCACGTTTACAGAGGAACAGACCTTATTGGTATTTGTAAGAGCCCGGGGAATAGAATTTATAAGTTTCATATCTCCCGGAGTCATTCCTTTCTGAACAAGAGCACTGAAACCGCCTATGAAATCAACACCTGTATCTTCGGCAGCCCTGTCCAGTGTCTGAGCAACAGATGTGAAATCTGTGGCATCGCAGCTTTCCGCGACTATTGCAATTGGGGTTACTGATATTCTTTTATTGATTATTGGGATTCCGTAAAGGTTCTGTATCTCATTGGTTGTCTTCACGAGGTCCTCTGCATAGTACATTATCCTGTTGTAGACATTCTCATTGAAAGTGTCTATATCAGGGTGACAGCAGCCTCGCAGGTTGATACCCATGGTGACAGTGCGTATGTCAAGATTCTCGTTGCTCACCATTTTGATGGTTTCAAGTATTTCTTCAGGATGTATCAGCATGGATATACACCTCAGATCCTATGCATGAAATGGAATGCATCTTCATGCTGGACTTTTACCTCAACACCAAGCTCAGTACCTTTATCAGACATAGCCTGCTGGAAAGCGGCCAGATCAAAGTTCTCTTCATTTATCTGTGCCAGCATTATCATTGTGAACAGCTCGTCCATGATGGTCTGGCTGATGTCCACAATGTTGACATTATATAATGCCATGACCTGCGTGATGCCCGCAACGATACCAATCTTATCAATACCAATTACTGTGATTATAAAACGACTTGATGACATAAACATTCCTTCTTTGAATGATTCTTAAGAGGTTATAAGATAGTATAATAGACAGGATGCTATTTTGACTTTGCTAATGGAATACTCTGCTAAACTAGTCCATGAAACAGCATTAATCGATTGTCGAGATAATGATTTTAAAGCATATCCGATACTTTTACTATTTGAGAAAATGTAGATTCTGGATCGATAAAAAACTATTTTGCCCTTTATCAGGATATAAACAGTATTTGTAGGCTTTAAGCATTATTAGATATATACGTTTTAACAATACATATATATAGTTTTTACAAAATCATAATGTGTGTGCATGTTTAATCTTTGATTTAACGTGCCCATCTTATGAAGGGAGACTTCTAGACTTAAAAGTTAAAAAGATGTCCTCAAGCAAAAGTACCTTTGGTACAAACAGAATCGTTTAAAGTTAAAGAAAATAAAATCATTCTGATAGGCTAACCACATCTATATGAATAATATATATAAAAACAATGCAAAGTATGAAATTTTTGATTCATTTTGTACGAATATGCCCATAAATTGAATATATAAGTACAAATATATAATAGTATAATCAAAACTAAGAGCCTTGACAAATTCAATTAAATATTGGCAACAAAGTTTATATATAATTTTCATTAATATAATAATGATGATGGTTTGAAAGATTATGTTCATCAGATGATTCAAACAATCAGGAGATACAATGGTCAAAATTGTACACGCACAAACTGTACTTACGGAAGATGAACTTGTGGCTTTAAAGAAGAAATGTAATGAGTCGTCAACTAAAGAAGCCTTGAGTATGGCGGTGCGACATTATCTCGAGTGCGAATATACCGACCTCGATGATGAAATGTGGACAAAAAAACTTGAAAAAGTGGTCCAAAAAAAAAGACAGAAGAAACTATAACTTCTGAAAAAGAGAGGAAAGAACTATGAGTAAAGCAAACCAATTCTTAGACGAGGATGCAGTATCCCCGGTCATTGGCGTTATCCTGATGGTCGCAATCACTGTGATCCTTGCTGCAGTTATCGCAGCATTCGTATTCGGCATGGGCCCACCAGAACAGGCACCACAGGCAAGCTTGAGAGCAAGCGCTGTTGAAATTGGCCCTGGTACCACTGCAATCATGCTTGAGCACCAGGGTGGAGATGAAATAGTACTTACATCAACAAGCACTAAGTTTACAGTAGATGGAAATAATGTAGACTATATTGCTACCGGTGAATTTGCTGCTGGCCAGCGCCTTTATTTAGTGTATAATGGTTCAGGTTATGCAGTTGGAAATACAACAGATATTGACAACTATACACCAGTCTTGGGTACCTCCCTCGAACCCATTGGAAATACTAGCGAGAAAGTTAACGTTAAGTTAATTGATGTCAACAGCCAGCAAATGATTACTGACACGAATGTAAGAGTATAAACTAAAACTCAATGACGCATCTTAGTGTCACTTTTTTCTTTTTTGCGATTCGATTCTTTTAGACAAGTTTATATACTTTCCAAATACACATATTTTTGTGAATTATTATATTCAGGAAGTAGTATGTTAATTATGAATATTTATTAAAATCCTGAAATACCATAACGTATGATATACATTTATAAGGAGAATTGTTATGAGTGAAACTAAATTAGGCGTAAGTGAAAACATAGTCGGAGTAATTGCCTATTTTTTTGGCTTAATTTCCGGTATAATTTTATTGTTTATTGAGAAAGACAATCGGTTTGTACGATTCCATGCAGCCCAGTCCACAGTATTAACCATAGCCATAATTGTTTTTTCAATTGTTATTACAATAATTGCTTTAATACCATTTATTGGATGGCTAATTGCACTTTGGCATTGTTAATTAAACATATCAATCTCTTTATTCCTGTACTTCATTAAGAGAAGAACAGAATATTTTAACATTTCAAGACTTTTGGAATAGCACTTTGTCTTTCTTCTTAACCTTGCCAGAAAGTGCCTGAATATACTATTATATCCTT
>JAVEPM010000027.1:0-36265 GCA_034008115.1 Methanolobus sp.
ATTGAACAAGCAGAACATATTTTCCAGAGCATATAATCAAAATCATTACCAAGCAAAATGATGAACTTTTATTGTCGACCTGCGGAATGTGAGTTATCAGAATCATCTTCAATGGAAAGATTTGCCTGGGCAAGAGTGCGCTCAATGAGCCACTCAACCTGAGCAGGATGAGGCACGTATTTATCTCCGCCGTTAACCAGATCTATCTCCTTTGCTCCTATCATTATAGGATCGAACAGCCCATCTGTTTCAGGACCGTAAAGTCTGAGCATTCTGTTCACTGGTATCGGATTACTGCTGTTGATCCATTGGCTGGTATTCATGTATCCGTTAAGAACTCCATTGATGACAGGAACGTCAAGTTCTGATATGTCAAAGTAGTTGCCACGATAGTTGAAAGATATAACAGCATCAACCTTTGTGTTCTCATCGTGATTCAGGTATATATCTATAGGATCGCTGGCTGTACCGTAGCATGCCACAACATTCACGCCCTTTTCCTCAAATCCCTGTACAAGAGCATCAAGTGGATTCATATTCAGCGGGTAGTAAGATTTGTAGAAAGTGATACCAATAGTTGGCGCATCTTCATCAAATACATGTCCATCGGCCCTGTTTGCATACCACTGGAAATACTCAGTTGCATTGTCAGTAAAGAACTTAGCCGATGTATCGGTCATGTTTCTGTGATATATTGCACTTCCTGGGGGGCCTATCGGCTCTTCCACTGTAAGATCTTCACGGTCATAATATTCGCTGGCAAGGAAGAACATCAGGTTGTCAAAGTTCTCGCTGTTCGATGCACCATTGAGCCAATACTCCTGAAGGTGTGACTTTAGTTCACCTGCATCATTGTTGAACCTGACAGGAATGTCGTATTCGCTTTGAGGCAGATATGTGTTATATCCAATGACAAGTGCTCCATTATCAATGGCATCCTGCACCGTTTCCTGCAGTTTATAGGCGGTTGAAGTGAACATGTTGATGTAAATTATATCCATATGACTAAGGTCAACGTCATTTGATAATTTTTCAGCAAGATGGTAACTTGCTGTCATGTTCAGGTCCGGGTTGTTATTTATCCTCTCTGCAAAGTCAGCAAGTTGTACCTCATAATTTGCATATCCGGTTACTATGGAAACATTCAGGTGTGGAGCATTTGAAGGTTTTGCAACAGTAGCAAAGGATTCTTTAAGCAGTACGATATCCACAAAAGTCTTGTTTGCTCCCTTCTTTGATATTGTCTTACCTGATATTGTGGTCCTATCCAGCAGGTCCATTATTTCCTGATGATCGATGTCATCATTCTTTCTCATTGAGAGATTGAGGTCTGCAATTGGCTGTCCATTTTCCACAGTTATGTTCTGGACGTTGGTTAACCACATCCCATCCATTGCAGTGCTGTATTGTGCTGCTTTTATGAAGTAGTCATCATTTTGCACATCATTGAACTGGTAATTTCCAAATTCATCACTTGTTGTGTTAAATATTAATTCTGAATTTGGAGTTGTGAGCATGACATCCACATATGCCCTGTTCGTTCCTTTCTTGGAAATTGTTTTGCCGGATATTGTAGTCCTGTCCAATAATCCCAGTATTGCCTGATGCTCGATGTCATCATTCTTCCTCATTGAGAGATTGAGGTCTGCAATTGGCTGTCCATTTTCCACAGTTATGTTCTGGACGTTGGTTAACCACATTCCATCCATTGCAGTGCTGTATTGTACTGCTTTTATGAGATAGTCACCATTTTGCACATCACTGAATTGGTAATCTCCAAATTCATCACTTGTAGTATTCACTATGAACTCTGAATTTGGGGTTGTGAGTATCACATCCACATATGCCTTGTCCGTACCTTTCTTTGATATTGTCTTACCTGCTATCGTAGTTCTATTCAAGAAGCTCAATATTTCCAGATGGTCGATGTCATTATTCAGCCTCATTGAGAGATTGAGGTCTGCAATTGGCTGTCCGTCTTGAACAGTTATGTTCTGGACGTTAGTTAACCACATTCCATTCATTGCAGTGCTGTATTGTACTGCTTTTATGAGATAATTACCATTTGGAACGTCAGTGAACTGATAATCTCCGAATTCATCACTTGCCGTGTTGCTAAAGTACTTGAATACCGGAGCAAAGGTTAAGCCTTCGTCATCTGTTGTATTTATAGGTGGTTCCTGTGGATCTGTCGTATTCTGATCATCGGCATCATCCGGAACAGAAGGTAATTCAACGAAGAGCTTTTCTGTTTTATTCTGAAGTAATACAACTGTACTTTCTCTTGGGTAATCCAGTTTCATGACGTAAGAAACACCCGAAACTGATGATTTATCCGTTAATCCCAGTATGAAGTTCTCATCGATGTCTGTGGAGCTGCTGACCTTTATGTTCTGCTCTGTAAGGTCTGAGCCTGTGAGTGTTATATTGGTGATTCCCCTGTACCACAGTTCTTTGTCTGTTGAATAGTTCACAGCTACTATACTATAATCACCATCTGGAATGCCGGTGAAAGAGTACATTCCGGTAGCATCAGACATTGTGTCTGCCACCATTTCCTTTGTCTGCTGATCAAGCAGAACTACTGTGCTCTGTCTTGGATAATCCGGTTTCATCACATAGGTCATACCCGATACTTCAGACCGATTGAGCAGTCCCAGTATGAAGTTCTCATCGATGTCCGTAGAACTGCTGACCTTTATGTTCTGCTCTCTAAGGTCAGAGCCTTTAACTTTTATGTTGCTGATACCCCTGTACCACAATTCTTTGTCTGTTGAATAGTTCACAGCCACTATACTATAATCACCATCTGGAATGCCGGTGAAAGAGTAGATTCCGGTCTCATCAGACATTGTGTCTGCTACCAGTTCCTTTGTCTGCTGGTCAAGCAGAACTACTGTGCTCTGTCTTGGATAATCCGGTTTCATCACGTAGGTCATACCTGATAGATCAGACCGGTTCAGCAGTCCGAAAATGTAGTCCTGATCTATACCTGCAGTGCTGTTGATCTTAATGTTCTGGTCCGTAAGACTTGTACCTGCTAACGTTATGTCCCTTGATCCTGTATACCATAACATTTTTTTTGAGGACCAGTTCACTGCTACAAGTGAATAATCCCCGTTTGCTAAGTTCTCAAAAACATAATTTCCGTTTGCGTCGCATATAGTATGGTCAATAAGTTCCATACCACATACATCATGTTGTTCTTCTGCACTTGCAATTGCTGGGACAGATGCCAACAGTATTGCCATTATAAGGCAAAATATCCCAATTATTCCGACATTACTTTTTCCAATCGTTCTATTTTCTATCATATCGACCACCATCTGAGTTATTTATACTGATTTCCACCCACGATTTTTTATTAAACATTAAATATAACTTGTTTTAAAACAAATTAACTTGTTTTAAAAACAAAAAAATAATAATTTAAGTAGAGGTATTATTCGCTTCCTCATCCTCCTCAGGCACATAGACCACCGTGCCATCGGCCAGCCTGTATGCTGTACCAAGAGCTTCTCCTGTTCCACCACCGATCTGGTCTGTCATATTCAGGACCTCGATAGGTTTCCCCTGGTCTTTGATGATTATCTTCATATCCTTTTGTCCGGGATTTTTGACTATTGTTATGTCCTCTGTAGAACTGAGAAGTTCCGGCAACTGGTATGACATCACTAGTGCTACCAGAAGCGCAACTGAGAAAACCATTGCAATATCAAAAAGGTTGGCAACCCCTGTAAGAGGGTTTTGTTCATCCTCATCATTAATGAGTCCTGTTCGTCGACTCCTCCTCCTCTTCACTCCCCTGCCTCCAAAGTATCAAGGATGTAATCTATGTCAGCCATATCCTGCCAGTACCATCTTTTTCTTATCTGGGTAAGTACATAGCCAATAGTTCCTGCAAAAAGACCGATCACAGTTGTGGCAAACGCTATCATGAGGTTGCTTGCGAGCTGTTCTATATCTCCTTGTGAAAGGCCTATTAATGCAGGTCCAAGGGGAATAAGGGTTCCCATCAGGCCCAGCATTGGTGCGATAGTTGCAACGATCCTTGTCTGTTCAAGTCTCTTTGCCATCCTTATCTCATATTCCTGAGATAGCCATTCAATAGCAGGTATCATGTTCTTTTCAAGATATTCTGCAGCGGAAATGGCAAAGCTTGTAACCATGAAGTTCTGTTTTACACTGCGCAACGAACTGGCAGCCTCCCCATAATTCTGGGAGCTGACATGTTCTCTTACCTTGTTACAACACAGTTCAAGGTTTCCGACATCTCTATGTCTTTTCGCATATTCTGACAGGAATTCTCCTATAAGCATCAGGGAAAAGACTACCAGTAGTATGAGAGTGATGATCACCGGATACAGCAATGAAGCTGAAAATGTGTACAGTATACCAAATAATGAAGAAGTAGCATCCATTTTTATTGACCTCTAATGTTATTGAGGGCATAGCCTCCAATTATAAATAAAGTGAATATCAAGAGTGGAATGATCTCAAACTCTCCTCCGCTACTCAGTGCCATGTTAAGTTTCTTTGCTTTGATGTAGGCAGGAACTATCATTGCTCCAAGAAGATAGAAAATTCCGAGGAACATCATTGCTGTTCCAAGATCTTCTGGTGTTCTTTTCATTTTTCTGAAGACCCACGTTGATGATATTACTGAAATAAAGAAAACAAAACCTACAAGTACTCCGACCTTCCAGCCGCTGACCTCAAGGGTTGATGCCAGTATCATGCATGAGACAAAAAGAGCTGAGAGACAAACAGGGCAGGGTACGGAGATCGCAAGGAATGTTTTCTTTGAAACGTCATGACCACATGTCCATTTTTTTTGTGTATATACCCCTGCGCCAATGAGAACAAATGCAATGAGAACATGTAATGTCATTCCAAGATTTGAAATTGCTTCAATATATGATTGGTCTACCATTTCCACAAGACTTCCAAGTATTATGGAAATAACAAAATAACTGCTTGCAAGTATCAGGACATCTCTTTTTCTGACAGTGGAAAAACCACATCCTACTCCTGTCTTCAAACCAAATATGAAGATGCCTATTAGTATTCCTACTACTGCTGCATAAATGTAGCTCATTGAAACCCTCTTTTTTATAATTAATATGAATGTTAATTTGATTAATTGTTATAACAAAGCAATATTCATGCATTGTACTTCACACACTGTGTCTAATAAATAAAAGTATGCATGTTTGCTCTGTAACTAACAAATGCAAACTATCTAACCATTATTAAACCTTTCGGAGTGAATAGTATACAAAATACGCATCATGCAGCACAAAACTTCACAAAGTACTGATACAACACGTATAAAAAAAATAATATACAAGAAATAACATATTATTACATGTTATATATTATATGAATAACAACAATAATAATAATAATAATAATAATAATAATAATAATAATAATAATAAAATGAATGTGATTTGAAAACTGTGCTTGAAACCTAAATCTTTCAAATTCAAAATAGATCCAATTAAAGTACCTGCTTTTGAAAGAAAACTTATAAAAAAGAGAAGACAACCCTTCACGGGCTGTACTATAAAAAATTATTTCTTGAATTCGGTGTATCCACACTTTCCACAAGTGCGCCTGTCCTTGTGCTCTGCAAGGAATACTCCTTCGCCACAGCGTGGGCAGGACTGACGGGTACGCTCGATGGAATCTCCGCTGACCTTGTAGTAATCTTTTACTGCCATGATTATTCCTCTGCAGGTGTTTCTTCTTCAACAACTTCAGGCACAGGAAGCTTGTTCCTTTCAAGAACATATGCACCTTCAACCTGCTTCATGCGGGCTTCATCTTCATATATCTTGATATATGCTTTAAGTTCCTGCCTACCGAACTCGTTATCTATTTTTTGAACGATTACAAGCTCTAGTGGTACAGTGAGCATAGCTGCAATCTTATCCTTAATATCATCTCTTGACGGTGTTGCTCCGTCAAAAGTGACCGCGAGATTTAATTCACGCCTGTTAAGAAGCGCATTATTTTTATCGTTAATGATTTTGATATCCATCCAGTTTCCTCCGAATAGTTTCTATTTGTTCTGAATTATGTGCCTGTCCTTTGAGTATCTCAGTCAACAGGTCCTTCATTTGTTCCTTTTTATCTAATGTTATCTTAACAAGTACAACACCTTCGTCCGGCTGTCCATAAAGAACAGCTGAGCCTTCAGGTGCCATAAGAATCGCAGGCACAGCAGCCAGGTCTTCCTCGCCGCGCACAAATATCCTGACATTTTTATCTGCATTCAACGCATTTCTTACAGCGTCCATCAGATCCTCGGTTATTACCCCTGCTGGATTGTCAACGGATATTTCGGTGAACCCTTTATGCTTGGTACCCACTACGATCCGGTCTGATGCCGGTACGCGTTTGGTACGGTCATCCACTATGAGGATGTCCGGTATTATTCCAAGATTGAGCAAGTGGAATGTAGTAACATCACCTACGGATATAAGTTTTGTGGGACTTCCAAGGTCCTTGGAAAGTTTTTTGATGGCGTCATCGCCCTCACCTCTGTAAAGGCTCCCAAAGCTCTCCTGAAAACGTGGTCGAAGTGTATCGGGCAAAGTTAACTGAAAGCCCAATTAGCGCACCTTCAATGCATACTTATCCGGCATTTTTACATCCATTTTTTTTGCAATCTCTGAGCGTTCCGCATCTATGATAATTACCATACCGCCCCAGTCTGAACTGAGATTACTTGATCCGCAAATGACACATGTCTGGCCATTGATTATTCGATGACATTCCCGACAAACCTGTTCACTCATTTAATACTCTCCAATATTATTCTTCTTTTTCTGCAGATGGCCTTCTAGCTTCTTCAAGCCATTCCATCTTACCCAATGAGTGCTGGCGCATGGTGAGTCCTATTTTACTATCCCTTGGGTCTCTTTCATTAATACTTACCGCAACTATACGTGCCCTGATCTTATCACCTTCACCAAGTGACCTGCCGCCTGTTTTGCTGACCAGTCTACCATTCTTACCGTCATATGACATGAAGTCATCAGTGACTTGGCTTACGTGAAGGAGTCCATCCATAGCGCCAATGCTTACAAATGCTCCGAAATCAACAGTTTCAACAACTTCTCCCTCTATTACTTCCTGGATAGTTGGTACGAATACTATTGCCTCAAAGACTGCGTCGTAATATACAGCGCCATCGCCTACGAGAATATGTCCTTCTCCTACCTCGTTTATTTGTGTAATAGCAACTATGGCTCCTAGGTCTTTATCAATCCTGCCTTCAAGTTTATGTCTTAAGGCATTTTTGACACTTTCATTAACATCCTTGCCTAAAAGGTCAGGTGCAACGCGAATTGTATCGGCAAGCTTCATCTTTTTGTACATGGTGACTAACTCCAATAATCCTGTATAATTAGCCTTTAACAACTTATATAATTTTATATCAATCTATAATCATCCTGTTATGATATTATCTCAAGCCTGTTCTTCTGTCGCAGGCATATGACAGGGACATCTCTTTTTTCCAATCTTTTCCGTAATCCTATGTCATTGGTGAGCACAGATGCCGCATGACTGGTAGCAAGATCCAGGATGACATCATCTGCATGTCCTTCTGCCTGGATTATCTCGCATCTGTCTGCCATTGCTCGCGCAACCTTTGCAGCCGTTCTGTCTCTCCCTTTGAGATTTTTTATCAGGATATCCAGCTCGTTGATAACCGCTGTAGGAGTGAAATATATGTCATATCCCAGTCTTTTCAGCTCTGTGAAAATATCAACATTGAATTGAACAGGTATCATCAATGCATTTGTATCAATAATTACCTTCAAGCCGTGATAACTCCTACACCTATAAGTCTCCAGCGTGAGCCTACACGTCTGCTAATAGCTACAGTGGAGCCGATCTCTGCGCACACAGGTCTTTTCAACTTGACCTCTGCGATGTTCTTACGTGCACTGGTAACTACTCCTACTGTAGTAGCTGTGCCTACATTCAACATAAGTGGCTCGCTTGTCTTAATAGCACCGATCTCTTCCTCATCAGATACTCCAACTACTCTTTCAAGCAGATGCAGTTCCAGCTTCAAATCATCGTGTACAGGTGGTAAAGTTTCTGGCAGACCTGCAACCTGTCCTGTAAGTGAATCACTTTTAGTAAGTGTGGGGTCAAGACTTGTACCGACTGCAAGGAGTCCTCCTGGGATTGCTTCTTCTACTTCATCCTTGCCAGCAATTACCACAGTTATTTTTGTTTTAATAGGTACCCATCTGGTAGTTCCATCACTTTCTACTTTCCTGCCAGGTCTGATCTCTAGTTCATCGTTGGGATGCAAAACACCTTCTGTGAGTGTTCCACCAATGACTCCGCCCTTTATATTTTTAATAGGGGTCCCAGGCTTATTAATATCAAAAGATCTTGCAATAAACATATGAGGTGCTTTGCCACTCTTATACATAGGCGTTGGAATTACTTTTTCCATCGTCATGATAAGTGCATCGATGTTTATATTTTGCTGTGCTGAAATTGGCACAATTGGAGCATTTTCGGCAACAGTACCCTTTACGAATTCTTTTATCTGCTGATAATGTTCAATAACCTTTTCTTTGGGTACAAGATCTATCTTGTTCTGCACAATGACAATGTTCTTGATGCCTATGATATTCAATGCCATCAGGTGTTCTTTTGTCTGGGGCTGTGGGCATGTCTCGTTTGCTGCAATAACAAGCATTGCACCATCCATTATGGCTGCACCTGATAGCATAGTTGCCATCAATGTTTCGTGGCCTGGTGCATCTACAAATGACACTGTCCTTAGCTCTTCAGATGGCTCACTGCATCCCTCACAAGTATCTGCTACAGTATAACACTGAGGTTCGGGGCAGTTAGGGCATTTCCTGAACGTGGCGTCGGCGTATCCTAGCCTGATAGATATTCCACGCTTTAGCTCTTCGCTGTGCATGTCTGTCCAGACTCCTGACAGCGCGCTGACAAGTGTGGTTTTTCCGTGATCGACATGACCTACCATGCCGATATTAACACAAGGTTGACTCAATTTTTGATTTCCCTCCCAGTTGGGCAATATTCTAAAAACGTAATAAGTTCAGTATAATTTGAATATATTATCTGTTTAGATTGTTGTGTATCATTCGACTAATCATATTTAAATGATTTCGAACAAAACAGAAAGTACAAATGCCTATAGTATGGCAAAATAGCTTTTATTATTTTAATGGTGTATATAGCTTACTACCAAAAAAGAGTGCAATAGACGATGATATCTAATTAGCTTCCAAGCCTTTACATTATAATTATACATATAAAAGTGCATCTAATAGTTCATTGCATCTGTGTTAAGTAGGTGAACAGCATATTATGTAGTTGTAAAATTGAGGAAGGAACGCCTGTCTCAATTGAACATATATGTGCTTGGGGGCTGGGGAGTTCTCAAACAATTGATGGTAAATCACTTGTTTCAAAAATAGTTTCTATATGCCACAGGATACAAAGCAAGCCCTGAAGCAAAAAGGAAAGCTGATTTTTGAAACAAGCTGAATCTTAATGAATAATTAATCTGTCCTTACGAGCAATGTTAACATGACAACAATAAAGAACACAGAAGAAATAAAAGCAGAATCTATGGAAAAAGCAAATAAAATAAGAAAATCGTTTCGTAATCTATTAAAAAGTGAAAGGTCCACCACATAAAATATCCCACATAAGGTCCTTTCTCATATAACTGCGGATTCGTGGGAATTAAAACTCCCATGAGTTTGTTAAAAATATATAGTTAATATGTAATGATGGAATATGGCAGATTTGATAGGGCTAGAGATTGCTCCTATTCTTTTTTTGTATAGCATGAAACTGAACCTCCGGATACCGGAAATATTCCCATTCCATGTTCATTAATAACTACTTCCACAGAATTATTGTCTACACGATCGATCCATACTTCCCCCGAATGAATTGTTCCCACAGACATCTCCTTTTCCCCATCTGATCCATTTGTCAATACTACTGCACAGCCATTAGGATGTTCTTCATTTCCAAGCCGAGTCCAGCCTATTGTATTTCCATGGTCAAAATAGTCCAGCTGTTCTCCGTAAGCAAAATCCTTTCTTAATCGGATCAGCTTGTCAATCATTTCTGGTATTGGCCTGTGCCCTTCCACATTAGCAATTCCATAATAGTCACCAAAAAATATTGTGGGATATCCATCCTTTCTTAACAAAATCAATGCATATGCCAAGGGCTTGAACCAATCCTCAACAAAGGATCCCAATGATTGCATTGGTTGCGAGTCGTGGTTGTCTACAAAGGTTACTGCAAACTGGGGATGAGTTTTAACTAAAGAATTATCAAAAATTGTCCTCATATCAAAGTTCTTGCCCTCTTTAGAGGCTTTATATAAATTAAAGTGAAGGGGTACATCAAATAAATCCAAGAGAGGTTCTTCCTGACCCAAAAAATCCTTTAATACTTCTAAATTTTGTTTCCAATACTCACCCACAACAAAAAATTCATCTCCTTGCTCAGTTTTTATAAACTTTAAGAACTCTTTGATAAAATCCTGGTTTATGTGCTTGATCGCATCAATTCTGACACCATCGATTTTGGTTTCATTTACAAACCACTTAAACCATTTGTGTGTTTCGTTCTTAACATCTGGATGATCGTAATCAACATCAGCATACATCAAATAATCAAAGTTGCCGAAGTCTTTATCAACATTCTCTGCCCAGTCCTTGTTTTTTCCTAGAATCTTATATAAGGTAGTCTTTCCATTTGCATCAACATTATCAGTACCGGTAAAATGCTCAAAGGACCATTTAAAATCAGAATACTTACCATCTCTTCCAGGAAAGGTGAATTTTGTCCAGCCATCAATATCATAAGGCTCCGAAACAATGTTGGTTCTATCATTAATTTCAACTTCAACCACTTTAAATTTCTGGGTTTCATCACCTCCGGCTTTATGGTTAAGCACTATATCAGCATATACCTTTATTCCGTTATCATGCAGCGCATTAATAGCTTCGATCAATTCATCTTTAGTCCCGTACTTCGTTCTTACGGTGCCTTTTTGGTCAAATTCTCCCAAGTCGTATAAATCATACACACTGTAACCTGTATCACTGGAAGAGGTACCTTTGAAGCAAGGTGGTATCAAAACAGCCGTGATCCCCAGTTCGCTTAAATGAGCTGCGTCAGCTTTTAAGTTGTTCCAATGCTGACCATCATTTACCATTGCAAATTCAAAGTATTGCATCATTATGCCATTTCTCATAAGTTAACCTCATAAGCCTTTTTATATAATTCTGTGAATAGAATATATTGAGCACGCATTTTGAAGCAACAAGTGTTGCCATTTCAAGTATAGATATCTCGTTTAAAAGCAACCTTGTTTTCCTGCTCTTTATTGAATTCTTCTGAATATATTAACTAGTAAATAAGCTGCCCAATTATATATAAAAAACAGCAAGATGTTGCTGGTCAAACCACGCAACATTCCAGTAGCTTGATTGAGTTGATTAGATATTATTCTGCATTTTTCTGCTGACTTTTCAACTTTTCAAGCGCAGCTTCAAGCTCCTGGATCCTGAGTTCATTAATCCTGTGCTCAAGCTCAGAGAGCTCTTCATCAGTTTTCAGGACTGTAGCATGTATCTTTTCAACAACGTTTTTCTCCAAGCCATGCTTATGTTTACTGATTTCGCTAACCATATCCCCTACAAGAGCCTTTCCCTCTTCCACGCTCATAGCACCAGCATCAACCCTTTCGTTAACGAACTCTCTTATTCGTTCTTCAGACAAAGCTGCTAATCCCAAACCAATCAGTGCAGCTCCTCCAATAATACCTACTTTTGTCATTTTATCCATATTGAAACCCCATTAATATTTAAAAGCTTAAAAGTGAGCGAACCATTCCACAATAAATAGATGTGTCCACACAGGACAAGTCTGGAGAATGCCCACAACTCCCATTGTACTACCAGACCCATGAAAGTATATGTGCAATTACAATATAAATCTATTGCAGTATGTAAAAAACCTGCTTCAAACCCGTACTTTTCTTTTTTGACTAAAGAGGAAATAATATAAAAACAATGTCTGAACTAAAAGTTCAGACTATTACAAAAAAGAGAAATTATGTAATGATCTTATCTAACTGGTCTGTCTCAATAGCTCTTCTGATCTCGTGGGCAACACGGCGACCAGTACTCATTGGTCTTCTCCATGTAGTGTTCCCGTATGGGTGTCCAACTGACATGTGCA
This sequence comes from Methanolobus sp., assembly GCA_034008115.1. GTDB lineage: Archaea > Halobacteriota > Methanosarcinia > Methanosarcinales > Methanosarcinaceae > Methanolobus. The sequence continues at coordinate 12,283 of JAVEPM010000027.1, forward strand.
CATTTGTTCCGCCACCAACTCTTGGTGCTACATCATATATGTAGAAATTCAGATCTTTGTCAACACAGGTTTGCAGACAGAACGGACCGATCACACCTGGGTCATAGTATTTGCTTGCAGCCTCTATGTATTTCTCAGAGAGCCTGAACACTTCCTCAAGGAGTGATTCCCTAAGAGTTGCAGAGTTGTGACCACATACTGTGTATTCAGGTGTAAGCTGATGTTCTGCAAGTGTCATCTGCTGTGGTGCAGGTAAGCGGACATGTCCATCCAGACTTGTCTCAAAACGCCAGTCGATTCCAAGTATTTCAAGCTTGTTCATTTCTGTTTCGATAGGTGAATAAAACATATCGAAGTTAAACACCGGACCAATCACGTAGCGTTCTATCCTTGCATTATCAAGTGCATCCTGGGTGATAACACCCTGTTTCAGGAGGGATTTGGCTTTTTGCTGGTATTCCTCATAGCTTCCTGCGCTAAAGAAACCTCTTTCGAGTTTCTTAACTGCATGAGGTAGCTTAACCATTACAAGTTCCTCTATGTCCTGTGGGTCATTAATCCTCTCAGGGAAGGGTAATCCTGCTTTCTCAAGGAGCCAGTAATAATCACGGTCCATACCTCTTTCTTCACTACGAAGCATATTCCTGCTTCCAACAAGAGGTACCTTAAAATCATTTTCCACTTCATCGATACCACAGTATGATGTAAAGGAACGGTTAGGTATGAAAAGCACATTCTCCTCAAGCAATTTTTTCTGGATCTCCGGCTTTGTGGTTTCACTGAACTTGTTCAATAATATGTGTTCATCCACAATGCCCCGCACGACGTTGCCGTTGCTGTCCCTCTGTGACTTGAAGTAGTCTGTGTATGTTTTTTCACGGCCTTGCTGGCAGACTGCATATGTCCTGAAGTTCTCTTCAATTGCGCCATCAAAGATATCAAGTGCCGAGTGTGATGCAACAGTACCTATCTTGACCTTGTCCATATCATAATCTTCAATGATCTCTGCGATCTCTTTTCTGTCTATCATTATATGTCCTCGATTTTTTTCCAGACATCAGACATTGTATTAAGTATTAATAAATCTGTTCACGTCAAAATGCTTTATTTGGAATTTCAAATTCCAGCAACCAGATAAATTATTATGGGTGTTATGAAAGTCTCTATAATAGCTGCAAGTAATATGAGTGGGAACAACCAGTGCAGGTAGAATTTAATTCCCCTGATCATCTCTTTCTTAAGGTCAGCAGGTTGTGAGCGGATGACATTTAGTGCCACATACCCTATCTTCATTCCAACTGCAGATGATATTATCAGCATGGGAATCTCTATGATGCCATGGGGTGTCAGGCCTGCGATCACAAACAAGGTTCCACTTTCAACTGCCTGATAATGTGCGAATACTCCCAAAATAAAGCCGTTCAGCACCAAAAATCCAAAGGGAACTATGCCCAGGGCAAAACCAAGCAGTATCGAGAAGAACATTTTCACTGAATTGTTTACAAAAATAAACAGCATTATCTCAAAAGCAGAAAGACCCCGGAGTATTTCTACGAGTTCTTCCAGTCCGCTAAGTGAATTCAATGCGTATGAAGGTTCAATTGTGTAATAGACGTAACCTGCAATAGTTGACAATACAAAAAATAAAAGACTGAACCATACGAAAGGCATCAGCTCATCAATGTAGGTCCTGAATGTCTCTTTTGTGTTTTCATCATGCATAGGTTTAAACCCCAAATGCCATCCTTATAGTGTTCCTGCATGCAGGGGATAATCCAAGGACTATGATGACCAGTTTAAGGAAGGTCTTTAATGTCTGTGATTCTTCGTCCTCGTCAAAATTATTATCCAGTATATACAGTACCGGGATGAATATAGATAGTTTTAACGGATACATCACAAATGCAGTGCCTGTAAGGTCGATAAGGTATGCCGGTACCACATGCTTTTCGTAATATCCGAGAAAATCAATTCCTGCAATGGTTGAAGATGCATCCATAAGGTGAACCCAGAGTATTGCTATATTAATCTTACTTTTGAGCAGGTCAAAACCTATACGGTTGAATAGAAGTTTTATAATATATACTATCAGGCTTGCTGCACATACAACAAAAACAGGCACCCATGGGAGTATCATGTCTTCAAGATAGAACAGTATCGTCAGGTTCACAAGGAACCATGCAAGTCCAAAACCTGCAAAGTTCTTTCGATAATCTCCTTCTCCCTTTAACTTCACGATCCATTTTGAAAGGACCAGGAAGAACACTGTTATTGCAAATACAAGAAAATAGATATTTGGGGTTATGAACAGGTAACTTATAGGAGCCCTCAGGATTCCTGTATCTTCTACAACCCTGAGGGATGAACCTGCAAGGATGAAAGGAATAACAGATACCGTAAACCTGTCATCTATCTCTATATCCAGTTTTTTCAACAACTTCACAACGCCGAAAATACATATTCCCAGCAATATCGCCCATGTAAGCGTATTAACGATATTGTAACCACTATCATGAAGAATGGGGTCTATGTAATAATCATTAATGAATCGGGTAACTTTATCTATTAATGGCATTATAATCACAGCAGTAGCATAAGATAGGAATATCCTAAATACAACTAATATTTAATAGCTTATGGGAAATACCTAATATATCAAAAGAAATTCCCCGAATCAAGTCATGTTCCTATTTGCAGTTGATGCTTGATAGTATCTGATTATTAAAAATTCAATTATTCAGTTTTTGGCAGGTATATGAGTGATCCCGACAAAAGGCAAGAAAAAATGGATGCAATTACCAAGGGATGTCGTTGTAGGTCCTGATGTCATCTATGATATGAAGGACGTTTGCGATGATCTGAAACTTAGGGAAGGTGCTTTTATTGTTACGGGAAACAATACTAAGAAGATAGCAGGGGATGTTGTATTTGACCTGCTGTCCGAATGTGGTTACGTGCCTTCTATCACTGTTTCAAAAGAAGCATCCATGGCTGAGGTCAAAAAAGTAGCTGCTCAGGCAAAGGAATCAAATTCGAAATACCTGCTAGGGGTCGGGAGCGGTAAGTCCATAGATGTGGCAAAACTTGCAGCCACTCAGCTCGATCTTCCTTTCATAAGTGTCCCTACAGCTGCATCACATGATGGTATTGTATCCTCCAGGGCTTCAATACACGATAAGGGAAAGAAAACATCGATCGAGGTAAATGCCCCCATGGCTGTGATAGCGGATACTCATATAATAGCCGGTGCTCCTTACCGTTTGCTTGCTGCAGGTTGCGGGGATATAATCTCAAACTACACTGCGGTCCTTGATTGGGAACTTGCCCACAGGTTAAGGAATGAACCGTTTAGCGAGTATTCAGCAGCTCTTTCCAGAATGACGGCCCAGATTTTGATGGATTCTCCTGAAGATATTAAACCCGAAATGGAAAGTTCAGTGAGGATAGTTGTCAAGGCGCTTGTCTCAAGTGGGGTTGCAATGAGCATAGCAGGTTCATCCAGACCAGCTTCCGGTTCGGAACACATGTTCAGCCACGCACTTGATATGCTCATCCCAAACACGGCCCTTCATGGTGAACAATGTGGTATAGGTAGCATAATGATGATGTACCTGCATGGTGGCGACTGGAAGACAATAAAGGAATGCCTGGAGATAATAGGAGCACCGACTACTGCTAAAGAACTTGGAATTGAAGATAGGTATATATTAGAGGCGCTTCTAGTTGCACATAAGATACGTCCTGAGAGATATACAATACTTGGTGCAGGTCTTACTTCCGAGGCTGCAGAGAAGGTTGCACGTTTAACAAAAGTTATTTCATGACAGAATAACTAAATTCAAATGCTCAAGGTGATTTATATGACAGATAACAATACTAGCATTACACTTATTGGCTCAAAGCTTGCAAAAGAAGGCGAGGATTTCATATTTATGGGTGAGTCCCGTGAATGTAAGAAATGCAAGCTAAGACGCACCTGTTTGAATCTTGTGCCTGGTCGCAAGTATCGTGTTGTAAAGGTCAGAAGCGATACAGTTCACGAATGTTTCATTCATGATGGTGGAGTGCTAACTGTTGATGTTGAAAGTTCCCCAATCGTTGCAGCGATTGATTCTCGCAAGGCAGTAGAAGGTTCCAAGATAAGCTATGAATACCCAAAATGCCAGACTTCCGATGACAGTGTATATGACATCCTTTATCCTGAAGGTCTTAAGGAAGGGGATAAATGTACAGTTGTAAAGGTACTTGGTCCTATGGATGAGGACATGACTTCAGGATGTTCTCTAAAAAAGGTGGAACTAAAAGTATAGTTTCGTTGCGAACATTTTTTATATAATAAATAATTCATAATAATATACTGAAATATTTAAATAATACTATTATACAGAGGTAATTATATGGCAGGGAAGGACGGTGATGTGTTACATCATGATTTTTATACAGTAGAACGCTGGAATAACTGGATCAAACAGGTAAAAGAAAGTGATTTCAAATTTGATGATTCTGACGAAGCGCAGGGCAAGGAAGGAGCTATCTTTGTTAACATGGAGGATGATATTGTCCTTGCATGTTTGAAGATAATTGCAAAATGCGAAAATAAGAAGCTATCTCCAGAATCTGCATTGAAATATATTGCGCAGGTAAGGGATATTGCACTTGCGGAAATAGACCCTATCTCCGAGGATGCAGATATGATGATCGATTCTCTTCAGACATCCCTCATGGGCGGTTTTGCAGCATGTGAAGCTTATTTAAGTGGTGACTATGACAGCAGTGTTGATATTGCAGACCTTGTAAAGGTCGCTCTTGAAGCAGAATCCTCTGATGATATCGAGATAGCCCTTGGCACAGTTGCAGAAATAGGTGCTCTTGTTATCAGTGGTAAAGAGCTTACTGAAGAAGTAATGGAAGAAGTCCCTTACGGTCTTGTTGCAGAATGGCTCGATGGTATCGATTCAATTGCTGCTGCAATGGTAGGTTCTGATAGTTATAAGGATGATGAAGCAGACGATGGAAAGAGCTAAGCTCTTTCTATTCTCTCTTTTTCATAATTAACTCTAATTTATTCTTTCTATTTTAAATTCTATATCATACTGGTACTATGTTAGATCATAGCAACATCGCAGTTCTTGACCTGACGCATGCAGGCATTATCATCGCTGAGAAATTTGCTGATCTTGGTTTTAATGTGACAGCAATAGATGTCTACAGAACAGTGGATGAGGCTACTCTCTCAAAAATGGGATCTGAACATGGTATAATAACTTCAAAGGATCCGGCATGTGTTGACGGTTTTGACCTTATAGTAAGTCCTGCACATCTGGACCCGGGATATCCCATGCTCACAGATGCCAGGGAAAAACGTATTGATATCATGACACACCACGAAGCTGTGGGTTTGATATTGTCCATGACTGGCGCTTTTGATGCTAGCACTGTAATCGAGATAACAGGTTCAAAAGCCAAAACCAGTTCTGCATCCTTGCTTGCTGAAATGCTTTCAAGGAAGATGAAGGTCATACTCCATACCTCCAGAGGCCTTGAATTGTGGGAACAGGGACATTCCAGTACAGTTCACCTTGGTTTAAGCATAGCTCCCGGAAGCATATTGCTTGCTGTTGGCAGGCTGGCTGAGCTGGATATTACTGCAGATTGCTATATTCTTGAAGTTTCAATAGGCCTGACCGGATTTGCTGATGCGGGGATAATTACCACATTGGAGCCTGATTACAGGATAGCAGCTTCAACTTGTGATGCAAGCGATTCCAAGATGAGGGCAGTTTCCCGATGCAAGCCCGAAGAGGTATTCTTCCTGAATGCAAGGGATACTAAGGTATTGGCTAAGGCAATAAAAATTAACAGGGCTTTTTTCACGTTCAGTGATTCTGCAGAACTGAACGCTGATCTTAATCTCTATTTTGAGGATGATTCTTTAGTTATAGACCACAGGGGTGCTAGTTTTTCCTCAGTACTGACGTCCAACTATAATTCAAGGTCATATGTGACTGCTTTTGCAGTTTCAGTTTCCGTGGCAATGTGGATGGGAATATCTACAAAGAATATATCAGAAGTCATTAGCTCTTTTGAAGGTTTGCAGGGAAGGATGCAGGAGAAGGAACTTTCCGGAAGAAAGCTAATTGATAATTCCAATTCCGGTATGGATATACGCTCAGCAGAGCGCTCATTGGATTATGCTTTGAGTAAAAGCAAGACCAAGTCCAAAAGAATTATAATGCTGCTTGGGGAAGAAGCTGCCCAGGTTTGTGAAGGCCTTCCCCCGGAGAATGTTGCGGACTTTGTCACAAGGCGTGCTAAGGATATAGGACAGTTGATACTAGTGGGTGAGAGGATGCAGGAAGTAGGTGGGGAAAATCTTGCATACGCTTCCGGACTTGATCAAGGGCTTGAAATGGCACTTGCAGCCTCTTCACAAAGTGATATTATATTGTCCTGTGTGAAATGTTTCAGGTAAGATAAGCCCCTTTTTATAATTTATTTTATCTTAGTTTTATCCTCTATTTTTTGTCATGATTAGTGCTTTTATACGATAAAGAACTAGATAGTGCAGAAAAACACCTATACTTTGAGCATACTATTTAATACGAAATTTAACAATTATAATAATTAGATAAGTCTAATAAAAAAGGAATCAATATGGCGGAAAACGATATCTCTATAATACACCCGCGGCCCAGTTCTATCGTGGCTGCATTGTACACGTTACGTGACCTGAATGTTGATGTTGCTATACTTCACGGTCCACCTGGCTGCTCATTCAAACACGCAAGACTTCTTGAAGAAGACGGAATCCATGTTGTTACCACTGCCCTTGATGAGAATGGCTTTGTCTTTGGAGGACGCGATGAACTCTCAGCTTTGCTTAGCAAGGTAAATGAGATGTTCGATCCAAAGCTCATCGGTGTTGTAGGAACATGTGCCAGTATGATCATTGGCGAAGAACTTCGTGAACCCATCCAGGATGCAAATCTGGATGTACCTGTCATTGAGGTGGAAGTGCATGCAGGATATCCCAACAATACCAGGGGTGTTTTAATAGCACTGGAATCTGCATGTGATGCGGGTATCATTGATGCAGAGGAACTTGAAAGGCAGAGGGCCCTTCTTGAGGAAGCAACAAATGTTGAGAAACGCCATGGTGCAGCAAGCAGAGAATACCTGACCCCTTCACGTGGGGATCTGAAGTACAAGGTAGCTGAGAAAATTATCAACTATCTGAAAGAGGGAAAACGCTGTCTTACTATTATGAATGCCAAGAAAGAGACCGGTTATATGTTCGCTGACATCACCGTTGCCATTAATGAAGTGGCTGCACAGCTTGGCATGGAAGATAATGTCATCAATATGGCAAATGTGGACGATACTCTTGGTCTTCCGCGGGTGCGTCACCATGCAAAGTCCATAATGGATGATTTCACAGAAAAAGGAATCACTATCCATGAGAACATAGGTGGTATGGATGAGTACCCGATCACTGGTGAAAAGGTCAGTAAGCTGATCGCTGAAAAGTACAGCGACTTTGACTTTGCTGTTATCACTGGTGTACCTCATGCAATACCCATGGACAAACTTCAGAAAATGGAAGTAATATCCGTTACCAATGGTCCCAGACAGGTTATTCCGTTAAAGGAAATGGGGCATGAAAATGTTATTGTAGAGATCGATCTGCATCCAAAGACACTTGGAGTGAACAATATTGTTGAATCCGAGTTTGGAGCAACGATTCGAGAACTTGCAAAAGATATGCTGGAAAGGAATTCGGAGGCTGTTTGATGGCACAGAAAAGAATAGCCATTTACGGTAAAGGCGGTATCGGTAAATCAAGCACAGCTTCAAATGTTGCAGCAGCCTGTGCTGATGAGGGCTATAAAGTTATGATTATTGGGTGTGACCCCAAGAGTGATTCATCCATTACACTTCTTGGCGGCAAGAGAATACCAACAATTCTTGACCTTCTGAGGCAGAAGATCGATGTAACTGAGAAGGATATTGTTCATGAAGGTTACAGGGGTGTCAAATGCGTGGAAGTCGGTGGACCGGAACCTGGCATAGGATGCGCTGGTCGTGGTATCATTGTTGCTATACAGAAACTGAGAAAAGTATGCACTTCCATAGATGATATGGATCTTATCATCTACGATGTTCCTGGGGATATCGTATGCGGTGGATTTGTTGCACCTATACGCAAGGGACTTGTTAATCAAGCTTACATTCTCACATCAGGTGAATACATGCCGCTCTATGCTGCAAACAATATCTGCAGGGGACTTATTAAGATAAACACTCCACTGTCAGGTATTATATGCAATTCCAGAACTGTTACCAGGGAAGAGGAGATCGTAAAGAAGTTCTCAGAAGAGATCGGCAGCAGACTCATGGCTTTCATTCCAAAGGAACAGATCGTTCAGGACTGTGAAAGGGACGGTTTCTCAGTGCTTGAAAAAGCTCCTGACTCATCTGTTGCAGCTGTCTATCGTGAGCTTGCACATACGATCATGTCCAATGAGGGTTCAGTTATGCCTTTGGCTCTTGAAGATGAACGGCTGCGTGAACTTACACGTTAAAGGTTGATCGCAATGTCCAACACCCCTTCTAAACCGGAAAGAAAAGAAATGCCAAGGATACTCCTGTCTGCAGGCAGTTCCTCCTCAGGCAAGACCACGATTACCATTGGTTTGCTTGCGGCTCTTATTGAGGCGGGGTATAAGGTTCAGCCATATAAAGTTGGGCTGGATTACATAGATCCCAGTTACTATTCTGAGATAACGGGCCGCAGGGCTCGCAATATCGATGGTTTCCTGATGGATGAAGAGGCTGTGCGGGATGTTTTCATACATGGTACAGAGGCAGACGGTGATGCTGATATCGCCATCATCGAAGGTGTCCGTGGTTTGTACGAAGGATTTGACAGTTTTACGGACATAGGCAGCACTGCACAGATAGCCAAGATACTGAAATGTTCTGTTATCCTTATAATCAATGCAAGAAGCATTACCCGCTCTGCTGCGGCCCTTGTAAATGGCTTCAAGGACTTCGACAGGGATGTGCATATAGCCGGTGTGATCCTCAACAACATAGGCGGGCCACGGCACGAGAAAAAAGCCACGCAGGCCATTGAACACTATACAGGAATTCCTGTTATCGGTATGATTCACCGCAATAATTCCATGAAAATATCCATGAGGCATCTGGGTCTTGTTCCTGCAATAGAGGAACGCCGCCGTGCTGATAATTACGACCAGAGGATAGACCTCATTAAAAATACTATTAAAAATGGCATCCAGATAGACCGCCTGCTGGAAATGGCCAGCGCAGCTCCTGCTATTGAGCGTCCTTCAAAGAGTATTTTCACTCCCAGCGAGATTCAAGGCGAGCGTCCGGTCATCGGTGTTGCCTTTGATGAAGCTTTCAACTTTTATTATCATGACAATCTCGAACTGCTTGAAATGGCAGGAGCCAATATCAAATACTTCAGCCCTATCCACGACAAAGAACTTCCGGATCTTGATGGTCTGTATCTTGGCGGCGGCTACCCTGAGCTTTTCGCCGCCGAACTCGAGAACAATATCTCAATGCGAGAGGACATCCTGGATGCATCACGCTCCGGTCTGCCGATCTATGCTGAATGCGGCGGACTTATGTATCTGAGCGAAAAACTCAGCACTGGAGTAAAAGGAGAGGGCACTCATAACATGGCCGATATGCCTGAATCAACCCATGAAATGGTTGGTGCACTCCCCGGACATACTCTAATGGGACACAAGCGCGTGGTCAGTTACAATATAGGATCACTTGCAATGGATACTGTTATTGGTAAAACAGGAAACTCTTTCCGTGGTCACGAGTTCCATCATTCCGAAGTGACTGATATTCCAAAGGATGCGAAGTTGGCCATCAAACTTTCCAGAGGTACCGGAATAATTGACGGTTGGGATGGGCTTACGGTGAACAATACACTGGGATGCTATGCTCATCTTGTTGCTAGTTCTTACAGGGAGTTTGCAGGGAGCTTTGTGGATTTTGTCGGGAAAAATAGATGATCGAATACTTTCCTTTTACTACAGATGAACAAAGAATGTAAAATATTTCAGAATTGGAATGCATTTGTTTGTTCTTTCAAAATTCCGTCTTTACCAGATCATCCATGTCGTTTGAACGTTACTTTATATTATCAATAAGACAACAGCTATTTTGATATATGAAAACACATTTACAGCTTGAGGGGAATGCTCATTAAAGGCAATGCCTGTGCCAGCGGAACAACTAAAAAAGACCTCAAAAGACCTTTAATCGATAGAAATTTGCTGCCAAAGCCTATAAATGAACAGAGGTTTATTTAGTGTTAATGCTAATATTGTAAGTTTCAAACAATTGGTTATTAACGATGATCGTTCATAGAACATAAAGGAGTATTAGCAATATGAATCCTCTTATAGGGAATAAAAAGTCTAAGATCGCCTATTTTACAATGGAGATAGGATTAAAGAGTGAGATACCTACATATAGCGGTGGCTTGGGTATATTGGCAGGCGATACAATAAAGGCAAGTGCTGATTTGTCTCTTCCACTTATTGCTGTGACTCTTATAAATAAAGAAGGATATTTCATGCAGAAACTCGATTCCTTCGGAAGACAATCCGAACATCCCCAGGAATGGTCACCATCTGACTGCATGCAGCTTTTGCCAGCTGAGGTGACAGTGGAGATCCAAAAACGGAACGTTAAGATCAAAGCCTGGCTTTATGAACATAAAAGTCATACCGAAGAAATAATTCCTGTACTTTTTTTGGATACGAACGTTGAAGGGAATTCTCCGGAGGATAAGGAGATAACCTACAGGCTTTATGGTGGAGATAAAAGCTACAGATTAAAACAGGAAATAGTATTGGGTATCGGCGGGGTAAGGATGCTGAACGAACTTGGGTATTCCATAACAAAATACCATATGAATGAAGGTCATTCAAGTCTTTTGGCTCTTGAATTGCTATACCAGAATCTTATGAATGTGGACAGGGTCAAAGAGCTTTGTGTTTTTACCACCCATACACCCATTGAAAGTGGACATGATGTATTCTCCCATGAGCTTGTAAAGGATCTGATAGGTATGAACGGTCGATTCAATATCCTTAAAAAATATGGAGGAGAAAATCAATTGAATATGACCCTGTTTGGTCTTAATTTTTCCAACTATGTCAATGGAGTTGCAAAAAGACACAGACAGATATCCCAAAAAATGTTTCCGGGGTACAAGTTCAATTCTATTACAAATGGCGTTCATTCTTATACATGGGTTTCTCCTCATTTCAGAAAGCTTTATGACAAACATCTTACCGGGTGGGCAAATGAGCCTGAACTTCTTGTCAGGGCCCGCAACATACCCGATAATGAGATATGGGAGGCTCATAAACTTGCAAAGAAAGAACTTATCGATCATGTGAACAGTAAACATGATATCGAAATGGATTATGAAACATTGACCATCGGCTTTGCAAGAAGGATGGCTGAATACAAAAGACCTGACCTCATATTTTCCGAGCTGGAAAGACTTAGAAAAGTGAATGAAGCAGGAAAGATACAGATCATATTTGCAGGAAAAGCCCATCCAAAAGACTATCAGGGAAAAAAGATCATCGAAAGGATATTCAGGTATATAGAGGATCTTAAGGATGAAATAAAGATCGTCTATCTTGAAAATTACGATATGGACCTTGCCTTAAAGGTCATCCCTGGTGTTGACATATGGCTCAACAACCCCATAAAACCACTTGAAGCATCTGGCACTAGTGGCATGAAGGCAGCGCACAATGGTGTTATCAATTTCAGTGTGCTTGATGGCTGGTGGATTGAAGGCTGTGTCGAAGGGGTCACAGGTTATGCAATTGGACCAAAACCAGAAATAGATAAGTCGCCACAAGAAATTAAATTGATGGAATTGGATGATCTGTATAATAAGCTGGAATACATAATGATCCCAAAATATTACTATAGAAAAGATGAGTGGATAAACCTTATGAGCAATTCTATAGAGATGATAGCTTATTATTTCAATACTCACAGGATGATGCAACGTTATGTTACAGAGGCCTACCTTTGAATAAGAGTTTCAAACTGAAACTGTTATTCACTTTTTGTTCATTTTTTTGGTACTTGATGTACTATATTCCGGTTCATACTTTCTGAAGTAAAATCGTTCTTGTGGGATCAAAGACTTTAGTCCATCATTATTATAGTTATTAAAATATATATTATTAATGAGCTTTACCTGTCAAATAAGAAAGAGCGATTACTCGCTCTCCCTCTTCTAAGAACCGTACGTGAAAGTTTACCTTCATACGGCTCAAGCATTCTATTACCCTTTCAGTATCGTGCAGCTGTTAGACCTTCCATGGGATTAATTTTGGCCACACAAACTTAGCAACGTCTTACGATAGTTATATTAAAGAAAAGTAATTGAAAAATCACTTGAAAGAACATGTTTTGATTTTTTAAAAATGTAATATCCGACCTTCTGCAGATGTCCAGATATTTTGCTAATTATTTGAATTAAAGTTATTTATCAACCATCAGTATCACTATTTAATATTTAAGTATGATTTATTATGATTTGCATTAATATAAGTATGCAAAGATCAATGGAAAAGAAAAACATCCACTTTTTATTAGACATCTGCGGAATATAAGTTCTATATTTGTTATTTAAAATTTTTGCTAATTGACATTACACAATGTTTATATATTTGTTATTGACACATTTCAACTTGGGTAAAATAGGTATCAAAAGTACGTAGGAATCAAAAATATGCGCAAAAATGACCTCCTATGAAACCATACTAACATGTTTCGTCCATGAAACGAACATGCAAACAATAAACAAGGATCAAGTAATATGTAGGAGGTAGAAAATTAATGACAAATAGAATGACACCGCCTGAAAGAATGATGGCAGTTATGACCGGACAAAAGCCCGACCGTATACCAGTAGTTCCTTTTGTTCTAGGCTATTCTTCACAGATCACTGGTATATCCCTTGGTGATTTCTATGCAGATGGAGATAAATGTTTTGAAGCTCAGTTCGCTTCAATGCGTTTGCATGGTTATGAACAGACTCCGATGTATGGGTACGCATCAATGGGAGCTCTGGAGTTTGGTGGCGAAATAGAGTATCCTTATGGAAAAGGTCAGGGAGCTCCATCTGTCAAGAGGCATCTTGTTAATAGTATTGAAGACATCGAAAAACTTGAAGTACCGGATTTTAAAAAAGAATTACCTGGTGCATATAAACAAGCTGATAAATTAGCTTCCAGATGCGCTGAACTTGGCATGCCTGTTTCTATACAGGTAGGCAGTGCCTTTACTGCAGCTTCAGTTATCGCAGATACATCTGAATTTGTTAGCTGGCTCATCATGGAACCTAAGGCTGTACACTCACTACTTGATAAAGTATGTGATATGCTCATTAATGCTACAGATTATTTTGCAGACAAATATGGTGCAGAGAATCTGCTCCCCTTCGATGGTGGGCCTTCTGAATCCAATACAATGATATCGGCTGATATGTTTGCTGAATTCGCATATCCTTACATGAAAAGAATCCACACTCATTTGAAAGAACTGGGAGTGAATTCTGTACTTATGCATCCATGTTCTGACCAAAACAAGAACATCCCCTACTATGTTAAATTGAGGGAAGAAATGGGATGGGCTGGAAAATATGTTTGGCTCTTTGGTCCGGAAACACCTATAAAAGACCAGATAGAAGCATTCGGTGATCATGATGTCATATGTGGTAACGTCAATCCATCACTCTTCATTACTGAATCATACGAGGATTTGCTGGAAATATGCAGACAGAACATACTTGAAGGAAAAAATTCTCCCTCAGGCTTCATTCTGGCTGCGGGTTGTGAATTCCCCCCCAACGCGGCACCTATTAAATTAATGGCCATGTTGGATGCTGCAGAAAAATATGGGAGATATGAATAAATGATCAGTAAAACCCTATTTTTATTTTTGAGTTAAACTACTATTGGATGTCAAACAAGGAAATCTTAATCAAACTCCGAGATACATTTGTAAGTCAGGACGTAAAAGGCGCTGTGTGGCAGCTGCAAAAGAAACCCTTGAAATATGGATTAGGAGAACTTTACCTTTCCCATATCATGATTTTTGCAAGAACACGGTGGATGCTGCTTGTATTGAAAAAAAAATATGAGCTAAATATCTCTGAATTGTAGGATATCTATTAACCAACCTACCTTGAACCTGATATCCTGCAGGTATTCAACTCTGCAAAATATGAGTGATATAGGGTTTATTATAACGTAGTCCATTCCTACAATCTATTTTTTATTTGAGATTTTATTACTGCCACATAAGTTACTTATACAATTTCAGGAAACTTACCAAAATTATCCTCATATCTTGCTTTCATGATATCCCAGGTAGGAAGATCGGTCTGGCAACCAATGTTCTGAACAGCAAAAGAAGCAACTGTTGATCCTATCTTACCACATGCTTCCAGCGAGTAGCCACGTGTGTATGGAAGTAAGAATCCTGCCCTGTAAGCATCACCTGCACCTGTAGGATCAAGAGCCTTTACAGGAACTACAGGAACAGTTACCTCTTCTCCACTGTTGTATATCTTACTGCCACTGGCATCATAGGTAACAACGACAGTCTCGATCATACTGAGAATATCATCAAATGACTTAGCGGTCATATCACAAACACGTTCTATTTCATGCTTGTTTGCAAAAAGCATATTAGTATTTTCAAGTATGCTTTCAAGGTTTTCCCTGGAATAAGTAACAAGGTCCTGCCCCGGATCAAAAGAAACAAATGCGGCTTTTTTAGCTATCTTTGCATTATATGTAGAATCAGACGTTGCAAGATGTACAAAATCAACTTCAGGGGCTTCCAGTTCTTTGAGCTTTTCAGATGCTCCCCAGTGGAAATATGTACTTTGCTGATGATCCCGGTCAGTGAACACAAAAGCCCGGGTGCTCTTCTTTTCAGGGAATCTGTATAACAGGGACAGATCGACACCGTACTTTTTAAGTTCAACCTCATAGCCTGATGATGCAAAATCTCCGCCAACTGCTGATATCAACTGCGCATCGCCACCAAGTATGGCAATGGCAATGGCAATATTTGCAGCCCCGCCACCATAATACTGGTCATAATTGATTATGGGGTGGGATTCATTGTGCACTGCGATATTCTCAACATCAAAGAGCATGTCTATTGCAGCATGTCCTACAACAGTGATCGTTCTATCCATGTTATGATACGCCCTTTATTCGAATTCCCCGACATCTATCACATCAAGAGGGACATCCCTTAATGCTTTTCCAATTACAGATTTTGCAATTCTTGCGGCATGCTCAGAGCTTTCTGCATCAAAAACCTTCATTTCAAGAACGAGACCGACAATTGCAGTGTTTGCAGCTAAAAATACGCTACTAAAGGGTTCTTCACAGGCAGGGCAGAACGTTGTTCCGACATCCACCTCAACATAGTCAAGTTTAGGATTAAGACGTTTTCCTGCCTCAGAAATTGCAACGCCGATTGCATCATCTGCTGACTTTACATCTCTTACCAACCAGGCAGCTTCAAGTGTAACATGATAATTTGACATTAGATATCTCCAGTTTATACTCCATTTCTTCTTCAAATAATTCTGTCTTCATATAGTAAATAACACATCGTCATCAACATCGAAAAGACCAAGTCTTGCCCCTGCATCAAGCCATGCATGCCCATAACTAAAGCAGACAAGCGCATTGACAGGATCTTCACACTTAACAAAGTGGAGACCGTCATTATAGTATGAACTTGCCATATTATGATAGTCACTGGCAGCTTTATACATATGAGATTGAGGTATTGGGGCAAATTTCGCCTTTTCAAGTGCTTCCCTTAATAGTCTTTCATATCTCTTAACTTTTTCATTCAGGTCAGCAGCCATTTATACTTGCCTCAACAGTGCTCATAGTTAATTATCTGTTCGCCCCAAATAATTTCTTGAACAATTTGCCTTTTCCTTCACTTCCATCCCCGGCTTTAGGTTTCCTTGATGGTTGTCTCTTTGGAGGCGGAGTGATATTAGAACTTGGTTCTGGCATATCTACAACTGGCACATCTATGGTTGGTATATCTAAGACAGGCATACCCGCCATAATTTCAGGTTCAGCTACACTCGCTGAACTTTGAAGCTCCGGCATCGGTCTACGAACTGGAGACGGTCTTGAAATCTCGTTTTTCTCAGCAAGCATTTCTGCTGGTGGAGGAGGTGTTGCTGTCCTTGCTGCCTTTAGCACATTTACGGACTCACCGCCGTGCTTTGACTTTCTTATCCTGATGTCCACAAGCACAGGTCTTTCTATTTCATTACTTACCAGCATGGCAACCCCAGGTGGCAGACGCATGAGCTCTTCCTCTACATAGGAAGTAACCCCTTCAAGACCCTTGCTTATAGCCTTGAGATCATTAGGGTTTGTGACTTTCATGATGACCTGAGTACCGCACTGTGAAAGTACGTTCTTATCTATCCTTGCAGGTCTCTGGGAAATAACCATCATACCAAGACCGAATTTTCTTCCCTCGGACGCTATTGTCCTGAGAATATCAGTACTCGTTGTTTTGCTGAATCCTCTTTCAGGTGCATAGTTATGAGCTTCCTCTACAACAAGCATTCCCGGAGGAATACGATTGAGCTTGCGCGCCTCAAAAAGACTGGTACACAAACTTGCAACTATCATGCTTTGCAATTCAGGTGTGACTCCCTTAAAATCAATGACAGATGCTTTTCCCTTCTGGAATAATTCCTCAATGGACGTGGGATTAGGAGAGAGTATGCCCGTATCCCTTATTTGCTCAAGGACACTTATAACATTCCACTTGGCTTTGCTCTTATCGTTACCAACTTCAAATATAATATCTTCAATGGTGTACGTTTCCATTTCTAAACGTATTTTCTGTATTGCCTCATACAATATTCCAGTGTGTGTGGTTGAAAAATTATCAGGGAAGATGGATGTCAGGTCTTTGACCGTGAGATTCATCCCGTTCAACCTGAAAACATCATCTACATCCGGATTTAAGGATTTACTTGCAGGTGTGTATACCTTGATCTTGGACCCATATCCTTTAGGAGCTACGCCAAAGCGTGAAAAATCCTCTTTGGCAGCCTCTCCGGGAACTTTTAAGGAAGAGTACTCACTGTGCGGGTCTATTATAAGAAGCGGAATATTCTGATCAAGCAACTCTTCAAGCAGCACTGAAGCTGTATAGGACTTACCACTACCGGTCTTTGCCAGTATACTGCAGTGTTTCTGTACAAGACTATTGACACTAAGTTGAACTTTGATATTCGTTCCCTCAAGCAGACCAATATCCATTTCATTACCTGTAAGTCCAAGCACAGACCTTGTTAGTCCTTCATCAGCGGCAAATATAGGACTTCCCGGACTGAATGGTATTACAGGTGACCTGAGCATTCCAGTCTCATCCCTTGAACCAATTATCATGACCTCAGCGACTATCTTGTCATCACTTTTGTCCGCACGTTGTCCTTTCATTGCCTCTTCAATAGAAAATGAATCACTGTATCTCTTGATCGCCATTACCTGACCAAGGACCCATGTATGATCTTTTTCATCTGAAGAAGCGTCATGCCAGACTTTGACATAGGCGCCCCTGTACACTTTTGCACTATCAAAAACCATTACTTTGAACTCAAAGGTCCCGGTTTCTCCAAAGATTATGCCTACTGAACCTCTTACCATATTACATCCCTCATTTTCATGGTCTTATCTTTTATGTTTATTATGTATTATTATATCTTCCCTCAGTCATCAAGTTCATCCAGTATTTCCTGTGCTGCGCCTAAGAGCTTGACAAGTGCTTCAGCTTCTATAAAATGAAGTGATGCAGGAACAACAAGTATGTGCAGTGGTTCCCCAAAGTCTTCCTCCTGAAGATGACGCACATATCCGGCCTTTACAACAGGTTTATCAGAACCTGCCCTGGCAATACCAACAGCAATGGCGTTTTCTATAACACCTTCTCCCCGCCTCTTCTCAATCCCAAGGAGAAGCCCTAATGCCTGATTAACCGTCATATAACCTTTATCCTTGTCTATATCCAGAAAGACCAGGGTGTGCATGTTGTGTTCCTTGTTAAGTTTAATAGTATCGTAGGGTGTTTCGGAAATTATAGTATTTCCACGGATACTGGTGTATGGATGAGGTACGGTGGAGGCTTTTCCGAATCTATAATTCTGCAGACCGGAAAGACCACAGATAGCTGAAACAAT
Organism: Methanolobus sp.; assembly: GCA_034008115.1. Taxonomy (GTDB): domain Archaea; phylum Halobacteriota; class Methanosarcinia; order Methanosarcinales; family Methanosarcinaceae; genus Methanolobus. Next base: position 30,617 of record JAVEPM010000027.1, read on the forward strand.
GGATGAGCCATGTATGAGCTGTGTATCAATGTCCATATCCTTTGCACGAAGGCGCAGGTCAACATGGGTCGTAGAGACCATGCTATCCCCTCCTGTAAGGAAGACGACATTCTTTTGCTGCGCCTCAGCAAGCCAATTCGGAGATATCTCCACATCTTCCCTGGAAAGCACATGCACTGGTTTGCCATAGAGCGCTTCAAGTTCTTCTATAGTACTACCCATCAAACGAGAAGTATAGAACTCTGCAAATACCATATCAGCATTTTTTATAGCTTCGAGTCCTTTCAGGGAAATATCATTCTTATCAAAAAGGCCAAGTCCTATGAAAGTAAGCATAGTCCGCAAATATGCCTTTATGACTTAAATGCTTTAAGAACGATATAGAATGATAGCAAACAAGGCAATATTCGCAATGTTTTTATAGAACTACATACAGTTAGTTTCACTCATACATTATATTGATAAATTAAATTCACATATTATTGGAGGTCCTAAGTCATGGCAGGATATCGAAATCAGCCTATAACCATTGTTGATCCAAGTAAACAGCGCACTACAGGAAAAGATGCATTGTCAATGAACATCGCTGCTGCAAAAGCAGTTGCAAGTATCGTTAAAACCACCCTTGGCCCTAAAGGTATGGACAAGATGATGGTTAACATTCTGGGTGACATAACCCTCACAAACGATGGTGCAACCATCCTTGATGAAATGGATATCGAGCACCCCACGGCAAAAATGATCGTAGAGATCGCCAAAACCCAGGAAAAGATTGCTGGTGACGGAACAACCAGCGCAGTGGTCATGGCTGCTGCCCTGCTTGACAAAGCACAGAAGCTCATGGAAACAGGCGTTCATCCAACAATTCTTATTAATGGTTACACGATGGCAACCAAGAAGGCTCTAAGTGTTCTCAATGATTATGCCATCACAATAGATAAAACAGACAGTGAAATGCTTGAGAAGATAGCAAATACCTCCATCACAGGAAAGGCTTCAGAGATGGCAGGGGAACATCTTGCAAAGATATGTGTGGATGCGATCTATGCTATTGAACATGAAGACAAGGTCAATGTTGATGAAGACATTGTAATAGCAAAAGAAGTAGGTGGCGCTATCCACGATACAAAACTCATTAACGGCATAGCTGTTGCAAAAGGGGCGCTACATAACGAGATGCCACGCCGCATAGAAAATGCGAAGATAATCCTTATTGATACTGACCTCACATTTGCCCAGACAAGTACAAAATCAAAGCTTCATATTGATAGTGCTGAACAGTTAGCTGATTTCAAGGAAAAAGAAAAAACAAACTTCAGAAAACAGATTCAGAAAATAATTGACACAGGAGCAAATGCAGTATTCTGTTCCAAGAATATCGATGACTATACACTTCATTTCTTCAAAGAAGCAAATATGTATGCTACAAGGCGTGTAAGAGATGAGGATATGACCGTTCTTTCATATTCAACCGGTGCAAGCCTTGTAAGAAATATCAATGAGATTAAAGCTGATGACCTTGGGTATGCTGAACTTATTGAGCAGGAAGATGAGCATGAAGAGAAGACTTATATAAAGGGATTCAAAGAAGCAAGGACCATGACCATTCTCATAAAAGGTGGTACAGAGCATGTCACCGATAACATTGAACGTGTTTTCGATGATGCATTGCATGTAGTGCAAGCAGTATATGAAGATGGAAAGATAGTACCTGGTGGTGGCGCATCTGAGATAGAGGTGGCACAGGCTTTAAAAATCTATGCAGCATCTGTCGAAGGACGTGAACAGCTTGCAATAGTGGCATTTGCAGAAGCTATTGAAGAAATCCCAAGAACTATTGCAGAAAACTGTGGTTTTGATGTTATTGACACACTTATAAACCTGCGTGCAAAACATGGAACTGTTAAAAATGCAGGCCTTGACATTGAAACAGGTGATGTTGTAGATATGCTTGAAAGAGGTATCGTAGACCCGTTAAGAGTTAAGACACAGGCCATCAAATCAGCTGCAGAATCAACAATAATGGTTCTACGTATTGATGACATGCTCCGTGCAAGAGAACAGGCCATGATGGATGTCGCTCCTGAGCATAACATCCACAATTACGACATGGGCGGAATGATGTAAAAGAGGATTTAACCTCTTTTCAGCCTTTTTTTATTGTTTTAAATCATTTCTATTTTTGTTTAGACCTTTTCCAGAAAATTATTTTTGATTCACCACTGACAAAAATATTTTAAATGTACGAATATATTTTAATTTTTCATTGTTAGTTTTTCATTGTTAGTTTTTCATTGTAATTTATAATGAAAACATTATATATATGTAGAACGAATATACAACTTGAATGTCATCCTTAAAATACAGCTTGCTGGAAAAATATCGATTTCCAACCATTATATTCTTATCATTACTTTTGCTATCAACAACAGCCAATGCATCATCCTGGAAGATAGAAACAGTTGATAATAACAGTATTGTTGGATATTTCAGCGCCCTTGCATTTGATTCAACTGACAGACCTGCAATAAGTTATTACGATAGCACAAATGGAAATCTTAAGTATGCTTATCATGACAGCAGCCAATGGATCATTGAAACAATTGATAACAATGAATCTGTTGGATACTACACTTCCTTTGCATTTGACCTGGAAGATAGACCAGCAATAAGTTATTACGATAACAAGAATGAAAACCTCAAATATGCTTATTACGATGGCAACCAGTGGAAAGTACAGATTGTTGATAGCGCAGGTAATGCTGGAAGGTACACATCTCTTGCATTTGATTTAAAAAATAATCCGGCAATAAGCTACTATGATAATACAAACGGTACTCTCAAATATGCCCACTACAATGATAATGGATGGCAAATAGATATAGTAGACAATGATGGCGATGTTGGACTATACACTTCACTTGCATTTGATTTAAAAAATAAACCAGCAATAAGTTATGGGGACAACACTAACTATAGCCTCAAATATGCTTATTATGATAACAAGAAATGGAATGCGGAAACAATAGACAGCGATGGTCAGGTTGGACAATACACATCACTTGCTTTTAATTCAGAGAATAAACCAGCAATAAGCTATCTTGATGCAGGTGTTAACAATAATCTCAAATTTGCTTATTACAACAACAAGAAATGGAATGTGGAAACAATAGACAACAATGGTTACGTTGGACAATACACATCCCTTGGGTTTGATTCTGAAAATAATCCAGCAATAAGCTATTACGATGTTAATAATAGAGACCTTAAGTATGCATATTACAATGGCAACCGATGGAAAACAGAAACTATTGACAGCATTGGTGATGTTGGACGATACGCATCCCTTGCTTTTAATTCGTCAGATGAAGTATCCATTAGTTATTACGACAGTACTAAGATGACACTCAAATATGCCACTATATTAAAGCCAGGTTTTCTTTCTGTTAACTCTTCCATACCAGATGCTACGATATATGTAGATGGAGCTAAACAAGCAGTTCAGACCAACATAACTCTAGTGCTTGAAGTCGGAACATATAACATAAGTGTTGCAAAAGATTTCTATGAAACACCGGCACATCAGACGGTCATTATTAATGGGTCCAATCCTGCAATAAATTTTTCAATGGTGCCGATATCACCTAAAGCACATTACACCACAAATACAAGATCTGGAGCTGCACCGCTAAATGTTGCATTCACAGATCGATCTACAGATGGCCCTACTATATGGAACCTGTCATTTGGTGATGGTAAATGGCATAATACAACAAATGAGTCAGCAGTTAGTACCACACATGAATACAGCAATCCTGGAATATATACTGCAACACTTACTGTTAATGCAAGGGGCTTATCTAACAGCACATCGACAACAATTGCAGTGAATGCACCTTCCCCACCAATTCTATTGAACAGTAACTCCAAAAACATTGAACAAAATGGTTCAGATCAAAATGAAAAGGTTATAGGAAGTACTGCCTCATCAATAATAAGAGTTAATAACGGTGCAGAAGTTGAATTCAATTTCTCAGAGAGTAGTACACCAATTACAGGAATAAACTTTGATTCAAAGAACAATAAAGGCCTTGTTATGGCCAGAGTAGAGGTGCTCAACGATACACCTGAGGGAGTATCTTCCCCACCGGGCACTTGTTATAAACTCATAAGTATAAATGTAGGAAATAAAGGTACAATCTCGACAGACAGTGCTGAGAATATCAACATCCATTTCAGTGTCAGTAAGCAATGGGCAGCGATGAATAAAATTGATACATCCACAATACGCATGACAAAATATAATGATAATCAATGGAATGACCTCCCAACCATCCATGTAGATGAAGATGATGAATCAATATACTTCACCAGCCAAACATCTGGCTTTTCAATTTTTTCTATTGTAGGCTTTAAAACCGGGGAAAGGACAGTAGATGAAGAAATGAGCTTTTCAATGCCTGAATATACTCAAGAGCCTGAACCAGAGAATAAGGAATCTCGTACTACTCCAGGATTTTCAATTATTACAGGGATTGCCATCGCATATATTGCAGCCTTTATAAATAGAAAACAGAAATGAGATTAGACATTTATCTGTCCATTCATTGCTTATCTACATATATTTTTTAGAGTTCACCGACATATCGCAAATGATTAATCATGATATATAACCCAAAACTATATATATAATATGATACTTGTATATCATGATAAATCATGACAGAACAATACTACAACAACAATATAGATCTAAGAAAATTTGCTATGATGCTGACCGGGCTTGCTGCCACAATGATGGTATATTATTCCCTCATGGCATGATCAAAGTATCTGCCATGAGAAATTTTTATTAACATTATTATTTAAACCACAAACATTTTTATTTTAATTGTATTTTATATAAATTATATTTTGTTTGAATTGTATTTTAATTATACTTTCAAATCAAAATATGTATCTCACATTCCGCAGGTCGACAATAAAAGTTCATCATTTTGCTTGGTAATGATTTTGATTATATGCTCTGGAAAATATGTTCTGCTTGTTCAATAAGAATGCAACCAAAACAAGCTTTTCCTGAATATATAAAAATAAGATTGATATTAATTATGTTTGAAAAACGCTATCATGCAAAATTGTTCAAAATGGAATTATACCTGCGGAATGTGAGATGTATGCATATGCAGGATCAAAGTTCATCGTCCGGTGAACTACCACCCTATAAATAGGGTGGCTTCCTGCTTCATTCTTTCCTCCATTTAGGACAAGTTCACAAGCCCACCCCGTAGTTCCTACGGTTTTTATATTCCTATTAAATTTTGCTTCTCTAAAGCAAATTTTTTGATATTAATAGCGGCATTAATATCCCTATCATGATTGTTATTACAATCAGGACATTGCCATTCTCTAATAGCAAGTGTCATATCTGATTTGTAGTGACCGCACAAACTGCATATTTTAGTTGATGCTTCGAATTGCCCGATACGAAGTATAGTTTTTCCGTACCATTCTGCCTTATATTCGAGTTTAGTTACAAAAGAACTCTATGAAGCATCACTAATTGCTTGAGCAAGACAATGATTTTTTAACATACCGCTAACGTTTAAAGTTTCCAATGCTATCGCTTGATTCTCGCTTATGAGCTTA
>JAVEPM010000130.1:0-5777 GCA_034008115.1 Methanolobus sp.
TTTATGCAGAATTTTGAATGGATCAGGTACATGTGAGTGGTCTGTGCATTATTTTTAAAAATAAATTTGGACAAAAGGAAGAAAGATGGATGTGTTCATTCGGAACTACACCTAATCGGAACTACTGACAATACAGAAAAACATATATTTGCAGCAAACATATGCGTAAATGGCAGGCAAATCTGACCAGATTATATACATGGGGAAAAAAATTGTCATTCAGCATAAAATCATATGTGTTCATTTTTTTAATTCTTATTCTGACATTATTATTTCCAAATATGATACCACAAGAAAAGGCATTTCCTGAAGCTTTTGAAAATATAACAACTTTGAATAATGAAACTGTAAAGCCTAGTCCTGAACAAGAGCCTCTTATGTCAATAATAGATGACATATCTGCTGAAGATGAAGAACCCGGTTGGTGGAAACACGACGGACACAGTACAGTGAGTTATGCATCGTCAGAAGAGAAGCAAAATATAAAAAATGTAAATGAATCTAATGAAAAACCAGACAACGACGAAGAATCAAAGGAAGGATCCGAAAATGAAGATGAATCGGATAACGGCAAAGATTCAAACGAAGGATCTGAAAATGAAGAGAATACCGGAGATAACAATCAGGAAATACCAGAATTCTCAATCATATTGATTCCACTCATGATCGTACTTTGCATAGCACTGTTCTTCAGGAAATAGATCTTATTTCCTTAGTAGCCGCGAAGAATATATTGCAGGGATTTTTAAAAATTTATTCCTGCCAATGGCAGATATATAGGTCTTTGAACCTGCCAGATACGCAAGATAAAGATTTTTTGGTTCATAAAGAAGGATGAATGCACCTATGATTACAAGGAAGCATCCCTGAATAGTATTCATAAATATAGGTTCTTGAAGGAACAAGAACCCGAAAAAAATACCACTTACAGGTTCAAGTAGTGCAAGCACACTTGCTGTTTGCGCTTGAATTTTTGCAACGCTGTTAAGATAGAGCACCGAAGCAAATGCTGTTGTTATCATTCCAAATAGAATAAGAGTTCTTAGATTCATAACAAGTACGTCTGCTGGTACTTTACTACCAAAAGGTAACAGAATTAGCAAGCTGATAAAAGTTGACCAGAACAACTGAGTGATGCCTGAATATTCATCTTTGAGATAACTAACAGTCATAATCGTGCCACTATAAGAAAGACCAGACAGAACACCAAGAATAAGACCTATCAAAATCTGAGAATTATATCCAGATGCGGTGCTTCCTGGTAATATAACGATTAAAATCCCGCTTATTGAGATCAATAGGGAAAACATGCCACGTTTTGTAATCTTCTCTTTTAAGAAAAGAGGAGACAATAATGTAACGTAGACTGGTGCTGTGTAAAGCAACATGACAGCAATTGAAATACCTACATACTTTATAGAACTGAAGTAAGAATAAAGTGTAAGAACATTAAAAAACCCAGTTAAAAGAACATAGCGTTTCTTTTTACCCAAATGAAGGATATTGATCTTTCTAGTAGCTATAAAAAAAGCTAATAGCAGTATGAATCCAAAAAGAAGCCTATAAAACACAATAGAGGTTGTTTGCATATCATAGATATGTTTTATAAAGATTCCACTAGCTCCAAATATAGTACATGATATTATAAGCTCTAAATAAGAGTATTTGCTGCTTTTAATAGTTGTCATAAGGGCTATACATAAATAGCCTCTTGATATATAAGCAAATCTGAAATGAAAAATCATTAACAAACCATATTGTAAAATATATGATAAGGACCTGTAAAATACACAATTATTGAAAAAATAAGTAATTAAAAAACAATGGATCATCTTAGTCCAAAACTGCTTACACCGAAAAGCAAAAATCACATTCATTACGGAAATAGGGGTACTTAGATGTCTAAGAGTTCTATAGAGTTAAACATATCAAAATAAGAAAACTATTTGCAATAATAATAATAGTAATAATAATAATAATAATAATAATAATAATAATAATAATAATAATGAAGAAAAAACTAAAATAGTTTTCCTGCAAAAGCAGGAAAACATATTATTGACAATAACCCCATTGGCAATAATGTTGACAATAACCCGGAAACATCCGATGATTTCGAACGGCGCTCCCTAATTTGCTCATACTCCACTTCCCACTAAAGTCCCGCTTTAACTCACTCATACTCCTTTGCTTCATCCTTTTGGAATGTGGGTATTTTTCGTTTTTCATATACCGAGAGGGGAGAGGTATCGTACCCACAATTCCATGCAATCAATTCCGTTTTTCCAGAGGAAATTGGGATGAAATCCATGTCTTACTACTGTATGGTGCATTTCATTTGAGGCATTCTCAGTCTGGCAGATCTTGCCACAATTAATACTATAATATACTACTATATTAATATATCTATACTTAAATATATGATGATTATGATAATGATGAGATGTTTTTAGATGAAAAATAGACATCAACAGGAAAAAGAAATATTTACTCTGAGCAAAAATACTCACCTTTAAGAGCAAATTTACGATATATGAGGCACTCAGAACACATACACCCTTTTTTCTGTGTGCCTGGATATACACCTTTAGAACAAAACATGAAGACACCATTATCAGGATATGATGGACATGTCGGACAATTGCAACCTTTTGAATGATGATATGATGTGCATATACCGAAATATTTACCGTGGCCTTTTGACGAATATGAGTTTTCTCCTGTCGTAATAACACCTCTTAACATATGGAAAAAATCAATGGCAGGAACTAAAAAAAGTTCAGCCGAGTTTTTCCTGAAGATACTTCTTAAAATCGGAGTAGTCCGTAGTTAGATAATCCATATATTCCTCCTTCCCCTCTATCTCTTTCAAGCTTTGTGGAAGTTTGGGTTCAACCCCTGTTTCGTTTTTTACATGTTCAGGGAACTTAGCAGGATCTGCAGTTTCCAGAGTGACTGCAAACGTGTTATCACCTGTTTTGGATCTGAATTCGAGCAGACCTTTCACACCGACTGCACCATGGGGCTCAATGAGTATACCATATTTCTTATATATTTCTTTTATTGTAGCTTTGGTCTCGCTGTCCGTGACAGAACCAGAGTAGATGTCATTTCTGAGTTTTTCCATGTCAGGCTCTTTGCTGATGTTTCCAATCTCATCCATCTCACCACCATAGATCGCGATAAGTCTTGCAAGATTACTGGGGTGACCTACATTCATTGCGTTAGATAGACAGTTCTTTGATGGAACTATCTTCTTGTAGTCACCAGTTCTCAGGAAATGTGGCACTTCATCGTTTTCATTCACAGAAGCAATTATCTTCTTTACAGGTATGCCCACTGCCCTTGCCAGAATACAGCCCATCATATTACCAAAGTTACCCGATGGAATGGAAAATATGATTTCTTCCGGGTAGTTCCTGAGTCTTGCATAGGAATAGATATAGTAGATTGATTGTGGAACCAGACGACCGATGTTTATGGAGTTAGCTGATGAAAGGTTGAGATGTTTGAGATCAGCGTCCGCAAATGCCTGCTTCACCATTGCCTGGCAATCATCAAACTTACCGTCAATCGATATGGCGCTAATGTTTCCATTAAGAGTGGTCATCTGCTTGCGCTGACGATCCGAGACCTCATCAGTTGGGAAGAGCACGATGACCTTTATATTGTCAAGACCATAGAATGCATGTGCTACAGCGCTGCCGGTATCACCAGAAGTTGCTGTAAGGATTGTCAGGCTTTTGTTATCCTTGCTAAGATAGTGCTGCATAAGTCTTGCCATCATGCGAGCTGCAAAGTCCTTGAAGGATGCAGTTGGTCCCCGGTCAAGCCTCATGATGTATGTCTGCTTATCAACTTCCTCAAGAGGAACTTCATAATTATAAGCATCATAGGTGATGGCTTTAAGCGATTTTTCATCTATCTCACCTTCAAGAATCTTGTTCAGTACTCTGTATGCAATTTCAGGATACGACATATCTTTGAAAGAGTCAATTTCTTCTTTTGAGAAGCTTGGAAGGCTTTTTGGCATGTAGAGCCCTCTGTCCGGTGCAAGTCCGGTTATAAGGGCCTCCTGAAAGCTTACTTCCGGTGCCTTAAGATTTGTGCTATAGAGTTTCATTGTAATCAGGAATTCAGTTGATGTGTATTAGTACAAAGTAAATAATGAACTTAAAAGGATAAATTAGTATGAATAACTTCCCATTCATCTGCCATCAAATATTCAAAGCAGATCACTTTAATGAAAGTTACTATCATACATTAATGATGGCAGGAGTTCATAATATTTTGTACTTATGCCCATTGTTTCAAAAGATGCAGCCCCACGTGCTCAGTAAACTATACTAGAAGAACCATAATGACAGTATGGTACTTTGATAAATATGACTATTTAAAAGTTGGTGAGCAAGAGTTATATAATTATCTGGAAGAACACGGAACCCTACAAGATGAAACAGTAGACATTACTGAGAAACTTGAGGAAACCGGTAATGATAATACTATAGTTGGTCCAACTGAGCTTAATGTAAGTCTCTATAAAAGTAATGAAACATCAGGATATTTTGCAGTCATCATTGAGCCATTTAGAGAGAATCAAAGCAATCATTACCTGATATATTATGGTATAAATGGAAAAACAATCGACGAAGAAAATGAAACAATTAAAGTAACTATTCAGCCTAGCACAATCTGCTTATTGGTGCTGATTTCATCGAAACGGAGATGTCTGCCACTAACAATCAAAAAAGCAATCAATAGTAACAATCAAAATAAATATTCATAATGAAATTTACATTTCAACTTTTTGTCAAGATTGTTATAGATAGCGTTTTTATCAGGCTGAATAGTTATCTTTTTTCTTTCTATACAAAATGCAGTAGCTTATTGGATTATATGTAAGGATATATTAATTGGAGCATAGGATACTATCGATGCCATAAAACTCATGATGTAGTTCCAAGGTTCGAGCGGAACACTAAAATTAATGGCATTGCAGATATTAAGTGAACTAAGTACTAGAACTCTTTTTACAAAGTAATTTTATTAATATAACACTGCCTTCTTATCAAGCTTTTTTGATGGTCATTGCAACTCAAAGCCTAAATAGTATCAGTACAAACATTTAAAACAACCATAGATAAGAACCTATGGTAAGACAAAAATGTGGAGGCAGATATATGAACTGTATTGTTTGTGGTATTGAAAGTGAAACAAAATATTGTAATGAGTGTGGGAAGGTTATGGATGAATTGATAAGAACAGTTGGGGAAAAGCGTTGGAGTGCCATAGATGATTGTTCATTCATCTATCCGATGGTTCTCAGGGTTGCAAAGGGCGAGTTCACCGTTCATGATATAATCCAAGCAATGGATGTGGAGGACTGAATAGCTTATAATTTTGTAACTATTCAGCCTGATAAAAACGCTATCTATAACAATCTTGACAAAAAGTTGAAATGTAAATTTCATTATGAACTTTTATTTTGATTGTTACTATTGATTGCTTTTTTGATTCTTAGATTGTTAGTGGCAGATATCTTCATTTCGATGAAATCAGCACCAATAGGCAGATTGTGCTAGGCTGAATAGTTACTATAATTTTTTCCTTTTTTACATTTTCAATTACTTCAAAGTCGAAATTAATAGAAGGCAATGTTAATTAAACATACCTATCTCTTTATTCCTGTACTTCATTAAGAGAAGAACAGAATATTTTAACATTTCAAGACTTTTGGAATAGCACTTTGTCTTTCTTCTTAACCTTGCCAGAAAGTG
>JAVEPM010000131.1:0-5775 GCA_034008115.1 Methanolobus sp.
TGTTTGACGCCTACGGCGACATGATTCTATTTGGCCGTGAATACATTGTCAAGAAAGACAACAAGGAGATAACTAAGTTTATGGAGCTGGATAAGACTAATGTAACTATCTATGCGTATCAAGACGGTGACTGGATGGTGGAGAGGACCACTTCTGCTCACGGGTTCCCTAAGCTCCCCGTTATCTATATGTGGAGGAAAGAGTCTTTCTGCATGAAGATAAGGAACATTCGTAATAGGTTAGAGACATTGCTCTCTAATTTCGCTGACTGCCTGGATTACAATTTTGCTCCCAAGCTCGTTGCTGACGGTGCTGTTGAGGACATCATCAATCAGGGAACCGGCTCGGAGATTATCCAGTTGGCGAATGGTGCTAAGGTTGCTTACTTGACTTGGGCGCAGTCCCCCGACATGGCTAAACTGGAGTTTGATAACCTTACCGAGAGGGCTTACGCTCTCACTAATACTCCGAGGATTAGTTTTGAGAACCTCAAGGGTGCAGGTAGTGCTTTCTCGGGTGTGTCGTTCCGTTTTGCTTTTATGGGTGCTCACATGGCCGTTTATAACCATGCCGAGGTGGTGGAAGAGTATCTTCAAAGGAGGGTGAATTTCCTTTTATCGGCTATCGGCTCCGTCATGCCGTCAATGAGAGACAAGGCGGAAAATATGGAGGTGGATATAGAGATAGTTCCTTATATCATTGACAACAAAAAAGATGCTGTTGATTTGGCTGCTGCTGCTGTTGAAGGTGGAATAGCAACCAAGAGAACCGGGATAATCCTGGCCGGTCTGACAGATAAGATAGAAGAGGAATTAAAGGAGTTAGAGAGTGAGAAAGAGCCAGTCAAGCCTGTTCAATAGCATTTGGGATGAGAGGCCGCACAAGTCCGAGCTTTCGGGCTTACCCCTGCTCCCCAAAGGGCATTTTCAATGGAGTTGGCAGTTCTTACATATACTACCTAAGGGGAGTTATCCGAGGTGGAAGTTTGAAGAGAAAAACATTATGTTGGCTCTCCCTGATGAGCACGAACACCAAGAGAGGTTTGATAAGTTCGTTCAGAAGAGAGATGAGTTAAAGAGAGAATACTACAAAGAGTTTTACGGAAAGGAGTTTTGATATGACTTTAGTAGAAGCAGGATTTAAGGTAGGTGAACCCGATGATTTCACACTGGGGGTTAATGTAATGAGTTACTCCGATGAGCAGGGGGTTGATTTTGTTGATGTTGTTTTCGGGGTGATCCTTTTCTCTTTAGTGTTGAAGTTTGCGAGGGTGAAAAAGTAATAAATTATAAGTTTTACGAGTGTGTGGTGCTTACACATTTTGCATTAATAAGGATAAAAAGCAACAAAGTATTAGTTCTGTTCTTTTCATAATAATTTTTGGTTGGTTGATTAAAACAGGGGTGGTTACCTGTTTATAGGGTGTAGATAACTGCACCCTTTTTTTTGTGCTGAAAAGTGAAGTAAATAATGATAAAGTGCTAAACAGAATGAAAATAATTCATAAAATTGTTTTTAGATTGAAAATATTTATTATATTTGCATACAACAAACAACAAAGTATTATGAACAATTTCAGAACAGAGGTATTTCTTAGGGCGTATCGCCTTACCCTCACAGGCAAATCATTTTCACAAGCATTGAAACATTCCTGGGCTATTTACCGGCTTCAGAAAGAGATGAGAGGCTCAGTAGTTGAGTTCAGATTCAGAAAAGTTGATGGCTCTATCCGTCAGGCTTTTGGCACACTTATTTCTAATGTTATTGACCCTCTTATCAAGGGTACAGGCAGAAAGAGTGAATCCCTTGTAACTTATTTTGATTGCCAGAAACAAGAGTTCAGGTGCTTTAAAGAGGAAAATCTAATACTTGCCTAATCATGAATTTCACTCAGTATAAAGGGGATTTTGGCTCTTCGCTGCAAGGTCACTTTGACCAAGCAATGACTTACCAAGAGGTTGCTTCTGTCATAGGCGAGGCTACTAACAATGAGAATATTGACAATAAGGTCAACTGGGAATGGGTTCTCAAGTTTGACGATGGTGTTATAGCAACTATCTACAATTATAAGGACAATTACAGAGGTAAGGATGCGAAGAGGGTGTGGCATATCGGGGGCGAGGACAGGGTAGTTGTAGAGAGGGTTAATGAGTTATTTAAGGTATGAAATCACTACTTAAAAAGCAGTTAAGAGAGGTAAGGTACAGAATCACGGTCTTTCCTCAAGAGGTCGCAAAAATGGACTCTCTGTGCGAGGTTTACGGGGATTGGCCAGAGAGGAAAGCTGAGGAAAAGAGAGCTTTGGAAAAGTTAGAGGCTGAAGAGAGAGAGTTGAAGATTAAATTGGGTAAGTTGTAGCAATTCCGACAAATGGCAGGTTCCCACTACCAACTTTAGCGGTTTTTTGCTACCAAGAATTGTCACAAATTTAGGCAGTTTTTGAGACAAAGGAGGGGAGCGCTCATATCAGTTGTAAAGTAATCCTTTGCGCCTGAATTTAACAGGATGCGCTTTGTTTTAACATGAGTAAGCAAACCACAACTTTAGATATTCAAAAAAGATGACAATAAAAATGAAAACTGATAAAATAGTAAAATTACAAATTAACGATGAGCTTTATAATTATCAAGCTTTAAAGGGTATATTCACATACATTGTTCGTGGTGTTCGTGATTATGGTGATTCAATTTTATACGAAATTGAGTGCCAAGAATGCAGAGACCATGCGAAGTGTAGGTTGTTAGTTTCTCAAATGGATAATCAAAAACGGTTTAAATACGTTTCAATGATTAATGAAGATGAAGAAAACGAACAATATTACTGGCATTCTACTGATGATTTCTTTATGTCAATAAATGACTGCAAAAAAGCTGCTTATCAAAAAGCAAAAGAGTATAAAGAAAAGCAAATCGAGGAGTTAAAAACTAAACTTAAATCAGCACAAGAAAACCTAATTGAAATAAAGTTGCTAATTGACGGTTGTGTTTAGCCTTGTTGCTAACGTTAAGTATTTGCGCCTGTTGGCGATTATTAAACACAAATTTAATACGGTAACAGAGTTTGCATATATACTCAAGAATTTTCATGAAGCAAATGGTGAAAAAGTAGAAATCATTAATACGGAATACAGGTTTGTTTAGTTTAATTTTAAAAATAAAAACAATGAACGATTACTCAATTAAAAGATTAGCCTTGGTTTTAGCATTACAAGCTGAAATTGAAGGAATGAAACTTGCAAATAGTCAACAAGATTATGGACGTGAACCTTATACTAATAAAGATTTTCAGAATAAGGCAGAGCAACTTCGTGAATTAGCGTACAAGCATGATGAGCAACTTTAACATGAACGCTAACTTACTTATATAACCACAAAACAAATCAATGCAATTATTATGACAACAGAAGAAATAGAAATAGCAGTAAAAGAATATACTGAATCGCTTAAATCAATAGCACTTGAAAACTTATCAGGAGAAGAAATACCTTACCTGTTAAGAGGAGCATTTAAAGAGGGGCTTGAGTCCGCAAACAAACACTGGCAAGAAAAACAAAAAGCTAATATTGAAAATTTATTTTCAGACCAAAACTTCATTAATAACCTCTGCTTTTCCTTTAGACACGATTACGGATTACTTGATAGCAATGAAAGGGACATAATTAAATTTGAGTGCAGTGAGTGGTTAAGAGCTATTATTAATAATTGGAAAGAAATTGAATAACTATGGAGCGAAGAGTAGGCGAGAGGTTTTTTGCTGAGAACACAGATGACTTATTAGAGGTCACTTCAGCGCAATATCTAACGCAATGCGTGGGATGTTATTATCATAATCTCAAAGGGGTATCTTGCTATGCGGAACTTAACAGGAATGTGGGAGAATGTTGGGATAGACCAGAGAATAATGATATTGTTAATTTTATAAAAGTTTAGACTATTTAATAATAGAATGAAGTTAATACATAAGTCATATAAGTTTAGAATTTACCCGACAAAGGAACAAGAATCTTTGTTGAGTAAACACTTTGGGCATTGTAGATTTGTGTTTAACAGATTTCTAAATGAAAGAAAAGAGAAATATCTAAACGAAAAGACTTCACTTAACTATTACGATAATGCAAGAACTCTAACTGAATTAAAAAAAGAAGAAGATTTTGATTGGTTAAAAGAAGTTAATTCTCAAAGTTTACAAGCATCAATTAGGAATTTAGATATTGCATACAAGAATTTCTTCAATAAACAGAATAAGTTTCCAAGATTCAAATCAAAGTACGATAGACAGAGTTTTAAAGTACCACAAAACGTATTAGTTGAAGATAGTAAACTTGTAATACCTAAATTCAAAGAAGGAATTAAGTTGAATCTCCATAGACAAATGGAGGGTGAACCTTTGTTTGCTACCATATCTAAATCAACAACTGGTAAATATTATGTTTCGATTACTTGTGAAATAGAATATAAAACATTTGACAAAACAGGCAAGTCAATTGGAATAGATACTGGCATCAAAGAACTTGCAATACTTTCAGATGGTAGTAGTTATGAAAATATTAAATCACTTAAAACCAAATTAAAGAAACTCAAATATGAGCAACTACAACTTTCTAAAAAACAAAAGGGAAGTCAGTCAAGAAATAAACAGAAAAGAAAACTTGCTTTAGTACACGAACAAATCACGAACATTAGAAAAGATTACTTGCACAAAGTATCAACTGAAATCATCAAAAACCACGATGTAGTATCAGTTGAGGATTTAGCCGTAAAGAATATAATGAAAAATCATTGTTTAGCACAAGCAATGAGTGATGTTTCGTTAGGTGCATTTTACACGATGCTTGAATATAAAGCTAACTGGAATAATAGGCAATTTGTTAAAATTGATAGATTCTTTCCAAGTAGCAAAACTTGTTCAAGTTGTGGATGGATTAAACAAGATTTAACACTTTCCATCAGAGAATGGACTTGTGAATTTTGTGGTGAAATTCACGATAGAGATGTTAATGCAGCAAAGAATATATTAAAGCAAGGTATAAACATATTGTCGGGTTCAGGGATTGAATCCTACGTTAAGCAAAAACGGGATGAGGCGTTGCCATTAGGTGAGTCTATGACCCCCGAAGCCCAACCCATCGCCTTTGGCGTGGGTGGGTAATTCACAAGGATTGAAACATCAAAAATCAAATAAATCATGTTATTACTAACTATTTACTTCATCATCAACATAGTCCTCTGTGTTATGCTCTTTATCTCCTTTATGGGTAAGATAAAAGCAAATGACATACTGGCTTTGTTCATCTGTCTGCTCTTTGGGGTGTTTATCCTCATAGGCAGGTGGGTTTATGTACGCTTTAAAACTCCTGATTATGGCGTCTGAGAGAAATGATCCGCTAAACATAGCCAACCCTCACGACCTGCGCAAGTGCAGGGAGAAAGCTCTCAAGCTATCCAAGTGGGGAGATGTCAAGGGTTTAATCCCCGTTTATATCAAGCCTGGACTTGTCGTTTTCCGCAAACCTGAAAAGGTTAAATCTAACTTACAAACAGGTTCGTAATTTTTGTGCTCTAAATGTTTTCATATTGAAAATAAAAATTACATTTGTGAGTATGGTAAAAACTTGCAGATGTATATAATCCAGAGCAGAAGCCATTTTTAACAGAAATCATAAGGGCGTTCTCTTGCACTTTAGCAGGGGGAGGCTCTTATTTATAACTAAGCAATGAAAGACAAAATCTTATCGGCATTAAAAAAGGGGGTAGCAGACCCCAAGACTGGCAAAAC
>JAVEPM010000132.1:0-5761 GCA_034008115.1 Methanolobus sp.
AACTCGAGATACTCCAATTACGAAATTTACGTAATGAAATCAGATTCGCTGGTGATGAATGGGATGAGTGACAGAACTTTTTTATCTGGATTCTTAAAATATCTCGACAACGTCCTGAATGCCAGCAACACCACAACTGCCCGACTTGGCACTATTATCATGGCATCCCCTCAGAATGTGACAGGGTCGCCAACTCTTCAAGTTTTGACAGACAAAGAGAAAGCGCAAGCCGAAGAGGATATTTCAAAGGATTACGGCGGCTTGAAAAATCAACGTCAAATTCAAATTTGGCGTCAGGCTATGAATTTCACAACCATATCACTCTCGGGGCTGGATGGAAAAACAATCGAAAAATCAAAATTTGCAATCGAAGCGATTTGTGACCGGCTGAAAGTCCCCGCTAATCAGGTTTCAATCATCGAGGCGAGTTCAAACAACAACTCACTTTCGGCGGGCGGTCAGGTTCGGGAGGGCGACCTGCTTAAATACAAATCATTCGAACGGCTTTTAAACAAAACATTCGTTAAAATGGCTCGTGACCTCGATTTGCAAGTCGATTATACAATTTACAACAAACCAATAACCCCGACAACAACAATTTAACAATTATGAAAGCAATCGAAATAAAAGACACAACGAAAATCAACGACTACAAAGAGGTCGATAAACTCGAACTCTCCTCAATCACGAAGAATGATGGGGACAAGGAACTGCTTTCCGGGATGATTATATCCGGGTACGAAATGAAATTCGGCAAGGTCAACGAAAATATGGAGGTTTTCGACAAAGGATGCCTTAATGAATATCTCGAAGAATATTTTGTCAAAAATAAGTTGAATGTTCCGGTTACCATTTTACATCGCGATGATTTACAGCATTTAGCGGGTCGGGTTCTGGTCGTTGAATCGAACGGGGTAGGCTTCTATTTTGTGGTTTACATCCCGAAAACGTATGTCAACTATCAGATTGTTCGCGACAACATCAAAGAGGGTATTTTGCAAGGCTTCTCAAAAGAAGGCTGGTCGACTGAGTACGAATATCGATACAAGCAAGATGGTGAATTTGACTATATCTTAATAAAAAAGATGCAAATAATTAACCTTTCAATCGTTGCAGCTCCAGCGAACTCACTTTCATTCGAGGCAATAAAAGAAACAAAAA
Source organism: Methanolobus sp. (assembly GCA_034008115.1). Taxonomy (GTDB): domain Archaea; phylum Halobacteriota; class Methanosarcinia; order Methanosarcinales; family Methanosarcinaceae; genus Methanolobus. Next base: position 1,162 of record JAVEPM010000132.1, read on the forward strand.
TACAAAACGCAACAAAATTCATAAAAAATACACCGGAACCAGACCCGGAAAATTTGGAAACTATATTATTCGAATAATCAACAATTTAAAATTTTTTGAAATGAAAAAACAATTTATCAAAGTTAAGGATTTTGCCAATTTGGCGAAAATCAAGAAACAAATCAACGACACGCTGACAGGCGAGAAGTCAGCCGAATTGAAAGAAGCATTAACCTCTTTGATTTCGGAGCTTGACGCGTCAGAAGTGGAAGTGGACGAAGTGGCATTCGCCGAACAGGTGGCTGAGTTGATCAAAAAGTATCTGTCTGATCCAGAGGCCGAAGTTCCGGCAGCTGTCGCGGATGCGATCGCGAAGAAAATCAAAGCTGTTCAGGATTCCATCCAGCGAACCGGTGGCGACAAAATCAGTCAGAAAGTGAAAAACGAAATCGCAAAAGCGATTTTCACCGCGAAAAAAGACGACCGGAAAGCAATCGAAGATTCAGTCAAAAAAATCTTGGTTGAAAATGGTGTTGCTGGCTTGGAGTTTGCCGAAGCGGTTGACTATTCAATCGCAACAAAATGGGAAGACTTAAACCCGCTACTCGCGAAATTGAAACGCACTTTCATGTCGAAGTTCTTCTATTCGACTGACGCGATGAATGCCGTTGCAGTAATTGCAAAACAGTGGGATAAAACCAGCGAGGCCGGAGTAAAGAAAACAATTCAGGCAATCACAACTACTCCCAAGGAAATTTCAACGGCATACGCCTACACTCGTCAGCAAATGAATCAGGAAGATTTAGACGATATCGCGGAAGTTGGACAAGAAAGCACTTTCCTTTCGTGGATAAACAACGAATTGGATTTGCACCTTGCGAACACAATCGTCATGGCTATTTTGGTTGGGGATGCAATCAACGAGGCTGGCAAAAAAATAACCAAATTTGAAACTATCGGAACCAAAAACGCAACTGATGCGTTTACATTTGTAGCTGGTCCCGCGACCGCAAACGCACCAACCGTTTCCGACGTTCGCAAAATGTGTGATACTATTCATAACCCTAACGGCTTGCCAAAAGTTTTATGTATTGCTCAATCTCTTTTGACTGACCTTTCAGCGTACACCTACGCTGCTGGCGGCGATGTTCATTATCGCACTCGCGAAGAAATGGCTGGGCAATTTGGAGTTAACGAGCTTTACGTTACCGACGTACTCAGCAATGTTGATGGACTTCACGCGATTTGTATGATTCCGCAAGGCTACTGGTACAAAGAAAAGAAATCGTTGAACGTTTCTTGGCAAGACTATGCCGAAAACCGTTTGAACTACATGAAGGAAAAGAATGTAGGTGGAGCGATTCACGATTTACTTTCAACCGCGATTTTGAAAGAAGGCGGTACTATCCTTGTAACCGTTCCCGAAGTGGGATAAAATAAAAAAAACGGGGAGTATTAAATGACTTCCCGTTAAATAATTAAAAATCAACAATTTAAAAAAACAGAAAAATGAAAAAGATAATTTTCTTACTTATCGCGCTCATTGGCTTCACGGCCATTCAGGCGCAAATCATGAAGTCAGATGTTTACGTTTGGGAATACAGCGGGGTAGCTGCCGACACAATTAGCGCAACCAAAACAACCGTTCAAAAACCTATCCAACTAAACAAAGTTGACGGGGTGTATTACAACGCTAAAGTGACACTTGATAGTGTTTCTGGGACTGTTCAAACGTCTGTAATTTTGCAGGGTAAAATATTCTCAGACGACACCTATACACCGATTGATACTATCGTGTTTTATGGTACACAAGCCGATACTGCGATAGTATTCACCCAGAACACGAATAAAGTATACTACAGATACTTGAATTTTGTCGCGAAATATGGAAGCGGAAAAGCGAAGATGGGCAATATTAAGCTGTCAATCAAAAAGTAGTTTGTAAATTCATCAACAAAGTAGCGGGCATCGTGGGAGTAAGTCCCGCTAATTTTTTAACACTTCGAATCATGACGCACGAAACATTTACAGCCTACCCGCTCGAAATCAAAGGAATCACAGATGCGAGCGATGAGAAAATAACAGCCATCAAGGATTTTGTTTTAGAAAAAATAAGCTACTCCGGGGATGCTGCCGACTTGGAAACACTACTTCCTTACTTTGTCTACTTTCATTTTCTCGAAGATTTGATTACGGACGTTTCTGTTAATACGGGAGAAACAGCAATCATTCGTGAAGAATCAAACCGGGATATTGTAAAGATGGTTAGATCGTGGAATGAGGGGGTTGAAAAATTGAACGGCTTGATTGAAGACAAAAAAGAGACTTGTAACCCTAAATATCAATCGAAAATCAGTCTGATCTAATGGAAAATTTAAACTTTGGAGCGGTCGAAACTATTTGGGGAGCAATCCCGATGACCATTTATATGATTTACGGCTTTATTCGCGATTATGTAAAATCAAAAAAAGAGAAAAAAGGAATGTCAATCGAGGACATTTTGAAGAGGCTGGACGAACATGAGGTGAAGGACAAAGAAACATACAAGATGATTTTCAAAGATTTGCATGCTCAAAAGGTTTTGATTTCAATTTTACTCACCCCTCACAATTGTTCACAATCCCGATTCATAGAGTTGAGGAACGAATATAATGCGGCAAAAGAAAAAGGAGTCAACGGAATTGTGGCGATGGCTTTCATTGAATTTTGTGAAAAACGAGACAAAAAAGTAAAATCAAATGATGCACAAGAAAGGAATTGATATTGCCAGGCTCAAAGTAGCAATGATTTCGGGAAAACTGAATCCCGAAAAGGTGGTGCAGCTTATCGAGAATTCCGAATCTGACGAGCGAATCAATCTATTAAAATCCCCTTTGGGTTGGTATTTGGAAGAGGTGGCAAACGAGGGAGATGTTTTTACACTCGTTAAAAAAGTTTGTCAACAATCAGACATTCAATTTTTAACACTTTCAGCAAAATCTTTCTTCTCAATTTGCAAGACAATCAAAGAGCAGACGGCCGTAATTGCTCAAATCATACAAGACATTCAATACCCGGAACTTAACGATATACAAAAAGAAGCGGGTTACGGCTCGAAACATTTTGGAACTGCCGGACTGATTTGTAATTTAGCGGAAGCGTTCCAGCTTTCATACAGCGAATCGGAAAAACAGCCGGTAATCGCTATCACAAAATTAAGAATGAACGCCCATCTTGCGACCTGCAAGGATCGCGAGGACAAGATAAAAGCAATGTTTGACAAAGCAAAATAAAAAGCCATGCTAAAAACTCTAATCGACATAATTAACTCACTCGGAATCATTAATGGAAAAACTTCTGTAATGACCGAAAGCCAGCTGGATGATTTCGCCCGGAATATTCCTGACAAAAAAGTATCCTGTAACATTTTCGGGATTGGCGGCTATGATCGCAATGAGGCTGGAGTTTTAAGAAAGCAAGTAAGAATCTGCCTACTAAAACAGATGCCGGTCAATTTTGATTTGGGTGATGTTGACGAGCAAGAGGGCGCGATGTCGCTTTTATTGCTTCAAATTTTAGATGCTTTGAAAGTTTCTCCATTTTTGAATGTGGAAAACGAAACAGATATTACCCCTGAGTTGCTGAGATATGACAGAACCGTTTTGTTGACCTATTTTGACATTTCGGTTTTCGGGAATTCATCGGTATGCGGAGGCTCTCCGTGCATTCCTGAATTTTTTAATAATTATGTAACAGAAAAATTTGCAGAAATAAATCAATCGGTTGATGAAGCGGAGGCTGCAGCGGCGAACGCAAAAGCATCGGAGTTGGCAGCCGAAGAGGACAGGCAATATTTAGAAACAGAATTGTTTCATTACATTTTAGACGATGAAATTTCGGTGCGTGTCGGAATCGGTACGCAGGTATTGGTTTCAGAAAGTACGGAAGGTTATCCTTCGGTTATCATTCAATTATCAGTAGCTTAAAAAAAATTAAAATCATGGCAATACAACAATTTGATTTACTTAAAAAATCCGCAGTGACACAGATTCAATCCGACTTAGAGAACGCGGTCGAGGCGGATAGACTTTTAGCGCAACAAGCAGCTGTGGATTCGGTGGACGCTAAAGAACTCTCACAAGAAGCGCAAGGATTATCGGAGGATGCTCGCGATAAATCAGAGCAATGGGCTGAAAATCCCGAAGATATGGAAGTTGAGCCGGGTAAATATAGCGCGCTGCACCATGCAGCTAAAGCGGAAGATTTGAAGGACTTGGCAGAGAAGTGGGCGGAAGAAAACGAAGACGTGGAGGTGGAGACTGGAAGGTATTCCGCAAAACACTGGGCAACAAAGGCTGATGAAACGGTAACAGGAAAAGAAGAAACAGCAAACAAACAAAACTCCCTCGCGGTTGACGGGACAGGGGCGAAGTATCCGACTGTCGATGCTGTTAAAACGAATTTAGATAAGGTACTGGCTATTGCATTGCTTGGTGATGAGGGTAATACTAACACCGAAAAAGAATTAAGTGTGACAAAACACAACGACACTACGGATAGAGATTCGCAAGATGCTCACCCTCTCGATTCTATTACAGGGTTGAAAAACAGCTTAATAATGTCATCCCCTATATCGCTTGTT
>JAVEPM010000046.1:0-26155 GCA_034008115.1 Methanolobus sp.
CATTTGTAGCGCTGGCGGCCAGCAGCCATACCATTCTTTTTGTGACTGGAACTCTTACATTTTGGGCAGTTCATAAAGAATATAGGTTCTTATCATATATAACTACCATTTATTAACAATGCCAAAATGAAATATGTGGATAAATCATGTCTATTCTGTTTTTCTTCTCAACAAGTTCATATCAAGCCTGTAGATTTATCTAATTTCTGGTGACGTTAAATATCTGGTTTTTATACTTTTTGTGAGCGATCAAATGGGAAAGTTTTAAAGCCGTTGACTCGTTTTTATTTCATCAACATACATAAAATCACTAGCTCTAATAATACGTTAAACTACTACAATAAGGTAAATGTTATAACTCAAAAATCATAAGCAATGGAACACGATTTAACAAAAACAAAAAAGAGGAATACACGATGGCTGAAAAGAACAAATTGGGCGATAAAATACGCCAGATACGTGAAATGCAGAAAATGTCTGTGGAAGAACTGGCAAACAGTAGCAACACAAACAGTGAACTCATCAAACAACTTGAAAATGGTGCACTTGTTCCTTCATTGACTCCCCTGATGCAGATCGCAAGGGCTCTTGGAGTTCGTTTGGGCACTTTTCTTGATGATGCTCCTCACAACGAACCTGTAGTTACTAAAAGCGGTGCTTCAAAAAACATCGTAAAGTTCTCCGGTAACTGCGACACATGTGAAAAAAGCACACTCGAGTTCTTTTCACTTGCCAGTAACAAAACTGATAGGCATATGGAACCATTTATAATTGATGTTCATCCCCAAAAATCAGGAGAGGCAAAACAATCTTCACATGAAGGAGAAGAGTTCATTTACGTACTCAATGGCAAGATAGAGATCCTTTATGGCAAAGACAGTTTCAAGCTCTCAAGTGGCGACAGCATCTATTACGATTCCATAGTTCCTCACTATGTCCATGCAATTGGCAGTGAAGATGCAAAGATACTTGCAGTCGTATACGCTCCTTACTAATAAAGAAGATTAAAAGAAGATTAATATGTTCAAAACAACTGTTACTCCCAGATTTGGTGATATTGACGGATTAAAACACGCTAATAATATTGCCATTGCCATATGGTTCGAACAGGCTCGTAATCCTGTATTCAGACTATTCACTCCTGACCTGGACCTGAGCTATGAGAACTGGAAACTTATCATGGCAAGGACAGAGTACGATTATGTGGGTGAAATGTTCTACGGAACAGACGTCGATATAATTACCTACATATCAAGGATAGGTAACTCATCATTCACAGTAACCCAGGAAGCATGGCAAAACAGGAAAATGGGTGCAATTAGCAGATCTACAATTGTTCACTACGATTTCATCAACAAGAGATCTGTTCCCATACCTGATGATATAAGGAAAGATCTTGAAGAGCACCTGCAGGAAGAAAGCAATACTCGTAAATGATACAAAAGGAAAATTTATCATGCCTTTTACAAATGATACAGTTGGTGGTTTTTTCGAAAAACAGGTCATGAATAACCCGGACAAGGAATTTATGATCTATCCCGACAGGGACCTCAGATTCACTTATAAAGAATTCAACGAGCGTGTCAATATGCTTGCCAAGGGATTAATAGAACTTGGTATAGGCAAGGATGACAAAGTTGGTATATGGGCAACGAACGTGCCTGACTGGCTGACCTTCATGTTCGCAACATCAAAGATCGGGGCAATTCTTGTTACAATCAATACCGCATACAAAACCCATGAAGTCGAGTACATAATGAAACAGGCTGATCTGAAAGCCATTGCCATCATAGATGGTTTCAGGGATGTAAATTACATTAACACGATCTATGAGCTGGTTCCTGAGCTCAAGACACAGAGCCGTGGAAATCTAAAAAGTGAGAAGTTCCCTTATCTAAAGAGTGTTATTTTCATCGGTCAGGAGAAGCACAGGGGAATGTACAGCACCCGTGAGCTATTCCTTTTGGGAGATCAGACCAGTGATGAAAAGATCCATGATATAATGAAGACACTTGACACCCATGACGTCATCAATATGCAGTATACATCAGGAACAACGGGTTTCCCAAAAGGTGTAATGCTGACCCACTACAATATCCTTAATAACGGATACTATATAGGAGAAAGGCAAAAATTCACTGAAGAAGATATTGTATGCCTGCCGGTACCTCTTTTCCATTGTTTTGGAATTGTGCTCGGTGTACTTGCAACCCTGACCCATGCTGGCACACTTGTGATTATTGAGCTCTTCGATCCGCTCCTGGTGCTGGCTGCAGTCCAGAAAGAAAAATGTACAGCCCTATATGGTGTACCAACAATGTTCATTGCAGAGTTCAGCCACCCGATGTTTGAAATGTTCGACCTTTCATCACTTAGAACAGGTATCATGGCAGGTTCACCATGTCCTATTGAGGCAATGAAACGTGTTATGAATGATATGAACTGCAAGGATATTACCATTGCCTACGGACTTACAGAAGCATCACCTGTATTTACCCAGACCAGCACAGACGATCCTATCGAGCGCCGTGTCAGCACAGTTGGAACAGCCTTACCCAATATAGAAGTAAAGATAGTCGATCCAGAAACAGGAGAAACTGTGGGACCGAATGTTCAGGGTGAGATATGCTGCCGTGGTTACAATGTCATGAAAGGATACTACAAGATGCCTGAAATGACAGATATGGCAATTGACAAGGAAGGATGGCTGCACAGCGGAGACCTTGCAACAGTTGATGAAGAGGGATATTACCGTATCACCGGTCGTATTAAGGATATGATAATCCGTGGCGGGGAGAACATCTATCCAAGGGAGATAGAAGAATTCCTGTTCACTGTACCAGGTATAAGGAGTGCACAGGTCGTTGGTATACCTGATGAGAAATACGGTGAGATAATAGGAGCCTTTGTGATCTCAGAAGGCGTAAATGAACTAACAGAAGAGGATATAAGGGATTATAGTATCGCAAAAATAGCACGCTACAAAGTCCCAAAACATGTCTTCTTCGTGGATGAGTATCCGCTTACTGCAAGTGGAAAAGTACAGAAGTTCAAACTCAGGGACCTGGCAGTTGAGCTTCTGGAAAAGAAAAAGATAAAGGAAGAGCTGATTTAATCCTTCCTTTCTTGTAACTATTCAGTCTGCCGCAAACTGTCGAATGATACTGGTTGTAAAAGTTCCTTGCACTCTTCAATGCTGTTGATTTAGATATGTTTTCTACAGAGATTATTCATATATATTTCACATTGTAAAATCAGTTCTTATTTTATTTTAAAGACTGTTCTAAGCTGACACTCACTCTTACTTTGCCTGAATCATTGACATTGACGCCCATGAATTCTGTTCCAATATAATTTTTATATGAACCGCGGTATTTTTCTGGCCATTCCGTATGGTCATTATGGCATCTGAGAGAAACTTCAAAATAGATTGATTCATTTATAAGATTATTACTTAAATAAACATAACTTTCATAAGTTGGATTTGAACCATATTTTGTTTGATCACCATAAGTCATCATAGATATGTTTGAAAGATTATTTAGAGGATAGAGTATGAGACTTTTGTTGTTTACTGGATCAAAAATATCTATATTATCAACAACTATTGTTTTGCTTAATGAGATATCATCAAGTATGGATTCATTTGTTCTAAAACCCATCATATGTCCATCATCAGTTTCCGCAATGAACGTGGTCCAGCTTCCACGAATTGATTTGTTATCAAGCAGTTCACTTGTATTTTTAAAAGTTGGCCCTAAGCGTTTACTTTCTGGAGTATGGCTGATGTATTCATGCACTACTTTCTGCATAAAAGTGGGTTCTTTTTGTGATGGAGGTTCAAGAAATTGACCTTCACTTGTTGCAGGAATTGGAACTAATATTATAGTTGTTCCTGCAACTTCTTTACCTGAAAGGCCATAAATATCAACACTATAAAAGCAACTATCTCGTTTATCATTGCTACGCCATTCCATTGCATTTAGATATGTGGCATTTGCGATAAGAGCAACTAATAATATAGCCAATAAAAAAGCAATCGATATTTTTTTGTAAGAATCTTTTTTACTCATTCCAATCACATGTTTTTAAATCGGTCTATAAACACTGATTTTTTATTGAAAGCAGATGTTTGCTCACTAAGAACCATGAATCAAAAAACTAAGAATAAAAAAGGCAAACAACAGAAATAATCAAAATTGAACAAAGTTTAAAAAGGAGATGTGAGATCTCTCACATCATCATTTTCTCTTTTGTGACCTTTGTCTGTATGAGACTGCCAGCAACCCGGCTGCAGCGAACAATACAGTAAATCCAGGTATTCCTTTACTTTCGGTTTCTTTGGCTTCGGTTTCAGGTATCATGCTGTACTCCTCATAATCTTCGTAGACAACTATTGAAGTACCCATGAATGCAGTATCGTTGCTATAGTAATCCTGAAGATCTTCCAGTAAGCTTTGTACCTCGTTGTCAGTAATGAATTCTTCATTTACTGCGATTCCAACGAGAGCTTTTGATTCGGATATTCTGATCTCGCCCATCTTTGGCGCTATGGAATCTATGATAGCATCTTTGCTTTGAGGATAATTAGCATCCAGAGAATAGGTCTGAAGAATAATAAGATCAGCATTTGCTGAAACCTCAGAAATATCTGCCGGAGCATATGATGCAGGAATATCAATAGCCACAGCAAGTTTGTCTCCTGCCATCTCACGGACATCATCAAGAAGAAGCAGGTTTAAGCTGCATGCTAGCTCAGGGTCATTGCTGCATGGATCAAGTGCAATATCAACACCATCAAAAGCTGAAAGTGACTTGCTGTTATAATCAATGACTTTTTCCAGTACATTTTTTACGTACATGGAATTGTCCTCATCAGAATCACTCTTTGGATCATTGAATATCATTGCATAGACCTGCATGTCTTTGTCACGGGCCTTTTTTACAAATCGTTCCAGGCTCCAGATATCATCTCCATCAGTAAGCAACATTACAGTATTGATCCCGCTATCTTTGAGATCTACTATAGTGGCATCATCATAATCTTCTGTATCAAAGATTCGGATCGCACTCATAAGACCACTTGCAGGAGTAATATTTATCCTTGCAGGCTCAAGTTCTGTAACTGCCTCTTCTTGTGCTATGTTGCTTGTGAATATTACACTTGGCTCTTGAGAAACAAAATTGCGCACGTAGGCATAATCAAAAGATGCATAACCGGTGTTATCTGAAACATCGGAATAGGTTCTTGCAAGCAGATAGACCTTCATGTCCACAAGAGGGATATAATTGTTCTCTTCTGTTGCTGCAAGATCCATTCTGCTGTCCCTGATACCATCCTTAAACCAGGCTATCTTTCCAAATTTATCCTCCACATACCATGCAACGCCTACTGTGCACCAGTCACCTTCGACTACATTAACACTTGTAAGATCTCTGGGGAAATAACGGGCATCGCTCTTGTAATTTTCAAGTATCCAGGTCACCTTTGTCTCGTTCTCATGTTCGGTGGACGTTAATACCTGATTTCTTGTTTCTCTTTGCGGGTCTACAAATCCCTGTGTTATGACAGGACCACGGCTATCCGTACCTGTTGTCGCCTTTTTTCTTTTGACAACGAACATAGAATTTATCGGAAACTTCTCCTTGGATTTTATACTTGCAACATCTTCCGGATGGAATTTGGGAACTATGAGATTGGCTACACCATTGGAAACTTTTAGTTCACCGCCTCCTGTGGTGTATGAATCCCAATTGCGAAATAAGCTGGAACCACTGAAATCATCATAAAACTCAAAAGTAGCAGGCCCACTGCCTACATCGCTTGCATCAGGATTCCCATAGTGCATTGTTATTTTAGCACTGCCATTAGCCGCAATGGATGGAACTTTAACCCATACAAGCGCTTCTTCCATTGAAGTATCCCACTCTTCTATCCAGTGTTTAAGTTGCTTATCACCGGCTGAAAAACGTAGGTCTTCACCTTCCAAACGTGCAACAGAAAAATCAAAGTTGGAACTATTAAGAACAATGGGTATCTGGTAATTTGCCAGCTTATTCCCGGAGTTTTCTTTAATAGTTATCTCTTCTGAAATATTCCATTCTCCTCCACCTGAATATGTTAACGCAGCACATGTTTGCACAAGTGCGATACAGGTAAGCAGCAATAATATTACATAAATAATTCTTTTCAATAACAATCCTCACACCTCTTTAAAACAATCAAATCTTCATTTACTCCATATTTCGTACTAATAATTTGTAATCAGATAATATAAATGCTGTGCATATTATTCTTTCTATTTATTAAGAATATGACATATTAAAAGTAATATAAAAATAAAAAACAAAATCAGCTACTTTTTCTTTTGAAGTACAAAAAAAGTTTTGCAAATTATGAATGCTTGTTAATGAAATGCTCTATCAGCAACCCGGATATGCTTGTGTTCTTTGGGATAAGAGGAATCTCATCTATTCTAAACCATCCCGCTTCCTCTATTTCAACACCATCAACTTCTATTTCCCCTTCTGCAAACTCTGCGGTGAATCCGATCATAAGCGAATCCGGATAAGGCCATGGCTGACTGCCAAAATATCTGACGTTCTTTATTGAGATTCCTACTTCCTCCATGACCTCTCTTACAACTGCTTCTTCTATTGACTCGCCGGGTTCCACAAAACCTGCCAGGATACTGTAAAGTCCTGGCTTGAAATGTGGAGAGCGAGCAAGCAGCACCCTGTCGTCTTTTTCTATAAGCACGATGATTGCAGGGGATATTTTTGGAAATGCCAGAAATCCACATGCTGGGCATTCTTTTGCTCGTTCATTCTCTTTAAGCAAAGTCCTGGAAGCACATCTGCCACAGAATAAAGTGTTCTTATCCCACTCCATGATCTGAACAGCTTTTCCTGCAAGATAAGCAAGCGTTTCTTCCAAAATTTTGGTCAGCTCTCTAAGACCCACAAAGCTGCCACTCTCAACAATCATCTCAGCAGCATTTGAATTATCCAGTTCCGCTGAAAAACAGGAAATTTCTCTGAGCTCACCCAGATACTGAGTCCTGAGAATATTGAGATTCGTATTCTCGATCTCTTCAAGAGAAGGCATTCTTAAACCGTCATTCTCATTCAGCAGCAATAATTCACGGTTCATAAATGCAAAACAATAGCTATCCTCATCACTATTTTTTTGCGGGGGCTGGATCAAGGGTAGAAAATCAGATTCCCATAATCTTTCTTCTGTGTTCATGCTTTGAAAGATAATGTTCGGGTACATTTATCAAAGTTACCTTAGAATACTTAAGTTTTGATACTCTGTAAGCAAACTAGTATTAGGTTAAATGGGGATAATTGATGAACTATCTGATACTGGTAAGTTTGGATAATGAAATTGGTATTTAGTGAATGAGAGTTTATTACAATTCCACATTTTCCTATTTACATTGCGTTTTTATAACACTTGATTGTAACTAATCATATATTTCTTTGTCAAATTTATTTTCTAACAGATAAAGATTAACTACATCACTAAATTTTGCATGCTAATGCGCCTTAACCATTTACTCTAACATCTCTTTTATAGCCAATTAAGACATTATAATGTGCTTATTTATAATAAATTCACTATATATAATTTTATTTGTTTTCGTAAACATTTTATCCATTTTTTAAAAATTTTATGTCTTATTCTATCATCGTCTAATTTATGAAAATGATTTTCAGTGTTGTTTCTTTTATGGTGTTTACATATATATTCACAATTTTTTCGTCAAATACTTGATTTTTTCCTAAACATCTTAGGTTATTCAATTCTTTTAAAATTTTATTTTTATTTCGAACTGGGACAATTAATGCACCTATAAAAAACCATTCATCTGTAGTTCTCTTATCTTTAAAAAATGTATTTCATCAGAATAAATTTCGATTTCGATATTGTTTAATTCTGTTTCAACGAACATTGTATTCCAACTTTGACTGTCAATGTAATATATGTGTTCTTAATTTTGTTTATTTGATAAAAAAGTGGGTAACTATTCAGCCTAGCACAATCTGCCTATTGGTGCTGATTTCATCGAAATGGAGATGTCTGCCCACTAACAATCTAAGAATCAAAAAAGCAATCAATAGTAACAATCAAAATAAATGTTCATAATGAAATTTAAATTTAAATTTTTTGTCAAGATGGTTATAGATAGCGTTTTTATCAGGCTGAATAGTTACGGGTATTCTTATATAGTATAAGTCCTATCGAAGGTATGTAAGTTTAAAACACTCCTTATAACCGACATTCCGCAGATGTCCAGATATTTTGCTAATTATTTGAATTAAAGTTATTTATCAACCATTAGTAGCACTATTTATAATTTAAGTCTGATTTATTATGATTTGCATTAATTTATGATTTGCATTAATATAAGTATGCATAGACCAACGGAAAAGAAAAACATCCACTTTTATTAGACATCTGCGGAATATAAGTTATAAGCAAATAAAGGTGTATGTCATGAAATTTGAACACATAGTGTGCACGCTGGTTTTGTCACTGGTGCTCTTCTCAAGTATGGGAGCAGCAACTGTTAAAGAAACATCACGTAAAGACATTGCAAATAAGATCCCCTACTATGATGATCCGGACTATGTGTGGAGTTCAACCGGCTGGGGCTCATCTAAGGTTTTTTTAAATATGGATGTAGAAAATGACACTATATTTGAAAATGATGTGTCTGATTTAGAGGGAAAAACTCTCACTCCATCTGAAATCAAAGCCGCTAAAGAAAGGTATATTGATAAAATAATGGAAATGGATGAATTCAAAGATTATTCAAGAAAAGAACTAGAAAAGACAATTGTTCCTTTTTCAGAATTCTCTTCCAGTTTGATAGATGCAGAGAACACTTATGATATTATAAAATGCACTTCAACATCTGTAGATATAGTATCATTTAAAGAAGGTAACATTATAAAGATGAAAACACCTGCAATTGATCGTGTTCAAGAAAGTACATCTAGTAAAGAACTGAATGATGTTACAACTGCAACCGTGCCCAATGTCGTAATAACAAATATTAATTGTGATTGGAGTTGGGTTCAAAATGAAAATGCATTGAACACTATAACAGTACATAATTATGGAACGGTCACTGCTGAAAAAGGAGCAATTGCCATTGTTTCACTTGATGAGAATAAAGGATATGTCTGGCTTTATGAAAATCTAGCAGCCGGACAAGATGGTACTGTAACAATACCATTTTATGTTGATGTTGCTAATTTCCCTACGGTAGGAGCAAAACCAATTTCAATTAGAGCATATGTAAAGGAAGGAGATTATTTTTATTTAACAAGTGCACCTACAATAAGTTTACCTATGGTTGAAATGTATAATAATGGCCCAGAAGAAATAGAAGACCCAGATAATGGACTCAGTTTGCAAACTGACGATGTAAGTCACCATGATGAGTATGAAATTGCAAGAAGAGCGGCTATAGCAGGAGATCAAACAATTAGTCCATATAACACCGCTGCAACTGTAAGTTCATATGTAAATCAACTGATGACCTACGACGTAGATTACTTCTACATACAATCAACTCATACAGCATCAGACGAATTTATTATTGGTAATGGCTTCCACGGAGTATGCGATGAGTATGCTGTGATGAATGGTGCATATCTGAGAGCATTGGGAGTTCCAACTAGAAGAATAGCTATCAATGGCATTCTTGATAACAGTGTTCTAGCTCATCAATTTAACGAATTCTGGGATGGAAATCGTTGGGTTCATACGGATGCTCAAGCAAATGTGTTTGATAATCCAAGGTCATATGTAAATTCAGGAATGCTTGTAACTGAAGTGGGAAGAGTTCATAGTGCTGACGACACCAAATCCAATGTTGACGATTCGCCGGTATTTACTGAAGGACTTCTGCATACAGTTTACGATATGGCATATGATTATCCTGCTGGAGTGATTGCAATATACAGTTAATCTGATTTACATGATCAATATATTTATTAATTCTTTTTTTTTAAGCAGGTTGTACTATATCCAATTCATTATTTTCAAGATAAAGGGTCATTTAAAAATCTGTAGGTCAGTTGGCTATTGAACAAACTTTGCATCCCTAATTTGACGGTTTATAAAAATAGATGGACATTTTAGTGACATTTTGCTTATTTTCCATCAATATACGCTTAATTGGCAACAAAAATTCGAATATCCTTAAGGTTTAAAAATTGAACTGTCAAAGTTGGGTTCTAATATAGCTTAAATAACTTAAACCAACATGTTTATTGTTCATAAAGATCGATTGTTATATTGAAAGTAATTTGGGGGTAATTGAAATATGAAACGTTTAAGTGTACTTTTAGTCAGTATTATATTATTTTCAGTAGCATTTGCATCTCCTGTCCTGGCACAGATGGGACAGGGCGGTAATATGATGGGGCAAATGCGTGGCGAACAATTTGAAAATATGGATCACAGATTTATGGGGTTTGGAGGTAATACCCTTTCGCAGATATCTAATATGTTCGGTGTTCCAGTGGATGATATTATTTTTGATATGGGACTTCCGGAAGACGTTGACCCAGATATGACAATTGCTGAGATTGAAACTCAATATGGTGTTTCAGGTGACATGATTGCCAATTATATGGTACTGCATATGGGAAACATGCCTTCATCTGTAAACACAAGAGGTTTTGTTCAGATGAGGCAGCAGGCCATGCATGGAATAAGGGCTCAGGGAACGTCAGATGGGCTTAATTTCATGATGCGAGGTCACTCAGCATTTGGAAACTATACAACATTCAGCTTTGATGAATTAGGTGAGATAAGCAATTTTGCATTATCTGGCGATCTTATCTTTGATTCAGTAAAAGTATCTGATTTTGATTACATATCCCAGAATGTCAGGGGTTCGAATGCTGCATACATTGGAAGCTCAAGTCTGATAAATATTCATGACAATCCAATGGCAACCATGCAGGTCAAAGCACTGGCTGATAAAACAATCGTTTTTGATCTGGCAGATGATGTTGAAGCAAGTATAGACAGTGAGGAATTAAATGGAGCTACTATTATAAAGATCACCAAGAACAACTTCCAGGGATATTTAATAGTAAGTCCTGATTTTTTAACAGGTGATTCACAAGTATCCGGTATTGATGTTGATATCGATGGTGAAATAATAACTGTAGATCTTGTTGAGAACAGCCTGGTAATGTTCAGAGCCGCAACAATGTCCCCGCAGCTTCATCAGACCACGTTCCAATATTCAAATCGATCATTGGGCATGCATCAGATGATAAATAATGGAATTGCAATGGGGCGTGTAGGTGCAGAGATAACCATGCATGATAGGGGAAACTCGATGTCCTTCCAAAACTACACAGCAGTTGATGTCCGGGTAAGAGAAGCCAGACAAAACCGTGTGGTATTGGGAGTATCATCAGAGCTTAAAGAGGGTCAGGTAATCGTCATAAACATGGATAACAGAACCATGGATCTCACAAGACCCGACCGTCTCAGACTACAGTATGATGGAGTTCCACTAAGCTGTACAAATAATATTGATGAGCTCTTTGAAGGTGGGGATCAGCCACTCTGTTATTTCCTGCAGGAAAATGACACAGCTTCCATGCTCGTACATGTGCCTGAGTTTTCAGAACATGAGATCATAATCGAACTGGAACCGGAATCTGATGAGGGCGAATCCGAGACTGCTGACGACGCAGAAATGGATAATGAAACTGAAGGTGAAACTAAGGATGCTGCACCCATACCCGGGCTAGGGGCTTTATTCGCAATATTTGCTTTAGTAGTTGTATATGATCTAAAGCGCAGATGATAATTTGAATGTGCCGAATGAATGAGGATAATAGAATTTCATATTGAATTTAGACTCTCATTCATCGGTAGTTTATTATCTCTTCTATTTTTTGTTCAAGGATGATGCTGAAATTGAAGAAATGGCAGAACAGATAAGGATCAATGTTGAGCTCCAGTCCCAGCCTGGAATAGAAGGAAAAAGTTCAAGTTCCAGTTTGCCAGGATTTGAGCCTCTGCTTGCAATTACATGAATACTTGGTGCAGTATTCGTATCTTTGAGAAGGAGGATTTAATCCCTCCCTCTTAAGTGCTGTATGAATTGGACAATTTTCATCAAAATGAATTATTGGATAATGTGCTCAAAATTATGTAACAATAATGTGATTTTTAAAAAATACATGGATTCTGAGAAAACAATTTGCCCAATAATATTTTTCTACAAACAAATATTATTTATATTGTAATATCAATGGTTCACATTAAATGATTGAAACAAATATTTGGCTTAAACAGTTGCTTAAAAGCTTAGATCAGAATCTGGATGAAAATACAAGAATTCAAATTATGGAAGCATGTGGTGAAGAATGTCCATTCACTCACCTTACAGATGAAAGGTTGTTAGCCATCAGAAAAGAGTCTAAGAACGAATATGATTTTCTCGTAAAATTATCTCAACAATGGAGGGTTAAAATTGAAGACAATGGTGTTTATGTCGTCTTTGATCAATGCTATTGTCCACTTATCAATCAGGATATTGAAGAAGCTTCAAAAACTCTCTGCTACTGCACACTGGGAAATCTAAAAAAGAAATTCAAAATTGGTCTGGGCAGGGATGTAAATGTTTTAATGGAAAAAACAATTCTTGCCGGAGATGAAGAATGCCGCTTTAAAGTATTGATCTAACTTTTTCAATTATTCAAGCCTTTCTTACAGTAACCCAAAAAACACTGCCATTTCCTTTAGGATTATCTTTCACTCCATATTTGCCGCCGTGTAGTTCCATTATTCTTTTAACTATGGCAAGACCAAGGCCTGTTCCCTTTATACCTTTTTTATCAGCGCGGTGGAAACGGGTGAATAGAAGCGTTTTATCTTGATCAGGAATTCCAATTCCAAAATCAGTAACACTAATCTTCCACATGTCATCTTCATCTGTAAAAGCTATTTCAATCGCACTTTTTGGAGGGCTGTATTTAATAGCATTAGAAATAATATTTGCAAAAACCTCTTCAATGACCGTATTGACCACCGACGGATAAGGTCCGTCTCCTGTGAAGATTATTTTATGCTCTTTCATTTCTATCTGGTCTTTGAAACTGTCCAAAATTGTTTTAATGATAGGAAGAATATCCATATTTTCAAAAGTAATGTCTTCTTTATTTTGTAGTTTAGCCAGTTTAGTGGCAGTTTCAAGAAGCTCGATGAGTCTGTTGTTATTCTCTCTTATTTTTTCTGCAAGTTCGAGTGCTTCCTTATCTTTGATAGTAAGGATCAGTTCTTCTGTATAACCTTTGACAACACTGGCAGGCGTTAGCAGATCATGCCTGATAATATCTGTGAAAAGATCCTTTAGCTCGTTTGAATGTTTTAGTTCGCCTGCATATCTTTTAAGCCTCTCTTCGCCCTTCTTTCTCTCAGTTATATCCCTTGCTACTGAGATAATTGCTGGCTCTCCTTTGTATTCAATTAACCTTGAATTTACTTCATGAGGCAGTAAGGATCCATCCTTGTTAACGTTATATCTCACATTCCGCAGGTATAATTCCATTTTGAACAATTTTGCATGATAGCGTTTTTCAAACATAATTAATATCAATCTTATTTTTATATATTCAGGAAAAGCTTGTTTTGGTTGCATTCTTATTGAACAAGCAGAACATATTTTCCAGAGCATATAATCAAAATCATTACCAAGCAAAATGATGAACTTTTATTGTCGACCTGCGGAATGTGAGTTATATATTTCAAAAACAATGTTTTTCTCTTTTATTATGCGTTCAGTGTATCCATCCATAAGGGGTTTCATTTTCTGCCACACCAGATCTTTCGGAGACATTTCAAGCATTTCACTTTTAGTATATCCTGTGGAAGCGAATGCAGCTTTGTTAACATCTATGAATTTCCCATAGGGTTTGTGAATAGATATCAAATCACCAATGTGGTCAAATATCGTTTTAAGGTTCTTCTCCGATTCTATGAGCATTGCTTCTATTTTTCTGCTCTCGGTAATATCTTCGCCTGAACTGATCACTCCGATACGCTGACCATGTTCATCTTCAAGGGGTACATCGTGCCAGAATATTAGTCTTTCTTCACCATTTTTTGTAAGAATCAGATTTTCGAAATACTCGGGTGGATCGATCTCACCACCAATAACACCAATGAAATTATCCCTGGTAGTTTCCCTGACACTTTCAGGAAGGAAATTATCACACCAGTTCTTGCCTGTAATCTCATCTTTATCGTAACCAAGAACCTCAGCTCCTTTTTTGTTAATAAAGATTACATTTGTGTCTGGTCCAGTTATGCCTATTATGGAACCTGCGACATCCAGATAATTCTCTAGTTTATCCCTTTCTTTTTTAAGAAGCTCTTCAATGCTTTTTCTTTTGCTGATATCTCTTATAACAAGAAGTTTTGCTTCTTTCCCTTCATAATCAATTTTCGAGCTATTGATCTCAACAGGTACCTGTTCATTGCTTTTTGTAAGCAGATTGGTATGGAATATTCTTTCATTGGCCACGTTGTTATTATGCTGGTGGAGCCATTCGACAAATTTTTTGTGCTCATTTGCAGGAATAAGCATCAGGTAATTTTCATTGATGATCTCTTCATATGCATACCCGGTAATATCCAACATTTTTGAATTTGTAAACCTGATTGTCTCTTCCTGAATGATAATAATTCCATCATTACCTTTTTCGACGATAGTTGAATACTTTCTCTGCGATTCCTGCAGTTCATGCTCGGCCTTTTTTGTCTCTGATATATTTTTTCCAACACACATAAAGGTTTTATTTTCATTATTTTCAAGTGGTTTGCAGGTGATAGTCAAAGGTATGCTGTCTCCATTCTTACATATTTGGTCGAACTCAAATGCTGCCCCTCCCTGTGTGATGGCATCTTTTATCAGGGATGACTCCTTAAAATCACCGGTGCATTGGGTAAGCATGTCCTTAATGTTCATTTGACGCAGTTCTTCTGCAGTGTACCCTGTGCAGTTTTCGAAACTTTTATTGAAATCAAGTATATTTCCATTCAAGTCCACTACAAATATACAATCTTCAAGCTTATCGTAGTAGTTCCTCAGCTTTTTTTCCATTTTTTCTAGTTCCGTAACTTCCTTCCTTTTTTCAAAAGAGATAGAAATCATTCTGGAAATAAGATGTAGCAGTTTTTCATAATCCGGAATCTGATCTGCATTATTTTTGGCTTCTGTATTCTTGCCTGCAACTGTAATCTCAATAAAACCTTCTTTTTTTCCATGTATAATGATATCACTGCTAAGGACAACACCAGATTCAATGCAGGACCTGGACTGGCAATGCTCATCCAGCCAGGACACTTTAGCGGATACATTTCCAGATTCAGAAAATAAAGATGGTATCCTATCCACAAGTGTCTTCAATACTTCTTCAATTGATGTCTGATATAATATATCATCAAGTACATCAACTAAGTTTTCCATAGTTCTCTCACTTTTTTTAGAATACTCATTCATTTCCCACTTTCCCCCGAAGTGAACGAACGGATGTGATTTTTTGAAGTCACAGTAGTGCATGGTTTTCTACTCTACTTATTATATTTATGCTTTGTTAAGTTATAAGTATATTTGTCAGAAGTTTTTATAAAAGTATTATTTTTAAATCGTTTGAAAACATATTGAAGCAGTAGTTTGTCTAATTAGCTCTAAAAACTCCTTTTCTAATTAGACAACATTTTCTTAAAAGAATCGCTTCTACCAAAAAAAGCTGGTGGAGTTATGAACCGACCTTCCGCAGATGTCCAGAAATTTTGCTAATTATTTGAATTGAAGTTATTTGTCAACTAATAGTATTACTGTTCACTATTAAAGTATTATTTTTTATGGATGTTATATGATATAAGTATGCACATATCCCAAAAAAAGAAAAATATATATTTTTACGAGACATCTGCGGAATATAAGATGAACAAAAGAATAGACTTTTAAGCTAAAATTCTAATTAGACACTCTCTGGAGTCTGAATGTATTTCAGGCATAGATCAATGTTTCAATAAAATTTGTATCCTGATTTGAA
This sequence comes from Methanolobus sp., assembly GCA_034008115.1. Lineage (GTDB taxonomy): Archaea > Halobacteriota > Methanosarcinia > Methanosarcinales > Methanosarcinaceae > Methanolobus. The sequence goes on from JAVEPM010000046.1 coordinate 16,111, forward strand.
ACAGAAGCAACGATTTCAAGATAATCCGAATTGTCAATGCTGTCTCCACGATTTATAAATTGTTGGTTCATTTCCTGTAATGTATCAATATCTGTTGCTTCATATAGTGTAAGGGTAAGGAAAAATGCTTTTTTGTATCCGTAATCCACGTATTCTTCCGTAGAACAATCGATATTTTCAGGTGTATTCCATTCGGATAATGGGTAATCATATTGATCATTTAGATCATTATATTTTTCGAGGAATCTATCACGTCTTGAGATGGCTTCTTCGGGTTCTATTTCACTCAGGACCAAATGTGAATAAAGGTCTGCATAACCTTCATCCATCCACAATTGCTCAAAGTTGCAGGCGCGTGTCCAGTAATGTGCAAGTTCATGTATGAGTATTCCATGATTGGAAGTATATAATAAGCATATTCCGTTCCTTCTCTGGTTATATCCGCCATATCCGCCGGTTTCAGTTAGATTTGCCTGTGTGATCGTGATGTTATATTTTGCGGGATATGCGATACCCCATTTGTCTTCAAGCAATGCTAAACTCTTAATTGTTGTTTGCATGATGTCCTGTGCCCACTCTTCTTCACCTTCCCAGTATCTGATTTCTACATCCACATCTTTTTCTGTAAGATGAGCTGTATCTTTTAATGTCAGACGTGGCGATGCTCTTACGGAATTGACAGTGCAGAACCGGTCCCATTTCTGCCCTTTCTCAAATATATACACACTTGAATGTTTTTTATCTTCTAATTTGTAATCATCTCTGCCTATATGTGTATCAAAATCCGACGGCACTTCAAGTATAACCTCTGTGTTTCCTCCATATTCATTTAAGGAAAAAACCGCCGTATTCTTGTTTGTCTCAAGTTCATAGTCTATATTAAACGTGTAATTTTCCCCATACCAGACCTTCTGGTTGAAATTGAATACGTAATATCCTTCAGAAGAAATCTTAGAAGCAATTGGATTTTCATTGTCGCAGGCTTTTATATTTACTGCCCTTTCCGGCAGATAATAATTGTAGTTGGAGTAGTAGCCTCTCCAGTATTTTGTATTAATGTCGTTATTGAAAAATGTGATCTCTTTGGAGACTTTCACAATCCCTTCATCAGGAAGTAATTTGTAACTGGATACGATATCAGTGGAAACATCATCGCTATTAGCTACTGTTGTATGAATGGTTAAAATGAATAGGATGAGGAGTATTGTTCCTGCAAGTATCCGGCGTTTTTGAATATGTCTCATCACAATCTAATGTGATATTTTAATGTACACGGTTTAAACTCTTATGTCATGAAATTCATAAATATGTACATAATAATTACGAGTATGGACATATAATTATTAATATACAGTCTAAATTATTAATTTATGTACTTGTAATTAAATATACATGTACAAATATAATTTGCGAGCACCTTCTTTTGAAATATAGCTTTGTTAGCGTGTGCCATAATAGCAAACCATTTAAAGATGTACTCCTATCAGAAGTGTTTGCGGAGATATTCTCATGAATTACTGGCAGCCAAAATACGAGACAATGAAAAAGGAAGAACTTGTCGAACTACAATTGAAACGTTTAAAGAAGACGGTTGCTGCAGTCTATAATAATGTTCCTTTTTATAAAGAGAAGTTCAAGCAGCTTGGAATAAGTCCTGATGATATCAGCTCGCTGGATGATATCAGCAAGTTGCCAACTACAAAAAAAACAGACCTTCGGGACAATTATCCATTTGGTCTTGTTGCAGTTCCAAGAAAAGATGTTGTGAGGATTCACGCATCTTCTGGTACCACTGGAAAATCAACGGTTGTTGCTTATACCCAAAATGATATTGAAACATGGTCCGACCTTGTGGCAAGAAATCTCACTATGGTTGGTCTTGGTAAGGATGATGTTTTCCAGAATGCTGTGAACTACGGACTGTTCACAGGGGGTCTTGGTATTCATTACGGCGTGGAAAAAATAGGTGCCATGACAGTTCCAAGTGGCACAGGTAACACGTGCAAGCAGCTTGAAATGATGATGGATTTTGGTGTCACTGCGGTACATTGTACTCCGTCCTATGCTCTTTACCTTGCAGAAACTGCAAAGGAAATGGCCATCGTGGACAAGCTTTCCCTGAAAGTTGGATGTTTTGGCGCCGAACCATGGTCCTCCAACACCAGAAAAAAGCTTGAAAGTACTTTGAATATCAAGGCATATGATTCCTATGGTCTTTCAGAGATTATGGGCCCGGGAGTTGCTTTTGAATGTGAGGAACAGGATGGTCTTCATGTATGGAGCGACCACTTCTTTGTGGAAGTACTTGATGAGAACGGTGAGCAGGTAGCAGAGGGGGAAAAAGGAGAACTTGTGATAACCTCCCTTACAAAAGAAGCATTGCCAATTATCAGATACAGGACCGGCGACATCACCAGATTGCTTGAGAGTGAGTGCTCATGCGGTCGTACAACCCCTCGTATATCTAGGCTTCTTGGAAGGGCTGATGACATGCTTATCGTCAGGGGCATAAATGTATTCCCTTCTCAGATAGAAGATGTCATTGTCAATATTCCTGAGATCACTGAGCATTTCCAGGTCATTCTTGATAGAAATATAAAGATGCTTGACGAAATAACTGTAAAGGTGGAGCTTGAGGAAAATGCCTTCACAGGTGAGCTGAAGGACCTTGCCGCCGTACGCATGTACGTTGAAAATGAATTGAAAGGCGTGCTTAATATCAGGACCAATGTGGAACTGGCTGAAAAAGGCTCTATTCCCCGCACAGCAGGCAAATCACAGAAGGTTATAGACAGAAGAAATGCCCTCTGAACAGGCAGTTAAAGAGCTGGTTTGATCTTCCAGCTTTTTTAACAATTTTTAATCCTTCTTACCGTAATTTATTTTAGAATTGCTTCTACTTTTCAGGAATCTCAAGTTTGTTCTTCTTCCTGTAAGCCATTCCGTTGAATATGGCAACGATGTCTCCTTCTTCATCAGTTACATTTACAACATACGTTGATATCTTCGGACTTATGGATGTTTCCTTGGCTTCAGCATAAAGGCTGCCTTTACTTGCAGCTTTTACGTAAGATATGTCAACATTGATGGCAACTGCCACGGTTCCGTGGGAATTGGATGCAGCTGCAAATGCCATGTCTGCTAATGTGAAAATAGCCCCTCCGTGGACAATGCCCAGAATATTTAGATGCCTTTTTTCTATTTTCATCTCTGCCTTTGCATATCCCTTCGAGACAAAAGTCAGATCCATACCTGAATTTGATGCAAAGCATTCCTGTGAAAAGTATCTTTTTATATCATCCATGTTTGTGTGTACTTACTAAAATTTCAAAGAATTTCATCATCTTCTATCTCGACATCCAATACATTCAGTAAGATTTCTTCGCCGCTCCTATTAAAACATTTCCAGTTTTCAGGACCAAATGGATGACCAACTATAATGTGATGATTGCCGGTTTTGCTAAAAAGTCTCAGGTCTGCCTTTGAAGGTCTGATGACAGAGCTTGGATGGCTGTGTACAGAGCCTACTGCTGAGATATTTGGCATCATAAAAAGTTTGAGGACAGCACTTACCTCGCTGGACTCCGTACCGGGAAGAAATAGAATATCGGTAATGATCCCATCCTTTACCTGTAAGAGACCTGCAAATTCATTCGGGTATGTGGATTTGCTGACCTCAAGTATGAAATTTAGTGTTTCTCTTGCAATGCCCTTTATTTCTGTACTCATTCTATATTCTTAGGATATGGGAACATATAACTTTTTTGAAGACATCTACAGGTCAGGATATTAAAGTGAATTAATGTACTTTTAGGGGAGTAAATAAAAATGGATGAAAACTTGAAGGATTTTACGTGTAACGGAAGTGACAATAGTTTGGGGGAGCGGTCTTTGGCCCTCCATGAAAATGCAGGTGGTGTTATTGGTATTAGTGGCAAGGTCCCTCTCAATAATATAGATGATCTAAGTCTTGCTTATACTCCCGGAGTTGCCGAAGCATGCAAAAAAATAGCAGAAAATGTTGATGACGTTTACAGATATACCATGAAAAAGAATTCAGTGGCAGTAATTACAGATGGTTCTGCTGTCCTTGGTCTTGGAAACATTGGTCCGCATGCTGCTTTACCTGTAATGGAAGGCAAAGCTCTTATATTTAAAGAACTTGCAGGCATCGATGCGTTTCCTGTTTGTCTGGACACAAGCGATACTGAAGAGATAATCCGGACAGTTAAACATATAGCACCTGCATTTGGTGGTATAAATCTGGAGGATATAAGTGCTCCCCGGTGTTTTGAGATAGAGAAAAGATTGCGTAAGGAACTTCCTATACCTGTGTTCCATGATGATCAGCATGGTACAGCAGTTGTGGTCATTGCTGGTTTGATCAATGCCTTGAAGCTCATTGACAAAGAAATGCCAAACATTAAGGTGGTAATATCCGGTGCCGGAGCTGCGGGAAAAGCGATAGCTATCAAATTGTTATATGCCGGTGTCAATCCTGAAAGGCTTATTGTATGTGATAGTCGTGGATCTATTTACAAAGGACGCATAGAAAGTATGAATCCCGAAAAAGAGGAAATTGCCATCGCTACAAACAAACAAAATATGAAAGGAACACTTGCAAAAGCAATGCTTGATGCTGACGTTTTTATCGGTGTTTCAGCACCCGGGATAGTAAACAGTGAAATGGTTTCATCCATGGCATCGGATGCAATTGTTTTTGCCATGGCGAATCCAGTTCCTGAGATAATGCCGAACATTGCAAAAGAAGCAGGGGCTAGAATTATTGCAACTGGTCGATCGGATTGTCCTAACCAGATAAACAATTGTCTTGGTTTTCCAGGTATATTTCGTGGGGCTCTGGACACGCGTGCCAGTGATATAAGTCCGGAAATGGAACTGGCGGCAGTGTATGCACTCGCAGGTATCGTCACAGATGAGGAGCTTAGCGAGGACTATATAATTCCCGGTCCGCTTGATAAAAGAGTTGTAGAAACTGTAGCATCGGCTGTTGCAGAAGCAGCTGTTAGGGGTGGGGTGGCAAATATTAACGCTCGTTAAGACACATTATGCTGTTTTTCCCCCCGTGGAGCAGTCCTGCTAAAAACGTTATACCAGCAAAAGATAAATCACTCCGGAAACAATGGCACCTGCAAAAGTAGCTACAAAATTGACACCACTGTTTGAGAGTATGCCCCGTTTCTGGAGAGTTGCACCAAGAAGACTATCTATATTCGTTCCCAAAAACCCACCTGCAGTTGTAACAGTTATGACAAGGAGGGCATCATCCATTTTTCCAAAAAGAACCGGAAGCACGCCTATGAGCATAGATCCAAGAAGTGCTGCAACTTCACCCAGTATTGTTACTGCACCGTCAACTCCTGCTTGAACAGGCTTCAGGGTGGTTATCATTATTGGTTGTGAGTGAGCGGTCGTTCCAATCTCACTTGCAAGTGTGTCACCGGTTGCTGTTGCCACCGTACCAAGGTAAGCAAAGATTATCAGTTCTGCATATTGTGGATATATCCCGTAGCATATGGCAAGTACAAGAGCTGCTGTGCTGTTACTGAAAACATTCTCATAGCTTCGCACTCCATCTTTTGATTGTGCAAGACCGATGGATTCCTTGTACTTATACTTGAATTTGGTGAAAGCTCCTCCCAGAATAAAGAATGTTAGCAGGAGTATGAACCAAAAGAGTTCACTGAAAACTATGATCAGCACCCCAAGCAGGGCCGCACTGAAAAGTGCTGAAAGATCAGCTATTTTTGTCCTATAGGCCAGATAACCCAGAATCAATGAAAAAACAAGTGCAATGAACATCTCCTGAGCTGGTACTGAGTATCCGAAAGAACTGAATAGCCACATGGACATTCCTGAGCCAATGGGGACAGAGAGATTGTTATCTATACGTGAAGGTATCGATTCAAAAAGAGCAGCTGTTATAGAACCAATGACTGCCAGGAAGAATAGCATATTTAGACTGACATCTATTTTATCCCAACACATGAGCCATATTCCAGAAATGTATGCTGTTATTATTCCCACACCAAGAAGCACGATACTTGAGGGTAACAGATAAGATTCATGGCCATCAATATTTTTTGTATTATAGCGAAGAGATTGCAGCTTTTTTCTGTGTTGTATGAAATTTGCAGCACTGGTACCAAAAGTAGATATTGCGATTGCCCCTGCAATAACATACAGTGGAAGCTGATATGATGTGAATTGTAATAATGAGCTTATCAACATCAGAATAAATACTGCAATAGCCAGATTCTTTGCACTTTTCAATCCCTCGTTGATGCTATCAGTGAGCATTTCCCTTGAGCCTGGAAGTGGTTTTTTGTACAGGTATCTGTTGATCGATGAATCCTCGGGAAGAAATGTTATTCCCACTATGATAAGAAAGCTTAATAACAGCAGTATCTCAGATCCGATAAATGGAAAAAGCAGCACAAGAAGACCAAAGGCAGCATGAAATAATTGCCTTCTGTATTCGTGTTCCATTTTTTCAAACAAGTCCCAAATGCTTTCCATGTTAATCGCTTGTGTTTTGCTGATATGATATCACTAAAGTATATATTGATAATGACAAATTACTTATTATTTTATATATATATTTCCTTCAATAAAATCAAAAAAGTGTTTGTTTTTATTTTCTATCAAAAACCAGTATTTAAGTTTATATTATGGTAACTATTCAGCCTAGCATAATCTGTCAATTGGTGCTGATTTCATCGAAATGAAGATATCTGCCCACTAACAATCTAAGAATCAAAAAAACAATCAATAGTAACAATCAAAATAAATGTTCATAATGAAATTTACATTTCAACTTTTTGTCAAGATTGTTATAGATAGCGTTTTTATCAGGCTGAATAGTTGCATATTATGTTTAATTATGGTATTATTTGACAATATATTAAAATAATAGTAATCCTTAAAGCCACAAATCAATTTGTGGGGATCAGGGAAAAAACCCCTATTCTAAGACATATTACTCTTATTGTATCCACATGATGATTTTGTGAAGGTATTTATATGCAGGAAAAAATCAAAGAAATTGCAGCTCGTGTAAAAGAATTACGTGACATTTTGGATATTTCCGTTGGGGAAATGGCTGAAAAGCTAACAATACCTGTTGAGACATACGTCAGGTATGAGAATGCAGAAGAAGACATACCAGCAAGCATTCTATTTGAGATTGCCCAGAACCTCGATATTGATCTATCTGTGCTGCTTACAGGTGATGATCCCAGAATGCATGTTTTCTCTGTAACCCGAAAGGACAAAGGAGTTAGTGTCGAGCGTCGTAAGGATTACAAGTACCAGAGCATTGCTGCTAATTTTTCTCACAAGAAAGCTGAACCTTTTATTGTTAAGGTTGACCCAAAACCGGAAGGTGCAGCTATATCAACTAATTCTCATCCCGGACAGGAATTCAATTATGTTCTTGAAGGTACTCTGAAAGTAAATATTCATCATAATGAAATAATTCTTGAAGAAGGAGATTCCATTTTTTTTGATTCCAACTATGCACACGGAATGCAGGCAATAGGTGGAAAACCTGCAAAATTCCTGGCTGTTATTTTATGAGGAGGTAGTATGAGTTCATTACTTGACAGATATGTTTCACGTGTTGAATATGATTCCTATGAGGATTTTAAGGAAAATTTCAAAATAAACGTTCCTGACAATTTTAACTTTGCATATGATGTGGTCGATGTTTATGCAGCGCAACAGCCTGATAAGAAGGCCCTGATCTGGTGCGATGACAACGGCAACGAAAAGATACTCACTTTCAAGGATCTGGAGTATTATAGTAATAAGACTGCCAGCATGCTCAAAAATTTGGAAATCAAAAAGGGCGATAGTGTAATGCTCATGCTAAAGAGCAGGTATGAGTTCTGGTTCTGTCTGCTTGCACTCCACAGAATTGGTGCCACTGCAGTTCCTGCCACACATATGCTTACAAAGAAGGATATCGTCTACAGAGTAGAAAGTGCAGTTATCAACACTGTTATATGCGCACCGGATGAAAGCATTCTCAATTATGTGGATGAGGCTTACAAAGAGGTAAGCAAGATGCTTAAAAATCGTCTGGTTATCGGAATTGAAAAAGAAGGATGGCTTGATTTCACAGCAGAAATGGAAAATGCATCTGAGGATTTCGTCCGTCCAAGTGGTGAGGAAGCAAGTTCAAACGATGATATTTTATTGAATTACTTCTCATCAGGAACAACAGGTTTCCCTAAGATGGTGCAGCACAATTTCGCTTATCCTCTTGCACACATCATAACTGCAAAATACTGGCATAATGTTACAGATGGAGGCCTCCACTACACCGTTGCTGACTCAGGTTGGGCAAAATGCGTATGGGGAAAGATGTACGGTCAGTGGATAGCTGGCAGTGCTGTTTTTGTCTATGATTATGAAAGGTTCAGTGCAGACAGAATGCTTGAGAATGCCATCAAGTATGGTGTAACTACATTCTGTGCTCCACCAACCATCTACAGATTCCTTATCAGAGAAGATCTTAGTAATTGTGATTTCAGCAGTCTTAAGTATTGTGTAACAGCAGGAGAGCCGTTGAACCCTGAAGTATATGAGCAGTTCTATTGCATAACCGGTATGAAGCTCATGGAAGGATTCGGACAGACAGAAACCGTTGTTTCCGTTGCAACTTACCCATGGCTAGAGCCGAAACCAGGTTCAATGGGTAAACCTTCTCCTGAATATGATATCATTCTCCTTAATGATGAAGGTAAAGCATGTGAGGTTGGTGAGGAAGGTGAAATCGTCATTGACACAAGTTTCGGAAACCCACCTGGCATATTTATCGGATACCGCTCTGATGAGCAAATGACTTCCAGGGTCTGGCATGACGGATATTACCACACAGGCGACATGGCATGGAAGGATGAGGATGGTTATTTCTGGTTCGTTGGAAGAGCCGACGATATCATCAAAACATCCGGTTACCGTGTTGGTCCTTTTGAAGTAGAGAGTGCCCTTATAGAACACCCTGCTGTTCTTGAGTGTGCCATCACAGGTGCGCCTGATCCTGTAAGAGGCCAGGTCATCAAAGCAACTATTGTTCTTACAAAGGATTACACTGCAGGTGATGAACTAAAAAAAGAGCTTCAGGATCATGTGAAGAAGGTCACTGCACCTTACAAGTACCCACGTGTGGTTGAGTTTGTAGCTGAGCTTCCAAAGACCATCAGCGGAAAGATAAGACGTGTGGAAATACGCGATCATGATGAGGAAAGTGTAGAGTAAGTTTCCCGCATATGCTAAGGTCCCGGACCATAAAGTAAATAGATGTTTATTGCTTCTATGAACTATTCCCGGTTCCTGGATATTATTTTTATAGATCAAAAAGAGGCATCGTATTATGTCAGGCAAGAAAAAACCTTACCCCGTTATTAATATCATTGAGTGTAAAGCCTGTGGACGTTGTATTGTTGCATGTCCTAAAAGTGTCCTGAAAATGAGTGAAAAGCTCAACGAGAGAGGGTACCACTATGTAGAGTATGCAGGTGAGGGCTGTACAGGTTGTGCAAATTGCTACTATACCTGTCCTGAGCCGTTTACCATAGAAATACACATTCCGCTTAAAGATTAATGAGCTAAAGGTGAGAATACATGGCAACACAATTAGTAAAAGGTAACACAGCAGCTATCATTGGCGCATTATACGCTGGCTGTGACTGTTATTTTGGTTATCCTATTACCCCCGCAAGCGAGATATTGCAGGAGGCTTCAAAATATTTCCCAATGATGGGAAGGAAATTCGTACAGGCTGAATCAGAAGAAGCTGCTATTAATATGGTCTATGGTGCAGCATCCACAGGTCACAGGGTCATGACCGCATCATCAGGCCCTGGTATAAGCCTGAAACAGGAAGGAGTTTCCTATCTTGCTGGTGCTGAACTTCCCTGTGTCATAGTTGATATTATGAGAGCAGGTCCAGGACTTGGTAATATTGGTCCTGAACAGGGTGATTACAGTCAGGTTGTAAAAGGTGGCGGACACGGTA
>JAVEPM010000095.1:0-9832 GCA_034008115.1 Methanolobus sp.
ACTTGCCCCTAACTCTGTACAGGAAATGTGCGACATGGTCATCAAAGGTTTTGAACTGGCTTTCAGGTACCGAACCCCTGTCTATGTGCTGGCAGACGGAGTACTTGGCCAGATGGTGGAGTCCCTGCAGTTCCCGGAGGTTTCGGTCAGACCGGAAATTGACAGATCATGGGCTGTAAGCGGAACGGCTGATACCAAAGAGAATCTTGTCACATCCATATTCCTTGATTTCAATCAGCTGGAAGAGTTCAACTATCAGATCCAGGAGAAATACGATACCATAAAAGAAGAAGAGCCTGATTTCGAAGATTACATGGCAACGGATGCATCTATAATTCTTGTTTCCTATGGGATCAGTAGTCGTATATGCAGGTCAGCTGTTGATATTGCAAGAAAAGAAGGTATCAAAGTTGGTCTTTTCAGACCAAAAACACTCTTCCCTTTCCCTGATAAAAAATTAAAGGAAATTGCAGATTCAAGAGAATGCACGTTCGTCTCCGTTGAAATGAGCAATGGACAAATGCTTGAGGATATCAAACTTGCCATTGAGTGCAGCAGACCCACAGAACTTGTATATCGCATGGGTGGGAACCTGATAACAATGAACCAGGTGCTGGATCGTATCAGGGAAATAGCTGCAAGGGAGGAATAAAGATGGCAGAAAAAATCATCAAAAGTGTAGGTCTGTATCCAGAATTTTCCCGCAAGGGTGGTGCAGCAGCAACTGCAACCCATTACTGTCCCGGATGTGGTCACGGTATTATTCACAAGCTCATTGGTGAAGCAATGTACGATCTGGAGATACAGGACCGCAGTGTCATGATAAGTCCTGTAGGCTGTGCAGTTTTTGCTTATTACTACTTTGACTGTGGAAATCTCCAGGTAGCTCATGGTCGTGCACCAGCTGTTGGAACCGGTGTTTCAAGAGCACAGGATAATGCAGTGGTTATTGCTTACCAGGGTGATGGTGACCTTGCATCTATAGGTTTAAATGAGACCCTGCAGACAGCTAACCGTGGTGAGAAGATGGCAGTATTCTTTGTCAATAACACGGTTTACGGTATGACAGGCGGGCAGATGGCACCAACAACCCTTATCGGGGAGAGGACTGTTACCTGTCCTGATGGAAGGGATCCAAGATTTGCAGGTTACCCCCTGCACATGTGTGAGCTTCTTGACAATCTGAAAGCTCCTGTGTTTATCGAAAGGATCTCGGTTTCAGACATATCCCATATCCGCAAGGCACGCAAAGCTATCCGCAAAGCTCTTGAAATACAGCGCGATGGCAAAGGATATGCATTTGTTGAGATCCTCTCGACCTGTCTAACAAATCTTAAGCAGAACTCTGAGCAGAGTACTAAGTTTGTGAACGAGCAAATGGAGCAGGAGTTCCCATTGGGTAATTTCAGGGACCTGTCTGATGAGACGGAAGCACTTCTCAGGGAAGATAGTGTTTTTGATAAAAAGGCAATTGATGCCCTCTTCAATCTTGAGACTGATTCATCAGCTGATGCAATCCTGAATCCCTCGTTCCCGGAAGTCCAGATAAAGGCTGCAGGATTTGGAGGACAGGGTGTGCTTAGTATGGGATTGACACTTGCACACGCAGGTTGTGATGGACAGCGTTTCGTTTCATGGTACCCTTCATACGGTCCTGAACAAAGAGGTGGCACATCCAACTGTTCTGTGGTTGTTTCAGGTGAGCCCATAGGTTCTCCAGTGGTCTACACTCCTGACGTTCTTGTTGCAATGAACCGTCCTTCACTGGAAAAATTTGCAGCCGATGTCAAAGAAGGAGGTTTCATACTCTACGACTCGACCATAGGCGAATGTGATATCCCGGCAGGTGTCACTGGTATAGCTGTACCGGCAATTAAGATCGCAGGTGAGGCAGGTTCAGAGAAAGCTGCAAATACGGCCATGCTCGGAGTTATCATGGCTCTTGGAATAACAGGCCTTGATGTGGACAATTTCAAAGCTGCTCTGGCTGAAACCTTCTCCAAAAAAGCAAAACTTATTCCGCTCAATCACGCTGTTCTGGATGCAGCAGCAGCCTGGACAAAAGAGAATATCTGATACAGATATTTACCAAAATTATTAGATGCAGGCTTTTAGGCCTGTTACTTTTCTTTTTTTGAAGATACATTTTAATATCTATACGCTTTTATTAATATGGAGTGTAAAAATGATTGAGGATAATGTGATTGAAGTTAATGATTCTAACTGGGATGAATTAATTGAAAATCAGGAGAAGCCAATGGTAGTTATGTTCTATCTTCCTAACTGTACCCATTGCAAGGAAATAGAACCTTATTTCAGGGAATTTTCAAAGGAATTCCACGATTCGTGCGCTTTTATCAGGATGAACGGACTTGAGAGTCCCATGACTGCAAGAAAATATGGTATAAGGGGAACTCCAACTTTTAAGTTTTTCTGCAAGGGCCGTGCTATTAAAGAAGAAGTTGGTCTGGTCTATCCTTCCATACTAAGAAAATCCATTGAAGAACTTGTAAAACATGGCAATGAATGTGTCTTGCACACCTCTCCCCTGCCGGATGAAGTATCACCATATGAGTGAACTAAATAATTTTTCATTACTTTTTTGGTAACTATTCAGCCTGATAAAAACGCTATCTATAACAATCTTGACAAAAAGTTGAAATGTAAATTTCATTATGAACATTTATTTTGATTGTTACCATTGATTGTTAGATTGTTATTGGGCAGATATCTTCATTTCGATGAAATCAGCACCAATTGACAGATTATGCTAGGCTGAATAATTACGCTACTTCTAATTTTTTTTATTCTGAGTAGTTCTGCCACACATGAACAAGTCCTGATACGCCGATTGCTTATGGATTGTAAGAAACCGTAATATTCAAGCTCTTTCCGTAAGTGCGGAGTAGTTCACATCAGCAACTATATAACTTTACAATTACTATTTATTTATATGAGCTGGTATGTAATAGATGCAGTTGATCGTGCAATAGAAAGGACACGAACGTGCCTTATTGAGCCTTTTAACTTCTGGAAATGGTTAAAACTCGCTATAATTGTCTTCTTTATCGGTGGTGTTGGTAGTGGTTTCAATAGTGGTTTCAATGTTGGCGGTAATGACATTTCACCGGAATTTATCGACTCCGCAGGCAATTTTGGTAATAATCTGGCGTCCTCTTCAATAGATTCATTTGCTATCTTGGCTATAGCATTTATACTCCTATTTGCCTTTATTATGGGTCTGATAGGAAGTGTGATGGATTTTGTTTTTGTGAAATCGCTAGTAAGCAATGATGTACGGATACGCGAATATTTCATGGCTTATTTAAGAAAAGGTTTATCCCTTTTTGTTCTTCGTATAATTGTAGTTTTTGCAGTTCTTCTGTTTCTTGCTATTCTTGCATTGCCTTTGATTTATATAGTAGGTGTCATGACTGGAGGCATGGATAGTTTAGGTGGAGCTTCTATTGCATTGCTTATTATGGGAGTTTTTGCCATTATTTTTGCATTTGTTCTCATTGCAGGCATAATAGATTCTTTAATCAATCTGGCTATCCCGGTTTCCATGTACTCTGGATGCAACATATTTTCAGCTTTATCCCGAGTTTTTGGACAGTTCATATCTGATTGGCAACAGATGCTAATATATTGGATAGGTCGTTTGATACTTGCTATTATTGTAGGTTTTTTAGTTTTAATTGTGGGATTAATAGTAATGCTAGCATTGGGAATTTTATATCTTATTGTTGACCTCATGCTCTATTTTGCTCTTTCAGCAATACTTGCAGATACTACTGTGTGGATCCTGCTTATCCCAATACTAATTGTTGAGTTTATTGTGTTCCTGTTTGTGATTGCTTTTGTAGGAATGCCTGCAAATGTTTTTATGAAATACCACATGCTCACTTTCCTGCAAAAATGGTATCCTGTGGAAATCCCTATGTTTGACAAGATCCAGATAATGGGTGCTGACAACATGGATGAATGAGTAAATGAAACAATAAAAACTGAAGATTAACTCTGTTTTGAAGGCAACAGTAGTTTGTCTTCAAGTGCTTTTTTAGAAATATTAAATTGTCTTTGTTAGAAATCCTCATTTTAATAATTAGATGATGAAGTAAGTTTTCTACATAGCTAAAAACATATTATCTTTTAAACTATAAAATACATTATATTTTAATACTATGAAACAAGATACCATCCCGAAAATTAAAAATCCTCAAAGAGTAGCTTTAGTTAGGTGGATTTTTACAGACATTTTCTTTATTGCTCTTGGCCTGCACAGCTATATCACTTTTGACATAAACTCGTTTGATGGTTTGTTTATTATGGTATCTATAACTGTTGTGCTGACCTCATTATTCTTTATTAGGACAACTATGAAAAACATTAAGGTTCTAGATGCGGCTATCAATCAGAAAAAGATGATTGTTCATTGGAAATACACGAATGAAGAATGGTGGAATTATTTATCGCATGAAGAGGATTATCGCAGTGATAAGGGAACTTCAATGACCATTTTGCTATCAGTGATAACTGCAATCATATTTGTTCCGATTATCTTGTTTGTACCTGAGGGTAACTTTTTCATGTTTATGGTTATGTTAGGTTTATTTGGGCTTTATTTTTTCATGGGATATGTCTTTCCTTCGATTCTGTTCTATTTCAAAAGAAAAAGTGTGGGAGAAGTCATTTTGCTTGAGAAAGGAGTTCTTTTGAACAAAGAATTTCATACATGGGATTTTCCACTTTCAAAATTCAATTCCGCAGAGTTTAAAGAAAAACCATATAGTCACATAGAGATTATCTATGAGTTCTTTGATAGAACCGGACCTAGAAGCTATACTGTAAATGTTCCGATACCTGGAAACAATAAAAATGATATTGAAAAGATAATCTCTGTTTTAATTAGTTGTCTTAATGCATAAGCTCTTGAGAAAACCTCAATATTCAGGTGATTATAGAAATTTTTTGTTATGTAGAAATCCTATAAATTCCATTTTTAAAATTCAGTAGTATTCAATAAATGCATTATTCAATAACATGCAGGATGTGTATAAGGAAGGATGCTGCCTGCTGCGGGTGAACATATTGTTTTTAATTATAAACCCATCCCTAAGGGTCCGGCAAAGCCTGAGCAGTCCGAAAAGACGAATAAATTAATTCATTAATTGTAAGTTTTAACTCAGCAAACGTCAACAAATATATTTTTCTTCAATAGTGTGCAGGCTTATAATAAAGAAACGTGCCGCCTGCGGCGGATGCTTGCATTATTCTTTGATTATAAGCCTCCATCCGAAGGGTAAGACGAAGCCGGCAGAATTCAAAAAGTTGAATAAAATATTTCTTGCTTTCAACTCTTTTTCTGCATACGCTAATTAAAAGCAGTGATGTTTTCTACAGAGCCGAAATTTTTAAGTTCATTTTTCATAGCTCACAAAGTAGATATTTTCACTTGCCTTTTACATATCATGAACAGAATAATCCTTGCTTCTGCATCTGAGAGAAGAAAAGAGCTGTTAGAGCAATTGATAGGTCCAGATTTTGACATTTGTGCGAGTTCTTATGCAGAAGACACAGGTAAAAGTCTGAGTCCTGTTGAACTTGTTATGCACCACTCTTTTGAAAAAGCAGCTGATGTAGCGAATGATCTTAAAGAAGGCATAATTATCTCTGCTGATACAGTTATTGTCTGCAGGGGTGAAGTACTTGGAAAAGCAGCTGATGAGCGTCATGCACAAGAAATGCTGCAAAAAATAAACGGACAACAGATACAGGCGATCACCGGATTGACTGTAATGGATGCTTGTAGCAAAAAACAAATTACGGAATATGAGCTGAGTACGGTCTGGATGAGGAAAATGCCGGAGCAGCTGATAAGGGATTATATCAGCACAGGAGAGCCTTTTGGCAAAGCCGGTGCTTTTGGAATACAAGGGAAAGGGGCTATACTTGTTGAAAGGATCAAAGGTGACTTTTTCAATGTCGTGGGTCTTCCACTTTTTAAGCTATCAATAATGCTTGAAAAGTTCAATGTAAATGTTCTGGGCGTGTAATCTGAAGTTTAGATAAAAGGACGATTAGTCAACTAGCATCCATTGATATGTGTGGACTGTTCACGCTTAAGATAATGACACTGCCTGTGTATCTTGCGCATTAAACTGTTCGACAATAATTACAGCAGATATGTGTTATAAAAGTGCTGTCCACTAAAACGAATCTTTGTTAAATTTGGAGAAAAGATAGTCTTTTAAATAACCTGGATACATAGCATTATTGAGGAATTCTGTTTGTCTGATCTAACATTAAAAGAGCGTTTTATAAATTCCCTGGAAAGAAAAAGTGTGGATAAAGTTCCTGTCTGTTCGGTAACTCAAACAGGAATAGTTGAACTTATGGAAATAAGCGGTGCAAAATGGCCTGATGCTCACTATGATCCTGAAAAAATGGCCACATTGGCCATTGCTGCACATGAGCTTACAGGGCTTGAAGCTGTCAGATATCCCTTTTGTAACACAGTTATGGCCGAGAGCCTTGGCTGTACTTTTGAAGAAGGTTCTTTTGATACACAACCTTATCAAGTTGATTTTCCATGCAAGGATAAAGACGATGTTGGCAGATTTTCCATTCCGGAGAATTTGCTTGAAAGCAAACGAATAAAGACAATGCTTGAAGCTACTGATATAATAAAAAGCAGGATATCAGGGGATGTTCCAGTAATAGCAGGAATATTAGGACCTGCTGCCATTGCTTTTTCTCTATGTGGTGCAAATAACTACTTGCGCTGGTGTATAACTGAACCTGAGCTTCTTACAGAACTATTTACTATTGGTACTGAAGTTTGCACAGAGTATGCCAATGCTCTTCTTGATCATGGAACTGATGCAGTGGTTATAATTGATTCTGAGTCAGGTCCTGACATTTTCCCACCACCATTGTTCGAACCTCTTGTGCTCCCACATTATCGCTTACTTAGCAAAGATCTAAAAGGGTATTCAATTCTTCATATCTGTGGTGATGCTACAGATATTCTGGATATGATGTCTGAATCAGGATTTCATGGGCTTAGCATAGAAGAGAAAGTAGATATTGCTTATGCAAGTCAGATAGTTTCAGGTAGAGCATGCCTTATAGGTAATGTGTCACCTGCTGCAACCTTACTTGGTAAATCACCTGATAATATTAAAAAAGAAGCAAAACAATGTATTATGGATGGAGTAGATATACTGGCCCCTGGTTGTGGGATTGCCCCGCATACACCAATTGAGAGTATAAAAGCCTTTGTGGAAGCAAGGGATGAATTCTATAATGAATAGAGGTTTCAAGTGACTTACCTTTTAAGCACTCTTTTTTTCTTTTTTTATCTCGTCAAATATAAGTATTTGAAGCGAAAATCAATCGAATTGAATAAATAATAATAACAACAACACTCATAAAATAATTATAAATGTATAGTATGATTGAGAAAAATCCTACCGGAAAGTTGAAAAATGATATGGATAAGTTGGGTAGCAAAGTGATAATATGTCAGGACCAAATTTAGATAGCAAAAAAATATTGATGGTTGTTGCACAGGAAGGTTTCAGGGATGAGGAGTTCTTTGAGCCCAGGGATTTATTTGAGGATGCAGGAATAACTATAACTGTTGCAAGCAAGACTACAGATGTAGCTACCGGAGCACTTGGTAGGACTGTAAGACCTGACGTTCCTATAGATAAAGTGATTATTTCCGAGTATGATGCAATTGTTATTGCAGGCGGTGCCGGCTCAAGAAAATTGTTATGGCCGGACAAGAACCTGCAGCAATTGGTTGTTGATGCCTTTGAACATGACAAGGTTGTGGCTGCAATTTGTGTATCTCCTGTGATACTTGCAAGAGCAGGAATACTTGAGGGTAAAAAAGCTACTGTTTTTAAGGATTCCGAATCTATCAAGGAACTTAAAAAAGGCAAAGCAAACTATGAAGATGCAGATGTAATAGTCACTGAAAATATTGTAACAGCCCGTGATCCTCCAAGTGCTGAGGCATTTGGTGAGGCTGTTATTGAAGCTCTTGGGAATTAATAAAGCCGGTTATCCGGCTTAATTCTTCTATTTCTCTGATTTTTTATGCTTTTGTTCTGATTTTCTTAGCTTTCTCTTCTCTCATATTGGTGCGAATCTAAGGCTCAGAGCTTGATTACCATTAGGTCTTTAGCAATGGTGACGTTGCCATTAAAATATTTCCTAATATGGTGCCTGGCCTCTTCGTAATGTCCCTGCATGTGAGGATAGAGGTGTGTCAGGTAGAGTTCCTGCACGTTGATGGGGTGCTCCTCCAGCATGAGGGTGAACATGTCCGGTGTGGTATGGTTGGTCATGGGTAATCCCAGCGGGAACGAGCATTCGTGTATGAGTACATCCGCATCCTCTGCCAGTTCCATTACTGTATCACATGGCTCGGTGTCTCCTGTATAAACAACGCTTTTGCCCCCGCTCTCAATGCGATAGGCTAGGGAATTATCTGTGTGAACCGTCTTAGCACACCTGATACTGCAACCTGCTCCTGCCCCATCTGGTGTAAACTCATCCCCTGGCGAGAGTTCTGTTATCTCAACGGTGAACCTGTCCTTAAGATAGTCATAGGCGTCCAGTGTCTTTTCAAACCATTCCCGAGTGCCCTGAGGTCCATATAGGTGCATATGGGTCTTTTTTACAAGCCAGTTAGCCTTGATCAGGGCAAGTACATCCCCAACATGGTCAAGATGCAAATGCGTGAGCACGATGCCATCAATGTCCGTATGTTTATGCCTGCTCTCCAGTATCCTGCCAAGAACACCGCAGCCGCAGTCAAAAAGCAATAGTTTTTCCTCGATATCCACAAGCACACCAGACTGAACTCTTCCAGCCTGTGGTATGCCAACTCCTGTTCCAAGAAATGTGATTTCCATACTTGCTATAATAAGACTTAAGTAACTTAATTGTTATTATCCCGTACTTAATACAAAATGACCGGCACCCATACTTATTCTAAATGCGAGGGTTGCCCAGCTAGGTCAAAGGCGCTGGACTTAAGATCCAGTATCGAAGGATTTCGAGGGTTCGAATCCCTCCCCTCGCACTTGATTTTAGGGATGTAGGTAAGTCTGATTTTTTGTACGCTCTTTTAATTACTTATTTTTTCGTAACTATTCAGCCTAGTTCTCTAGCATCATTTCTCTAATTCAGGAACAAATGATTTTCCATCGAATACTGCACTAATTGCATCGATAACAGATATCGAATTCTTGCTAATAGTAGAAACGTATCCCCTTATCCTACAGAAATTTCTAGCACCCTGTTCACTACGGAAAGTACCTGAAATCTTCTGCTGTACTTTTGTCATTCTGATATCTCTTTCAGCCTGATTATTATCAAACGAAACGTTTAGGCCGTACATAAACCGCAAGATATCTTTCTTGTACCCTATAAACCGATCCAGCAAATTCTTTGCTATCGTTTGCTTCTTACGTCCTCGTTTTTTAGACCGTACATTTGATTCCGGATCAGGAGCATTTTCGTTCATTCCAAAACAGGTGATGTGATCATAATCCTCGCTAAACCTTTGAATTAGCTTAGGATCTAAAAAATCATTATCCACATGATGTTTAATGCACATTCACATATCGCCCATTATCTTTGGCCACTGCTGATCACTGTTTTGTGAAACTCCAGTTAACTCTCGTAATAAATGTGCATTACACAACGAATGCTGACAATCATATTTGTTGTACGGTTTCCAAAAATCATAGATTGCAACACCAGTATAACCTGGTAATATGCCCATAGCATCCATTGCTTCTGACCCTCTTTT
>JAVEPM010000028.1:0-35962 GCA_034008115.1 Methanolobus sp.
CAAGTTTTAGACATCCTGCAAGTCCTTTCATGTTGATGTCTTCAATAAATACATAATCATAGTTTCTTGCAAGTGACAATGCTTCTTTTCGTATCCAGTCCAATCTTTGGTTTGCAATAATTTCATGCTTTGGCAACCTTTCTTTTCTGCTTTTGGTAATTATTGCTGTTAAGTTTCATCCGTGACAATTTTTGCTGTCCTGCTGCTAATCTTTTCTGTGCTTTTCTATAGTATCGTGGATAGTTTGCTTCTCTGCCTTGATTATCAACATAGAAGTTAGGACTACTGTAATCCAATCCAATCGAATTTTCCTGAACCTGTCTGAGAGATAGTAGCTGACTTGATCTTCTTGTCTTCTGGAATTGGTCGATGGAGTTTACAACGGACAATTCCTATCTTTGGCAACTTGACATGTCAATTATCAACGACGGAAACTGTTCCATTCTGGTTATTTGTAGTACATGTTCTTCTTGAGTGCTTTCTGCTCTTGAATTTAGGGAATCCTATCTATTTATCCCTGAAGAAGTTTACATACAAGGATTAGGTGATATTGTAGTAAGTATTTGTGTCGGTTTTTTGATTTCCATGTATTCATAATAAGCGCCATTCAGCCCATATTCTAAAGAGTATGGGATTTCTGGCTAGTTTTTTTAAACCATTACATCTATGATAAATTCATACTCATAATATAACTTTAGCGATTAAGGAATATATTGTGCTTAGTTTTGTCATCAGATATTTCTTCAGATGGTGGATACGTTATTATAAGATTGCCTTTGAACAATATGGCAATACGTTTTGGTAGTTCCTGCAATATCGAATGCCATCCTGGAGTATCACGATGAGTACTTGCAATTATTATTAGATCTTTTTGACTTTCGTCTCTTGCCTCAAGAGAGTCCATGAGCATATCCCATTCTTCTACAGTTTCAAACACTATAGAAATATCAGAACCAGAACTATCAAAGAATTCCTTATATTTTTCAGGATCATCAGCGACAACCATGGCTTTTACAGGTGCCGATGTATGTTGTGCTATCCTTTTTATGGAATCCACTACAGCACAAAAACCTGGATTGTGGTTCATATCTTGAGGGATTATAAGAGTGATTCCTTGGGTATTCCCCAAAGGTTTCCTAATCATTGAAACAAGCACAAGTTTTTTAGTTCCTCTTAGTACCTGGTCAATGACCGAACCAATAATACTCTCCTTTGGGGAATGGATACCATCCCAACCCATTACAACAGTTGAAATTCTGTTCTCAAGTGCTGCTCCCATTATACCTGAAGCTATGTTGTATCCAAGACGTACATGAGTTTTTACAGGAACTTCAGCACATGCAGCATAATTAATAGTCTCCATAAGAGATTTCTCAGCTTCTATGACCTTTTCCTCAGGATTACTGTCATGTTTTACTACAGAAAGTACATGCAATGGTTCCATGGATTTTTTTTCCCGGATCATCAGAGCCAGATCCATTAAAAGTTGCTTGTACGTAGATTGTGTTGAAAAAGAAACCAGTACACGAGATTCTGATTCCATAGTACTGCATGTGATACTATCAGTAAGGGAAACTCTTTTGCCATATATTTCAACAACCTGGGGACTTATTATCCCGACAATAAGTATCATCATTATTACAGCGTTTATCATGCTCTCATTGAAAAGACCTGCTTCAAAACCAACGAGCACAATTGCAAGGGCTGCTGCAGCATGCCCTATAGACAAACCGAACATGGTCATTATTTGGTCCTTGCTATAATGGTACATTTTTCCTGCAAGCCCCGCAGCTCCAAACTTGGCAATGATCATAACACCTATCATCAAGAATCCAAGGGTGAGCTGATTTCCGCCTCCAAAGAATGAATTAAAGTTTGTAAGCATTCCCACTGAAAGAAGGAAGAAAGGTATGAATAGTACATTTCCGGCAAATTCTATTCTGTTCATGAGGGGGCCAGTATTTGGAATTAGACGGTTAAGCAAAAGCCCGGCAAGAAAAGATCCAATAATAGGTTCAATTCCGGCAATTTCTGCAAGGTATGCAAGTGTAAATGCTATAAGCAACACAAAAAGAAATTCAAAATAACTTTCGTCTGCAAGTTTACTGAAGAACCAGCGTGCAATGCGTGGTACAATGAGCAACGAACCTACAAAGAAAATGACTAAACCGAAAAGTAACTTGATCCAGAAGAACATATCGAGGCTTCCCTCCAGGGAGGAGACCACAATAGCCAGAATCATCAGGGTGAATGTATCAGTAAGTAAAGTAGCCCCAATTGCAGCAGTAATGGCTTCATTGTTGACTATCCCAAGCTTCTTGACAACAGGATATGCAAGTAAGGTCTGTGAAGCAAATACGGAAGCAAAAAGCAGAGCTGCCGTGAAAGAGAGATCCAATAGATAATATCCTGCAGCAGTCCCAGCAACCTGTGGAATTAAAAATGATAATGTACCAAAGACCAGACTTCGGTCTATCTTCTCAATGAACTTATTAATATTGATCTCCAGTCCGGCTATAAACATCAGATAAACAAGACCAATTTCGCCAAGGAGCACTATGGTCTCATTCCTATCCAGTATATGCAAAGCATTGGGACCGATCAATGCACCTGCAAGAATTATACCGATCATCCCCGGTAATCTTAATGTTTTGAGTAGAAGGGGTGCTATAAGGAAAATAAGCATCGCCAATGCAAAAATCAATACGGGCTCATTTATGGGTGTTGATGGGAACATGTTCACTCTCTATTATAATACTCAACGCATATTTGTGATTTGAACTACTCTATGCTTAGGTATGGAGATTCTTACAAGTAACTACAATTTGTAGTTCTGTTTGTAAATTATCAAGAAGATCTTGATAGCCTGTCCAAATGGCACTGTATATTGTTTTCCACAGGAACAGCATCTCTTTGACGTATAACTCTCATCAATTTTTATTATTCTTTTAGCTGCAAATTCAGCTTTATAGATCAAAAATTCGATGTTAGAATATTGTTTTTTAAGTCCAGGTAACTCGTTTTGTTGTTCAACGTATTTTATATTATGATTCTCATTTGTTCATCAGATACTTGAGTTTTGTATTTCTTGGTCAAAAGCATTTTCTTATCTTGCTTATCTACATATTTTTTCAAAACATCCAATATAATTAGTTCTGTTCTTGCTAATTACCATATAACTATAGATAGTTTATTAAGTTTATGTTGCATTCGGGTAGCAGGCCTTTCATCTCACATTAAATCTTTGATTTGATGTGCATTTTAATCTCCGATTCAACATGTCCACTCTATAAATGGAGAGTTTTCAACTTACAAGTTTAATTCTTTTATTTCCCAAAAGCGATGCCTATCTAAAGTTCCTCATTCATTTTAAAACATATAATGGTAATAATAACGTAACTATTCAGCCTAGCATAACCTGCCTATTGATACTGATTTCTCCGAGATGGAGATGTCTGCCCACTAATAATCTAAGAGTCAAAAAACAATCAATAGTAACAATCAAAATAAATGTTCCTAATGAAATTTACATTTCAACTTTTTGTCAAGATTGATATTGATAGCGTTTTTATCAGGCTGAATAGTTACATAATAACAACAATAATAACAAAATAATAACAAAATAATAACAAAATAATAACAAAATAATAATAATAATAATATAGATTAGTTCGAATCTTTAGTATCTTTCCTTTCTTCAAGAATTATCACATTTCCCCGACCTTTCTTGAATTTCCTGACAATACCCCGGCTTTCAAGATCCGATATCATAAGACTGACCTTGGCTTCGGAGTGTTTGACCTTTGTACGCAGTTCTTTCTGGGTAATTCGACCGTCATTTTTCGCAATGATAACAATGAATTCCTTTAGATCCTCAGGTATTTCCTGCCATTTATCTTCGGGCATTATAGGATCAAATTTTTCATGCGAAATATTATGGATGTCTTCCTCTGATATAGTGGTCTTACTGCGTTGCTTTACAAAATAATATCCTCCAGCAGATAGCAGAGCAATGAAAATAAGAATAAATATCATATTCTGTGAAAATAGAACTGTTTCTTTATTATTAGCATCTGATAAATTAGCAATTTCGTTTAGCTCAGAAAACTCTTTCTCATTAAATGTATCATCATAATATACAGGAAGCAGGAATAGATCCATCACATAGTCCCCATCACCGGTGATTGTTATTTCCTCTTCAGTATATGCTGCAAGGTCATTTCCATCATAAAAACTTGCTGTTATAAGATAACTTCCAGGTTCCAGATTAAAGGAGTATATCCCATATTTTGCAAGCATGGATTGTGGGGGAGTTGAGTTCAGCTCGACAATAACATCTTCCAGAAGATCAAATGAGTTCCACTCATATACTGCACCATGGATGCTTGCCATCTCTGACGCAGTTGTAAACTGGATGCCTGCAAACATCATGATTCCGATTAGACAAAGCAGGAATATTTTTTTGTAAAACACAGTGTGTATGTTTAGCAGTTACTCGCATATAATAGTTACTTCAAACTAAAATCTAAAGGTGGATAAAGTTTTATCAAGTTAAATAAACCTTTTCAAGGCTTTTTTGCACAATGAAGTATGCTTAAAGTTTTCGTAAAGTAAAGTATGCTTATATCCAAATCTACCAATCTTAGGATTGCAAGTGAAAGTTGAAGCACATCACCAAGTGATTGCTTCCGGGCATATCAACCACCAAATTTGTGCTTGGCTTTCACTTACAAAATAAAGAAAAATAGGAGGATATTGATTATGAAAATAAGAACATTTACACTATTTGCTGTGGCAATTATGCTGGTTAGTTTATTTACAGTGACCGCCATGGCAGCTGATCAGCAAAAAGACAGAGATCAAGACTGTACAGGTGTGCCTGATGATGCATTAAGAACGCAGGCAAGATCAGGCATCAATGCAGACGGTGTTGGAGCAGGTGTCAGTAATGGAGATTGCGATGGCAGCAACTGTAAAGGCGATCGTGATAGAGAATGTGATGGCAGCGGTTCCCAGAATGACAGAGACTGTGACGGAGATGGACCAAAAAGAGATGGCTCATGCCGGAACTAAAGTCTAAATAAAAATATTATGAGAATCCGGCTAATATAGCCGGAACTTTTCATTATACAAAAGCATGTAAAATACACAGAAATTCAATAAGAGAAACTGAGGGTTAACTTATGAAAAAACAAGGATTGAGAATATTTGCATACATGGCTGTAGTGCTTATGCTGGTTAGCATTCTTCCGGCAGGAGCACTTGCAGCGTCTGATAGTGGACAGAACAGTGATAATGGAATGTCAGAGAAAAAAGGTCAGGATAATGATAGTACTGATGAACAATCTGATGAAAACGAAGATGATAATGAGCCACCTGGTGTCCAGCAGTATGATAGAGATCGCGATATGGTAAATGCGAAAGAGGATGCAACAAGGAAAATGATGGCTAACAAAGAAATAAATAAGGCAGAACAGGTCAAGGAATCAAAAGCTGGCTACCAGGCAGCAAAGAGTAATTTTGCCAAGATAAGATCCAAGGATCCAAACCTTGATACTGAAGAAGCCGTTGAAGCTACCAAGGACTACCTCATCAATTCTATCGATTATATGACTGCAGTCCTTACTGATGAAGAATACATCAAGGAACTGGAAGAAGAAAAGGAGGATGTAGAAGATGCAAGCAACAGAGCTGAACTGGCAGAATCTGCAAAAAATATCAGAAACATATGGAATGATGCCCGCAAGAACCGCATGCTTAGTTCAGCAAAACTCATCGACAACAAAATCAGTGAAGTTGTAAAAACATCTGATGCTCTGATGCTACGTCTTGAGAATGAGATCGCTACTATGAAAGAGAATGGTGAAGACGTAGAAGAGCTTGAAGATATGCTTGCCGAATACAAAGAATTCATGAACAGCGCAAAGAAGAATCAGGAACAGGCAGGAAATGCATATAGGAATGGAAAGGGCAGTAACGGTGAGAATGTCCGTGAAGCTAACAGATATATAATGCAGGCTGAAGAAGATATTAAGGATGCAAACGGCTTACTCAAAAGCATGCTCAGCGAGCTTAAAGAACAGAGAGAAGGAGTATTAATACTCAATGAAAGTGCTGAGCTCACTGCAGAAGGTGATGGAACTGCAGTCCTTTCTGGCAATCTTTCTATTAGTATCATGTCAGAAGATGCAACGCTTGTAATAAAAGATATGACAGGGGATTCAGCAATCGATATCGATGAAGATGGATATGAATCATCTAACATTGATTATGGCAACAGCACAGACAACAACCGTGCATTTGTCTACCATAATGTCACAGGGGATGTGTACATTGAAGGAAGCCGCCTTACAGTAATGATTCGTGGAGAAGACATTGTGCTTACTGCTAAAGGAACAGGTACTGCAGTACTTGCAGGTGATGGTAGTTATGAAGTTGAAGGAGAGTCCGGTGACTGGGCAAGCCGCTATGTAGATGATAACTCAGATGACCAGGAGGATGACGATTCTTCAAACAGCAAAGTCGATGACAATTCTTCAGATGATGGTGATTCATCGGATGAAAATGAAACCACTGTCTGAGAGTAGGAAAGAATGAGAAACGATATAGGAGTTGAATGAAAATGACAAAACTAAGAAATATCGTCATCATCGCTGTCCTTCTCTGCGGTGTTGTAATGTCAGGATGTGCTGATAAAAGCATTACTGAAGAGGAAACAGTAACTGATGATAATGAGTCCGAAGTAAGTGTTGCAGACGAGCTACTCAGTGAAGAAATGGTGGGCATCACAGATACCGAGATACAGGATCTTGAAGCTGAACTGGCAGAGCTTGAAGCACTTATTGAACAAATCGGTCTTGAAGAAGATATTGTAATAGAAGAAATATGAATGCCTGGCATTCATATTTTTTGCAAAACTAGAGATGAATACATTATTTTATAAACACGCATTATTTTTTTTCAAATCAAAAAAAATAAAAAATGATTGTAATGCTATCACTGCTTTAACTCTTAATTTTGAATTGTTTTCTTCATATCAAACCAAGGGTTCCTATAAGAAAATCCTGATCATATTGTGATAACTTTATTCCTTGTCATAGTTAATGGCTGCCCTTAGAAGAAGCAATCCCAAAAGAAAAATACTAATTATATGCAAAAAGCCGAATAATTCATTCTCAGGTATATAGACAAAAAATGCTACAGAATGGTAAATAATGATTGATGCAGACGCAACTATAGCCATTCTGAATGGCATCTTCATTAGTTTTGCTTTACTCTCGGGCACGGACAAAACGAATAATAAAGCAGAGAGTGAAAAGAAGATTTGAATAAAAGCCTTTGTGGCCATCGAACCCAGAATCTGCAACGTATCATATGCAGAGATGAAAGAAACGCTATAGAATCTTGCCATTGTCATACTATCTCTGAGAAATGTCATCAAAAATACTGCTATCAGAAGTGGTATTCCCAAATACCATCTTGATGAGTTTTTTATATAGTTCATGAAAAATATTAGTCCGACGGCTGGAAGGAGTATGGAGAACAAGTAAAAAAGGAAAATATAGATGTATCTGGATAGTTCCAGTGAAATTAATAAGTTCGAAATTAATGGACTTAAGATGAATGATATGGCAAATAATATCCACATAACTAAGAAAGTAAGTGATATTAAGAACAAATAGAAACCTGGTTTTTTAATTGATACTTGTTGCATTAGTAGCAATTTATTTTGTTTCTGCAATATCTTCACTCCTGTCGTAGTTTACAGCAACCCGGATAAGAAACAATCCTAAAATAAAAATACTAATTATATGCAAAAAGCCGAATAATTCATTCTCAGGTATATAGACAAAAAATGCTACAGAATGGTAAATAATGATTGATGCAGACGCAACTATAGCCATTCTGAATGGCATCTTCATTAGTTTTGCTTTACTCTCGGGCACGGATAAAACGAATAATAAAGCAGAAAGTGAAAAGAAGATTTGAATAAAAGCCTTTGTGGCCATCGAATCTAAGAAAGAAGATTTATCATACAGAGAAATAAAAGAAGGATCATATACCAAATTTAAACCATCCCGCAGGAATGTCATCAAAACCACTGCTATTAGAAGTGGTATCCCTAAGTACCATTTTGAAGAAGATACTCTTATGCTATTCATGAAAAATACAAGTCCAACAGCAGGAAGGAACATGGAGAACAAATATAAAAGGAGAATACAGATGTATCTGGATAGTTCCAGTGATAATTTTGAAAATAATGGATATAAGATGAGTGATATAGCACCTAATATCCACATAGCTAAGAAAGTAAGTGATATTAACAATAAATAGAAACCTGGTTTTTTAATTGATGGGTTATTCATGCAGAAGGCTCTCCTTATGGATAACGATAAATAATAACTGTAATCAAAGTTCCACAACTATAACTATATAATACCAGCTTCTATAATCTTTGTCAAAGAATATAAGGGTTAGGGTTTTATTTTTTTGAACATATAGCGTAAATATTGTAAAGCTAATAACTTTTATTATTCAAAATATATTATATATAGGAGTCTTTGTTAAAGATTCCAACAAAAGTTCTTAATGTAGAAAAAACCTCATTAGATATTCGGTGAAAAACCGGAAATTATAGATACTTTTTTATAGATGAGCAAACAATCTAATTACACTTAGAAATGATACCGTATCTATGAGGAAAATCATGGGAAATAGGATAAAAACTACATTGTTACTGGCCTCACTTACTGGTTTACTGGTTATTGTAGGCCGCATGATAGGTGGAACGTCAGGAATGATCATTGCTTTTATATTTGCGATCATAATGAACTTTGGAACTTATTGGTACAGTGACAAGATCGTTCTAAAAATGTACAAAGCCCAAGAGGTAACTGCAGCTGAGGCTCCACAGCTCTATGGGACAGTTCAGAAACTGGCCATGCGTGCAGATCTGCCAATGCCAAAGGTCTATATTGTAAACACTTCCATGCCAAATGCATTTGCAACAGGCAGGAATCCCCAGCATGCTGCAGTTGCTGCAACGACTGGAATACTGGATCTGCTGACAGCAGAAGAGCTGGAAGGTGTGCTGGCGCATGAAATAGCACACGTAAAGAACCGTGATACACTGATAAGTGCAGTTGCTGCAACCATTGCCGGTGTTATCACCATGATAGCCACATGGGTAAAATGGGCAGCCATATTCGGTGGAATTGGTGGAAGAGATGACAATGGTGGTGCAAACAATATAATCGGTTTCTTGGCACTGGCTATCGTGGCACCACTGGCAGCAACCATAATACAACTTGCAATATCAAGATCAAGAGAATTTGCTGCTGATGCGGAAGGGGCAAAAATCTCACAGAAACCCTGGGCTCTTGCAAGTGCTCTGGAAAAACTTGAATATGGCAGCACAAATTACAGGCAGACAAGAAACGAGGTACAGCCGTCTCAGTCCACTGCACATATGTTCATTGTTAACCCATTGAAAGGAAGCGCAATTATGAATTTGTTCAGGACTCATCCTGTAACAGAAGAGCGTATCGCCCGCCTTAATGCAATGTAAATTCAAGTATCAGAATTTAAAGAGGCTTGTCTGTCCCCTTTCCACGAGATGGATAACCTCTACATCATTTTCTTCAAGCTTGATAGAAAGATATTGTCTGTGACAACTTTTCGGACTTTTTTCTGCACACATCAATATAACCCTGCCGTGTTCTTCATTTACTTTCCTGATCAGGTCCATGAGCTTTTCGAAGCTGTTTTTAAAAGAATCTGTTTCCATATATTCAACATAAGTGGAATCACGCATTCCCCCAACACCTTCAAAATGAGAGTATAAGATTCCATTCTTTGGAAGGATCGATTCCAGTGATTCCTTGTCGTAGTCCTTAAATGTAGACTGTGGATATCTTCGTATATCTACAAGATAAGTAACCTTATTCTCAATAAGCATGTCAATAAATTCATTGACCTGACGATTTCCATATCCTATCGTATAGCACTTCATTCTTTGCACCATCATTTATGTAATAGGTGAAGTGTTATTTTTTATTTAAACGTTGACATGGGATTCCTGATTTATGACGTGTATGGACTTAAAAAATTACACTTCGTAAAAATGTACATTACCCCATTCATCGATAAGAATATCACTAATAAAGGCTATTTTGTCCATGTGTTTTAGTATAAGGAAAATATTTATATTGGTTTTGATGAAACTAAAATTTGATATTCCTTTTTGATGCTATTAAAAATAGCATCTGAAAATATCAACCGATCATACTTATTCAAATTTGTAGACCAAGGGGATAAAATGAAAGTATCTGTCAGCACTTCAAAGATCAATGGTGAAGTATTTGCACCACCGTCTAAAAGTTATACACACCGGGCAATCACGATTGCCGCCCTGTCGGATGAATGTGTGATTCATCGGCCCCTTCTCTCAGCTGATACCCTTGCAACCATATGTGCATGTGAAGCATTAGGAGCAACTATTGAAAAAACAGAAGATAAACTCCATATAAGCGGAGTTAACAGTAAGCCCCTTATCCCTAATGATGTAATAGATGTCGCAAACTCAGGAACTACTTTGAGATTCATGACCGCAGTTTCAGCACTTACTAACGGAGTTACGGTGCTTACAGGTGATGACTCAATAAGAGGCAGGCCAAATCAGCCGCTTCTTGACGTATTGAACAAACTTAGTGTAGAAGCATATTCAACCCGTGGTAATGGATGCGCCCCACTTGTTGTGCGTGGTGGACTAAAGGGGGCCATAACAATGATAGACGGTTCAATAAGTTCACAATTCATTTCTGCACTGCTCATCGCATGTCCTTTAACAACCCAAAGCACAACCCTTTCCATAAAAGGGGGAATTAAATCAAGACCTTATGTTGATGTCACCATCGAGCTGATTGAAAAAGCAGGTGCTGAGATCCTTATAGAGGAAGGTAACAATATTAAGTTCATAATACCTGCGAACCAAGGATATAATCTAAAAGAATACACCATTCCAGGAGACTTTTCATCAGCTTCTTATCTCTTGGCAGCTGCAGCGATTACAGGCTCTACTGTTACCGTGAAGAATCTCTTTCCCTCAAAACAGGGAGATGAGGATATAATCGATGTCCTTGAACTTATGGGTGCGGAAATCTCATGGGACAAAAAGAACGGAGTAGTAAAAGTTACAGGAAACGGTCTCAAAGGAATTACTTTTGATGCAGGAGCAACACCTGATCTTGTACCAACCATTGCTGTACTTGCAGCATGTGCTGATGGCATGACAGTAATAGAGAATGCAGAACATGTGCGTTATAAGGAGACAGACAGACTTCATGCAATGGCACTTGAACTGGCAAAAATGGGAATCTCTGTAAAGGAAGAGCCAGATAAGCTAATGATCACAGGCGGTACGTTGCACGGTGCGCAGCTGCACGGATGGCACGACCACAGAATAGTCATGGCACTCACAATTGCCGGAATGGTTGCAGGAGATACAACAATAGATACTGCAGAATCTGTGGAAATATCTTTCCCTAACTTCTTTGAGGAAATGATGGCTCTTGGAGCACAGATAACCCCTTCCAAATAAAAATGAAAAGTGGGAAGATAAATTCCTTTTTATTTTCCTGAATAGGAATTTTCTGCAGACCTGCAGCTTATAGCTTTTTTCTGCATATAATCAGGAATCACATCTTTTTCCACAAGCAACCGGTATATACCGATTTCAACTACAATTAGCTTAGTTTCAACCGGTTCATCGCTTTCTCTATTGTCATCATGTAATCTATTATTGTCATCATGTAATTACAATTGGTTTTATAAATTTACCAAACAATTTCTTGTATTTTGAATTTTCAAACTAATTGTTATGTTACTATATATTTGAGGAAAGTCATTCAATTGCAATGCATAAATTTTATATTCCTTAGAGATTATTGTAAACATGGTTATGCCTTTTTAGAACTTATTTTTGGGTAACAACTTAAATAATGCTTTAATAGGGCATAATCTTTTCTATTAATGTTTAATTTTGGTTTTAAAACCAAATATAGTGAATTTATTATAAATAAGCACATTATAATGTCTTAATTGGCTATAAAAGAGATGTTAGAGAAAATGGTTAAGGCTCATATCTACATAATAATTTCTGATTTTCTAAGAGGCCAATGTGAAAGCATATTAATGAATACGCCCTTTTATCGCTAGAGAAATTTGAATAAAATTTTCAATTGATTTTTCATAGAACATGAAGGTGAATAATAATATGAGTAATGTAATTTTGGGAAATGGGCGAAAGATAGCCTATTTTTCAATGGAAATCGGATTAAAGAAGGATATTCCCACTTATAGTGGTGGTCTGGGTATACTGGCAGGCGACACAATAAGGTCAAGTGCTGACTTGGGGCTTCCACTTGTTGCTGTCACTCTCTTGAACAGAAAGGGGTATTTTGTGCAGAAACTGGATTCTGCAGGCAGACAAACCGAACATCCCCAGGAGTGGTCTCCATCTGATTTCATGGAGCTGTTGCCTGCTAAAGTGACCGTGCAAATTCAAAACAGAGATGTGAAGATCAGAGCATGGTCCTATGAGCACAAAAGTCTTACCGGGGAAACAGTTCCTGTGATCTTCCTTGATACGGATCTTGAAGAGAATGCCATGGAGGACAGGCCAATAACCTATAGTCTTTATGGCGGGGATCGAAAATACCGGTTGAAACAGGAAATGGTATTGGGAATCGGTGGGGTAAGGATGCTGAAAGAGCTAGGTTATTCCATAACCAAATACCATATGAATGAAGGTCATTCCAGTCTTCTGGCTCTTGAATTACTACGTCAGAACAATATGTCTTCGAATAAAGTCAAAGAGTTATGTGTTTTCACTACTCATACGCCCATTGAAAGTGGACATGATGTATTCTCACACGACCTTGTTAGGGATCTGATTGGAAATGATTCAGATTTTGAGATCCTGAAGAAATATGGTGGAGAGCATCAATTAAATATGACCATCCTTGGTCTGAACCTTTCCAACTATGTCAATGGTGTTGCAAAAAGACACAGGCAGGTATCTGAAAAGATGTTCCCTGGTTACAAGATCAATTCTATCACAAACGGTGTTCATTCTTACACATGGGTTTGCTCTTATTTCAGAAAACTTTATGACAAGTATCTTCCCGGATGGGCAAATGAGCCGGAGCTTCTTGTAAGGGTACACAGTATACCGGATGATGAAGTAGTGAATGCCCACAGAAGTGCGAAAAAAGAGTTGGTCGATCTGGTCAACAGCGAATGTGGAACTGACATGGATTATGATACATTGACCATTGGTTTTGCCAGACGTATCACGGAATATAAAAGACCAACTTTTATCTTTTCCGACCTGAATAGGCTTAAAAAAGTGAATGAAGCCGGAAAAATACAGTTGATATTTGCAGGAAAGGCTCATCCACAGGATACTCAGGGTAAACAATTCATTGAAAGTATATTCAATTATGCCAAAGAGCTTAAAGGTGAAATTGAGATAGCCTATCTGGAAAACTACAATATGGATCTATCCCTGAAGATCATAGCAGGTGTGGATGTCTGGCTGAACAATCCTAAAAAGCCACTTGAAGCCTCTGGCACCAGCGGTATGAAGGCAGCCCACAATGGTGTTGTAAATTTCAGTGTGCTTGATGGCTGGTGGATAGAAGGTTGTGTTGAAGGCGTAACAGGCTATGCCATCGGACCTAAACCGGAAGCGAATAAGTCACCCGAAGAGGTGGAAAAGATGGAAATTGATGATCTTTATAATAAACTGGAATACATCATGATCCCAAAATACTACCATAGAAAGGATGAGTGGACTGATCTCATGAATAACTCCATTGAAATGATAGCCTACTATTTCAATAGTCACAGGATGATGCACCACTATGTTACTGCAGCCTACCTCTAAGTGAGGTTTAAAGGCTTTTTTCCTAATTTTTTAATTAACTCTGCATGAATCTGATTTTATTGTTCTGCTTCTTTTTCTTGCAGCAGTCATTATTTTGGGTTATAGGTTCCAGTCCACTATGGTTAAATAGGTAGTCCATTATTTGAATCCATATACATTCTTGCACATATTCTTATTTGATCCAGGTGAATTTTTTGATCGGAAAACTTGTCAACGATAGGGTAAAGGCCGGGAAACAGGCCATCAATGAGCTGTACAACACCGGGTATTACGGACGTCCAAAGGACGATGTTCTTGAACTCACACTTGTTGAAGCAGCATATCTGCTTTACAAGAGTAAATTTGAGATTTCCATGGATGAAAAAGCCCTTACATTTGAGGAGTTCTTCACAGAAGCCTCAAAGAGGCAGCAGTTCTTCGAATTGAAGTATATCGTTTACAAAGATCTTCGTGAGAGGGGTTACTATGTCCAGCCCAGTGTTACGGATTTCAGGGTGTATCCAAGGGGCGGTCATCCTGGCAAGACCCAGGCAAAGATGTTTGTCTACGTAAGGTCCGAGCGTATCCCCATGCCCATCAAAGACCTTCTGTCCCAGTATAATGCAGCGGCGAATGTTCACAAGCAAATGGTGCTTGCCATCGTAGATGAAGAAAGTGATCTAACTTATTATGAAGTGAAAAAAGCAGATATAAAGGGCAACATGGAGTCAATTTTAGCACAGGATGAAGCAATTTCTGCAACAATGCTTGAGGACCGTGTTCTTATATGGGATGAACCGGCTTCACATCTGCTTTATGAGACTGGTTTTTACGGCAAGCCTCTTGATAATAAACGTCTTCAATTATCCCTTGTAGAATCTGCATACCTGCTGGAGCAAGGTATCATAAAGATAAAGGATGGCACAACAGGCAATATTCCTGAACTTGCCGAATTCTCTGAAACAGCAGCATCCATTGATCCGGATTTTGAACGCAAGTACAACACATATGTTGATCTTCGAAGCAGAGGTTTTGTTCCAAAGACCGGTTTTAAGTTCGGAACTCATTTCAGGGTATACAATGAAGTTAAATCCCTGAACAAGCTTCCTCATTCAGATCATCTGATCCATGCAATTTCCCAAGACTATGAATTCTTCCTTCCCCTCATGTCCAGGGCAGTAAGACTAGCTAACAGCGTCAGGAAACAGATGCTATATGCTGTGGAATTTAGAAGTGGTCTTGAGTATATCGATATTGGCAGGATAAAGATGTAAATGTCGATACATATTCTGTAAAAATGTAAAATTTTAGCTCTGTAGAAAAACTACCTTATATTTTATTTTAGTATAATAATTTAAAAAATATTAATTCCCTAAGTATTACTTAACACAAGAAAACACAATGGGGATGATTGTATTTGTTATTTGCACTGTAATTATGAGGAATTCTACAGAGCTCATTTTCTATTTTTTTATACTTTTATACGTTCCTTATCAGATCATTTCTACATGAACATCAAGCTCATGCACTCCCGATTCTGTAGGAACCGGATTATGCCAGGTGCTATAGTAGTCGCCATTTGAAAGGCTTCCGTCACCGTCTACATCCACATGAGCTGACAGTGAATATGTCATCCTTTCTTCCAGTTGCGGGTAATTGATACTATATGACACTGGATGAATATCGCCAGCATTTTGGGATACGCTGACAATGATATCTTCTGCTACTACGATGGATGAAACATCCTGAAGACTGACATCCTCGACCTTCAGGTAGATAGTGGCGTTAGAGAATGATTCCACTGGCTCGTCAAAGATTATAGTTCCCTGAATGCGGTTCTGCTCAGATGCAGTTTCTTCTTCTGTTTGATTGTCTATTCCTTCTTCTTCAATGACTTCTCCTGCGTTCTCTTCATCAGCAGTTTCCGTACATCCCATTGAAAAAGCAGTGGCTGTCAATACTAAAAGTGCTATGAATAATGTAATATGTCTGTTCATGTTGTTCATTTCCTTATCTTGATAAATGAACAAAGGGCTTTACATATAATTCATTTATGCAAGCTGCGAAATGAACTGTAGCTTTAAGACAATAGAAATTATCGCAGAGCAGCTACTTTTTTGTTTCTGGCAGGATTGCCGGAAATTCCTTGGTATGAAATCTCCGATGAAATTCCAATTTGCCATATATAGAATACATCAGGCTTTGATAAGGAAAAATATCAGCATGGCTATCATCAATGGACAAAAAATAATTCCGATGTAAATGATGAGGAAAAAATTAAGTATCTTGTAGCATACCTGCAATTTATTGAGCTGCACGAATCATTCAAAGACGTTTCTTTCTTCAACAATCTGGTAAAGGAACTTAAGACAAAGGGATTTATTACCCGTAAGTTCTTCCATCCATGGAGTAACAGGTTTTTTGAGAAGAATGTCAGTAGGTCCGATGATTTTGAGAAGGTAAAAAAAGGGTAACTATTCAGCCTGATAAAAACGCTATCAATATCAATCTTGACAAAAAGTTGAAATGTAAATTTCAGTATGGACATTTATTTTGATTGTTACTATTGATTGCTTTTTTGATTGTTAGTGGGCAGATATCTTCATTTCGATGAAATCAGCACCAATAAGCAGATTGTGCTAGGCTGAATAGTTACAAAATAAAAAGGATAAAGGAACTTGAAATATTAGCTCACTTTCCCTCTTTCAAATTTTATTTTAGTCATGACTTCTATTTTCTTAGTTGGTGGTAAACGCTCCGTCTGCTTAAATCTGTAGAAGGATGTGAGTCAATAAATTGCGCAAAAGTAATCATGGAAGAAGCAGGTGTTCTAATAGGAAAACACATACTGCTCACTGACATGTATATAAAAAAGAACAAGGAACTTGACCTTGACCCTGAACAGGTAAAGGAAGTTCTGCTAAAGGTTACGGAACTGCTTTAAAGCAGCTGCCAGTTTTTACTTATATTTCTACTATTTCTACACCAAGTTCTGGGTCAAGGAGTGCTACTGTTCGCTTTCCTGTAAGCACTCCTGCAGCCTCTCCAGGATTTATTAACAGTGTCTCGTTAATTTTGGTGACACCTGCATGGTGCGTGTGTCCTCTGACAACTATGTCAAAGTCTCCAGATTCTGCCATGGCGATAACCGGTGGCTCATATGTTCCATGAATTAGTGCAATTCTTTTTCCGTCAATTTCCAGGTCACCGAAGTCACCACAACATTCAGCACCTATCTTATCAAATTTCTGTTTCAATAACAACCTGTCTCCATCATTGTTCCCAAAAACAAAATACATATCTGCATCCAGTTTGCTAAAAGCTGTTGCAGTGAAAGGGGAAATGATGTCACCTGCATGAAGAACAGTTTTCACCTTCTTCTTATTGGACAGTTCCACAGCAGCCTTGATGGCATTCATATTATCATGCGAATCGCTTAAAATTCCTATCATTTTTCCATCTCTCCGCTTTAAAGAAGGTAGGGACAGGATTTATTCTTTTTCAAAAGACAGTGCACTATTTGAAAATAGTTGCAAATGTCTTAAATAAATAATATTGCATAATACCAATCATATTCAGGGTGAATCAGACATTATTCCTATCATTTTTCTACTTCTCCTCTTTAAAGAAGGTGTGGACAAGATTTATGCTTTTTCAGAAACCCTAGTCAATAAGCTCATACAATTTTTCTACGTCTGTAAAGTAAAAAACACGTTTTCATTACCAAGGATGAACATGGATATGCAAAGAAGTAGTGAACTGTTCTATAACTCGAATTTAATTTCTTTTGCTTGATTCCTGTATTTTTCCTCCAGATCATCTATAGCAGAGGACTCATCCCCTCTCACCCCAGATCCCCTCACCTCTTTTTTTAACATGAGGTCCTTTAGTGGATGTTTTCTCCTCCTCATTCCACTCCATGTCAAGCAGGTTTATGGCTTCCTATATCTGGTTTGTAAAATAAATTATTTATGTGTAAAAATCATCGACAATAGTACTATGTTGTCCAAAATATTCAATGGAAAAAAGTTCCAACAAACAGGATTCCCGAATTTGTTTTTGAAAGGGTAACTTCTTTTTCCGTTTTTGATGATCACGGGAATCCTGACTTGCTGGGTTTCGTTTTTGGGTAAATTATGGTACCACCATGAACCCCTATTTACCACACCACCAACCAACCTTACCACACAGATAATAGTTTATATGTAACTTTTTTCTGTATGGCTAAACTTAACAAGAGTTTATCAGACATTCCTATTACTTATATATTTCTATTATGAAGTATATGCTGATTCTCATCATTATCATATTGCTCTACTTTCATAATTCAATTCAATTTAGAACTGAGAAACCTGTTCTTCCAGCATACTTGAATAGAAATGGTATGCATTCTCATTGAAGCAGACAAGTCTGATATCTTTTAGTACGCTTCCTGCATTGAGATATTCAATTATAGTGCTAACAGCGATTTCTGATGCCTTATCTACTGGAAAACCATAGGCTCCAATGCTGATTCCAGGAAAAGCAATGCTTTTAACTTCATATTCCTCAGCCATGATAAGTGAATTTCTGTATGCATCAGCAAGGAGTTCTTCTTCCCTGGAATGCCCTCCTTTCCACACAGGACCAACCGTGTGTATGATCCACTTTGCAGGAAGCTTATACCCTTTTGTGATCCTAGCTTCTCCGGTTGGGCATCCTCCAAGGCTGCGACATTCTTCCAGAAGTTGTGGACCTGCAGCACGGTGTATGGCTCCGTCCACTCCTCCTCCACCCAGAAGTGAATTGTTGGCAGCATTTACTATGGCATCAACTTTTTGTTCAACGATATCGCCCATAATTACACTAATAGTCTCAGAAATATCCATATTATAGCCTCAGTTATCCGCATTTTGTCCTTAAAGGAAGAATTGTTCAGTTTTATCCTTAAACGAAAGATTGTTAAGATTACTCTTATCTTTGTTGTATGATATAATTTATACAGAGCAGGCAATATATCACAATAACTGTATCTTATATGTGTAGCTCAAGCATCAGTATTTTAGATTCAAGGTTATGACAGGTTAATTCATGGATGAGATCACAGAAAAGATCCTTGCCCTTTTCAGGGAAATAAGCAGCATTCCAAGACCATCGGGAAGTGAAGAGAAAATAGCCACATGGCTGAAAGAATGGGCACTGTCAAAGGGTTTTAGTGTAAAGTTCGACAGCGTCAATAATGTAGTGATTGGTGTTCCAGCTTCAAAAGGATATGAAAATTTGCCCGCGATAGTTATTCAGGGTCATATGGACATGGTGTGCGAAAAAGCATGTGGGTGCAACCATGACTTTACAAAAGACCCTATTGTACCCGTTATTGAGAATGACTGGCTCAGGGCAGAGGGGACAAGCCTTGGAGCAGATAACGGTATCGGGGTTGCAATTGCTCTGGCTCTTGCAGAGGATACTGATGTAAAGCATCCGCCGCTTGAGCTTCTTTTTACTGTTGATGAAGAGACCGGTCTTACCGGGGTTAATTCCTTGATGCCGGACTTCATGACAGGTAAGATACTGCTGAATGTGGATTCGGAAGATGAGGGTGTTTTTACCGTTGGCTGTGCAGGTGGCTTGAACTCAACTATCAGAATGCCGCTGGAATATTCCTCAGTGCCGAAAGACAGATCGCTTTTCAGGCTGCTGGTAGATGGACTTGCAGGCGGGCATTCCGGTGTTGATATCCATGAAAAGAGAGCAAATGCCAACAAATTGCTTGCAGAAGTCTTGCAGGAACTTAGCGACGATGTAGAAATCATGATAGTGGATATCAAAGGTGGTTCTGCCCATAATGCCATTCCACGACATTCAGAAGCGATCATTGCTCTTGAACCTGATTCCAGGGAGACTGCTCTTTCCGTAATCTCTGTATTTGAAAATAGAATGAAAGCTGAATATGCGGGTCTTGAGCCTTCTCTTTCAGTGATTATTGAAGAGTATGCGGTAGAAATGGATATGAGGGCAATAAATGATACTTTTGCCCGTAAGGTTCTGGGTCTTCTGCTATCTTTGCCACATGGGATCGCTTCTAAATCTTCGGCAATCCCTGATTTTGTTGAAACTTCAAATAACCTGGCGACTGTGAATATAGATGATGCTGAGCTGGTGGTAGTATCGAGCCAGCGCAGTTCAATTGATTCGGAACTTGAAGCGATTACTGAAAAAATTGTCTCTATTGCCATTGAATATGGTGCTAAATGCTCACATGCTTCTGGTTATCCTGCGTGGCAACCCGATATGTCCTCTCAACTTCTTCAGCGGTGTGGAGATATATACTTCTCAGTGTTCGGTGAATACGCACGTATCGAGGCCATACATGCAGGTCTGGAATGCGCTGTTATCGGTTCTAAATACAAAGACATGGATATGATATCATTCGGTCCTACCATAAAGAATCCACATTCGCCTGATGAACGGCTGTATATTCCATCGCTTCGAAAGGTCTGGGATTTTATGGTGGCTTTGCTTGCTTCATTTAAAGCTACATAAAAGAATTTATCCGAAGAAAAGAGGTCATGATTATAATCTATTAGGCATAACATATTTACATGAGAATATTTCCAAAACCAGTTGTTCTTGTAAGCAGATGTCTTGAGTTTGATAACGTGCGATATAACGGACAGGTTCTTCCTTCTCAGATAGTGCGTGACATGATACCTTTTGTAGATTTTATCAAAGTATGTCCGGAAATTGAGATAGGACTGGGAGTTCCCAGGGATAGCTTGAGGATCATTAAACAAGATGGGGAGTATCACCTGGTCCAGCCAAAAACAGGTGAAGACCTCACTGAAAAGATGAATACTTTTACGAGCAAGTTCCTTGATGAGCTTGGAGATATGGACGGTTTCATATTCAAAGGTCTTTCTCCAAGTATGGGAATCGAAGACGTCAAGATATACTCAGGTATCAGTATGTCTCCGGTTATTGAAAAAAGTGCAGGGCTGTTTGCCGGAGAAGTTGTAGCCAGATACCCCGGTTATCCTATTGAAGAGAATGAGAGATTGCGTAATAGTCGTATACGTCATCATTTTCTAACTTATTTATACACTTTTGCGACTTTCAGACAGATGAAAAAAGAATCCTCTCTTGAAGGGTTACTTAAGTTTCATAAAAACAACCGTTTTCTTTTTATGAGCTATAATACTGAAATTTTAGTAGAAATGTCAGAATTACTAGCCTCAGGGACAGAAGTCAACCAGTTGTTCAATGAATACGAATCTTTGCTAAAACAGCTAATGAGAAAGCCCGGGTCATTGGATTTGAAAATGGATACCGCGAGAAATATGTTCTCAATGTTTACAGATACAACCCCTGCGGAGAAATCTTTTTTAGAGGATATGCTTGGGCGTCTTAGCAATAACAGCATAAGTGAAGATTCTCTTATAGAATTATTGAGAATGTTCGCATCTCGTTCTCAGGGCGAAGATGCTTATGAGTACACATTCCTGTATCCGTATCCTGAGAAGCTCAAAGCCCTGATCGATGAGAAAAGAGAAAAAGACTATTGGGATAAGTGATTTCAATTAGCGTTTGTTTTGTTATATTTATTTTTATGGTGATATGATGTATAAGTTTGAGGCAGAGATAAGTTATTGTATTGATTGTAAGAAATGCTGGGATGTCTGTCCGGTGAACATGGTTACGGAAGCTAACCGCTTCACTCCGCAGGGAAAGATCGAGAGCCTTGCAAAGATCGTTGCAGGTGAGGAACTTACAAAGGATGAAATTGACAATGTCTATCTTTCCACACGATGCGGGGCTTGTGACGATGTCTGTCCGGTGAACATTCCTATAACAGACATCATCCAGTATGAGAGGGAATTGCTTGCAAAGCAGGGCAGGGAACCTGCAAAGACCACTGCAATCTCACAGAACATAATCGAGCGTAACAGCCCCGGGAGTATGGACCCTGCAACAAGGTTTGACTGGATAACAGATGACCTTGATCTTGCTGAAAGCTCAGAAATAGCTTACATGACAGGTTGCTGGGTAGCTCACAGCCAGCCGGATATTGCAAGAGCCACTATCCGCCTTCTCAATCATGCAGGGATCAGGCCAATGATACTAAAGGAAGAGAAATGCTGCGGGCTTTTCCTTATCGATAACGGTCACCTGGAGCAAGCGGCTGAGCATGCAAAGAAATTCGTTGATTATATCGAGTCACTGGGAGTAAAGAAGCTCATAACTTCTTGTCCAGGTTGTTATCTTGTCCTAAACCATGATTATCCTGAACTCTATCGTGAGCTTAACTTTGAGGTTGAGCATTCCCTTAATATGTTTAAGGAAATGATCGCAGATGGCACGCTTAAACCTCAAAATCTTAACATGAGCGTTTCTGTGAGAGATGCCTGTCCATTGAGAGATTCAAAGGATGTACCACGCAGTATACTGGAAAGCATGGGTGTGGAGGTTAAGGAACTCTTTGAAGGCAAACAGCTATGTTGTGGCGGACCGGCAGGACTCAAACCTAATTTTCCAGAGATTGCGGCTGATATTGCCATGCTCTCAGTGAAAGACTATAAGGATAAGGCAGAAATGCTGGTTTCGTACTGTCCGTTCTGCCTGCATCACATGGGTGGTGTATGCAAGTCTCAGGAAGAGGAACTGAAGATGAAGGATATTTCGGTGCTGCTGGCAGAGAGTGTGCTTGGTGAGAACTTTAGTCGTTAGTTACAGTAACAGGTTTTATTCCCCAAGGAACACTGTATTGTTCTTCCTTTTTCTTTTTGTAGCGATGTTTATTATCAGGCTATTTTTAGACTGTAACTATAAATTTTTAGCATATGCCTTCTGAAGATCATGTTAATTTTGAATTTGAATAGCTTATTGTATTAAAGTCCTTTTTCTGTTACCGCTGTGAGTTATTAAGAAGCTGAATACATTAATACATTATTATATTATTTATTATATTGATATAAATACAAATTCATTTTAATCATTACTATAAGGACGCATTATTATTAGATTACAAAGAACATATATTATTTTAGCATTTGTGCGCATATTAATAGCATGCACAGGTATAGTTTCAGCCGTTCCAGCCACTTACTCAGGCGGCAGCGGTACAGAAGTTGACCCTTATCAGCTCTCAAATAACAATGATATAGAGACATTATCATACATTCATTCACATTGGAGCAAAAGTTTCACACTGACACAAAACATCACACTTGAAGGTAATCACACTCTGATTGGTAATTTAGATACCTAATTCACAGGTAATTTTGACGGAAACAGATTTGCCATTCAAAACCTGACCGTTTATGAGGATGGAGATTATGTTGGATTCTTTGGTTATACAAGTTCAGGTGCTAATGTTTATAATCTTGGAGTAGAAATAAGCTCAAATGGTGTTACTGGTAATGATGGTGTCGGCGGTCTTGTAGGGAATAATGTCGGCATTGTGAGCAACAGTTATTATTCCGTTACTCCTGTTAAGGGTGCTGGCAATTTCACTTCTTTTGATTACTTCACCAGTTTCGCATTCGTTTCAGGAAGCTCCGGCC
Organism: Methanolobus sp.; assembly: GCA_034008115.1. Lineage (GTDB taxonomy): Archaea > Halobacteriota > Methanosarcinia > Methanosarcinales > Methanosarcinaceae > Methanolobus. Next base: position 23,467 of record JAVEPM010000028.1, read on the forward strand.
TTAACTGGAATGCAAATGGCAATAATATCACAAAAACCGATGATTCTTGCTTCATATGGAAGATGGTGGATGGCTATACCCTTCCGTACTTCCAGTATCAGGATATGCCTGCATCGCTTGCGCACCACTTGTAGAAGATACAGCTACAACAGCACCAAGTTCCGACGGTGGAAGTGGAAAACGTGGAGATCTGATCATCCGTGAAGCAAACAAAACAGATGGAACTGTTGAAAGCACAGGTGAAGATAACACAGAAGGAAAAAGCACAGAAAATATCGGATCAGTGAGTTTTAAAATTAACAGCAATGGTGAAACTCTGGGTGATGTAACAGTCTGGTCAAATGAAGAGACTGCATATCTAAGTATTAGTTCCGGCACAAAAGCCACTGATTCATCTGGTGGATATGTTAGCCGTATAAGCATAGTGAATATCCCGCCAACAACGGATCTTCCGAAAATGGAAGATGCAATGGCTTTACAGGCTTATGAATGTACACCGCAAGGTACCACATTCTCTCCGGCTATTAGCTTGACATTCACACTGAACGAAGAAGAATGGAAGCAATACGGAGAAAGTGCAAAGGTTGGATGGTACAATGATAACACTGGTGAATGGGAGATCATTCAGGGAACGGCAGCTGCCAATACAAGAACAATTACCATTCAGATATCACACTTCAGTAAATATGCTCTTTTCGGAGATGATACCGGAGAAATTGTGACAGATACACAGGAGACCGGTGCACAAAGCAGTACATCCATGTATTGGTTGTGGATCATTTTGCTTCTGGGGATTGTCGGAGGAGCAGGATACTATATTACACAGGTAAAGAGAAAGGATTAATGCCGTAATCATCGGCATCTTTTACTTTTTTTATTTTTATATGTTCTTTTTTTGTTCTCTGAGATTATGTCTAAATAATTGTCAATTGGCTAAAAAGTAAGTCGATTCAATAATTGAAAACGATAATAAATTATTTAGGGTCCTTGTGGAATCTTCACTCAGAAAATGCGTGTATTTTTTTATTTAATGCGAGTTTTGCAGTCAGTTTTATTAAAATCACGGCTAAGGAATAGAATTGAAAATAGGAATGAGTGGCACAGCTACTCTTTCTTATCTTTTTTCTTAGAGCATGATCACTTTTAAATGTGATGACTAACACAGAATCTGTATACGACTCTTATTTCGTTCAGTTCTTTTGGATCAAATTGAAGGTCCTTATCGTTTGCCGAATACTTCGAGTTGTCAAAATCCTTGAAGATCACTTCACAGTTTATGTTCTCTGGAAGCTGTGATTTGAAGCTGTCACATTTTGCTATGATTTCCTGTATCATCTTTTCAGTTTCGAGTGGCTCAAAGACTTTGTTATTGACAGGTGCGTAGACAATTTCTGTTGTCAATTTCTCCCTTCCCTCCAAATTCATCCAGAAGCCATTGATATCTGTGCCATCGATCATGTAATCTTTTATCTCGAAACTCTTATTTATCACATTTTTCAATTTGGAACACCTTTTGTTTTTATTGAAATTGATAAGTTAAATTTGTTTTCATGAATTTGTTTTGAACAAAAATATGATTCTCATAGATCAGGGAATATACCTTCATAAAAAAGAAATACTGCTGAAGCTTATTTTCAGCATCTGATCAAAAACCGGGTATTTATTTGTTATTCTATTTCTGTCACAGGAACCGGACGGGGACTTGCCAGACTTCCTCCCAGATATGCAACGGTACCACAGACCAAACCGATGAATACCGGGTGGATAAGAGGGTTGCCAAAGAATTGCCATAGTACCACGGAGCCAAAACTTGCCACAAGGCTGGCAACAAATCCTGTTGATGTGCCACGTTCCCAGTAAAGTCCGAAAATAAGCGAAATGAAGACACAGCATGCGATAACACCCATACTTGCAGACACCAGTGGCACTATCATCTGTGGAACATCCATTGCGAAGAATGCCGAGACTATAATGATGATAACCCCTACTATTCTTCTCATGCGGAGCACCACATTATCAGGAGTTGCCGGACGCAGGTACTTCAGGATATCTGAAGTAAGAGCGGTTGTTGTGACCAGCACAATATCACTCATTGTTGACATAGCAGCAGATATAGCAGCCAGCAGTACGATGCTGTCAAATCCACGGGGCAGCAATGATGTTGCCAGGAATGGTATAAGTCCATCCGGGTTTGCAATGAACGAAGCCAGTTGCTCTGAGCTGAACACTCCGTGGGCCAAAACTCCCAGGGAGAATATACATAGAGCGTAAATGGTGATGGATATTGGTCCATAGATGCCTGCAAAGCGCACTACTCTCTTGTCTTTGGCAGAGAACAACATTATCAGCAGATCGGGTAATGCCAGAAGTCCAAGACTTATGGAAAATGCCATTCCAAAGGTCTTTTGCCATGGAACTGCTACTCCACTCATACTCAACATGTCAGCAGGAAGCATATCCCATATTGCCATTCCGCCACCACTTGAAATAATTCCTGTGTATAACAGCACTGCACCCACAAGCATGATAAGCCCCTGCAAAAAATCTGATCCAGATAATTGCAGGCAGTCCTCCTATCACATAGTAGAGAACCACGATGACAACAGCTATGAAAAGACCTTGCACATATGTCACTCCAAGCAGACCCTGGAAAAGGTTGGCACATCCCTTGAAGATGGCAACCAGATATACTGTGTACATCAAAAGCATAATTCCTGCAAGCAAGACTTTACCTTTCTGTGAATCGTACCTGCACTCCAGTAGCTGTGGAATGGTCCTGGCATCGTATTTCTGAGAGAACATCCATATTTTGGGTGCAATGATAAATGCAGACAGGCAAATGCTACGTGGAAGAAAACTCCCCAGATAACCCATGGAAGACAGGCAATGAGTCCGTATCCTCCGCCTCCAAGGAAAGAGGCGGCACTGAAATAAGGCAGCCATATATGCAATTCCTATTACCGCAGGATGCATCACATTACGGTCTGATACGGCAAATCCTGAAAAGGTTCCCTGCTATTTTGTTTTTGTCAATTGTTGTTTTTAGGTTGCTGTAGTTCAATACCAATTTCAATCCCCCTCCTGATGTATATATGCGCCACAGTGCACCATGATATGCAACACAGTTTTAAAGCTTTTTGTTTGGTTCAATCTTCATGCTATCGTACTAGTTAAAAGAGTTGGTATTGTTAATTAAACATATCTATTTCTTTATTCATGTACTTCATTAAGAGAAGAACAGAATATTTAAACATTTCAAGACTTTTGGTATAACACTTTGTCTTTCTTCTCAACCTTGCCAGAAAGTGCCTGAATATACTGTTATAACCTTCAACAGTATATGTTTCAGCTTTTGTTCGGGTATGAATGTTTTTTGGAATAAATTCTGCATATGCCTTCCAGTGGTCGGTCATCACTTCTAATCTCTTTGTTCTTTATCTTTTTCCAGAGCTTTTGTCCTGTTTTCGTCCCCTGTTAGCAAAAGAGCAGTCGATGAAATTTTTTCCATCTCTATCAACAGCAATCCGGATCCAGCAATATTTATTTTTGTTCCCGATATAAGTGTGCATCTCGTCTAATTCAACGATCGATATCTTATTTTCACTCTTTAACTCCTCTAATTCCTGGCCGAATTTCTTTATCCAGTTATACACAGAAACATGACTAACTCCTAAAAAACAGCCAATTGAACGAAATCCTAATCCTTCAAGATAAAGTTGTAAAGCCTGCCGTTTAACAGAATCGGTACTGACAGTTGATTTTAGTTGCACTGAATAGTTATATCCGCAATCATGACATTTGTAGCGCTGGCGGCCAGTAGCCATACCATTCTTTTTGTGACTGGAACTCTTACATTTGGGCAGTTTATAAAGAATATAGGTTCTTATCATATATAACTACTATTTATTAACAATTCCGTATTTTTTATTGAAGCTCCGTAGAGTTATCATACCCTGTTATCACGGGTGCTCTTTTCAAATCCATGCCTTTTTTTCCTTTGAACAGCTTTTGCTCCTCTTATAGCATTTTTTTTCAGAATCAAATGTTGAATAAAAAATATGACTCTAAAAATAGTTTAATGGACTGGTCGGGAATTGAACCCGAGGCCTCTACCATGCCAAGGTAGCGATCTTCCCCTGATCTACCAGCCCGAAATATCAAATCACATATCACATTATCTGACATAAATCTATCGCTGCAAACTTGTATGGGTTACCCTCATATTAAAAAAATTGAGGGTTGCTTTCTGTTTTCAAGCGAAATATTAAAGTACCTGTGTGCGTATTTGGAGTGTCGCGTGATGAAGGTTGCGTGAAACATAAGCAGTATGGGCCCGTAGCTTAGCTAGGTAGAGCGCACGGCTGATAACCGTGAGGCCATGAGTTCGAATCTCATCGGGCCCACCATTCACACTTACCTTTTCTAATTTTAATCGACTAAATTATTATAATTAATCTACTGTTTTTTAGTTGATCAACTACCTTTTTATTATTGTTATTCTTATTATTGTGCTGCTGAGCACAGTGATGTACTTCGATTCATGCTTATTTTAATTAAAGTTCTGGTTTTCTGTCCAATACACAGCCAATGATATATTATAAAAAATAGATGTTACAGACTTAATATTCTATTATAATAAATGTTAATATATTACAGAGTAGTATGATAGTACATGTTATCAAGTACAAAAATTACAAAATTAACCTTTCAAAGAAAAGGACAAGCCTTTCAACTCACATTCCGCAGGTCGACAATAAAAGTTCATCATTTTGCTTGGTAATGATTTTGATTATATGCTCTGGAAAATATGTTCTGCTTGTTCAATAAGAATGCAACCAAAACAAGCTTTTCCTGAATATATAAAAATAAGATTGATATTAATTATGTTTGAAAAACGCTATCATGCAAAATTGTTCAAAATGGAATTATACCTGCGGAATGTGAGTTTCAAAAAACACCATTGTACAAGCGTTAGCTAATGTTGTATTTTTATTGGCAGAAAGTCAAAAAAGAAAAACGAGATTTATTGCACAGAATCAGGTGATTTTACATGAGAGATAAAAAACCCAGTGGAATGAGCGAAAAAGAATATGAGATCGTAGAGTTGCTCAGAAAATTAGACATAAACAGAACTGTAGCCTTAACCCTTGCCTGTCTTTCTTGTGGGGAAGAGATCACCTCACGCGAGATAGAGAAGAACTCCAACCTCAGGCAACCTGAAGTTAGTATTGCAATGAGATACCTCAAAGATAATAACTGGGTGGACATAAGAGAAGAAAAGAAAAACGAAGGAAAAGGCAGACCAGTTAAACTCTACAGACTTGTTACCCCACTTGAGCATATAGTCCATAGTATAGAACAAGAGATCCTTCTTGAAAGCAGACATGTCTTCAACAACATTGAAAAACTAAAGAGACTTGCATAATATTTTTTATTTTTTGCTGTCATTGACAGCACAAACTCTTTTTTATAGGGAACATTATATCACCCTGTAACAAACAATTGTTTCTGTCGAAGATTTTAAGTAACTATTCAGCCTAGCACAATCTGCCAATTGGTACTGATTTCATCGAAATGGAGATGTCTGCCCACTAACAATCAAAAAAGCAATCAATAGTAACAATCAAAATAAATGTTCATAATGAAATTACATTTCAACTTTTTGTCAAGATTGTTATAGATAGCGTTTTTATCAGGCTGAATAGTTACCAGAATTATAAAGATAGATTGGAAGGGAAGTCTTCATCCACTATTTATGAGATCGATATAATTTCCAGTCAGGGAACTAATATGCCGATGGAAATTTCAAATTATACGATTGATTTTGCCGGAAGGCCAGCAATTCTGGTAATTCTTCGTAACATCTCTGAAAGAAAAAAGTGGAAAAGAATCTGATAGATGCAAAAATGATGGCTGAGTCTGCTAACCATTCTAAGGGTGATTTCCTTGCTACTATGAGTCATGAATTGCGCACACCACTTAATTCTATCATAGGCTTCTCAGATCTGATGATAGATGGCAGTGTTTTCGAAATTCATGGAGCTATTGTTGTTGTTCACATACAACAATTCCATGTTTTTAGAAAAAGTGTTTTTGGTAAAATCATTGTAATTGTATAGCATAAGCTTTGCGGTTTGTAAAAAGAGCAGTTAATCGGAACTAAGGTCATTCGGAACGACTGGTTTACCCAAAAGGTTTATTATCTATTATGCATTAAGAGAGTTGCTGATAAGCGTCAAGGCATGCGATAATAGCATCAAATATTATTAAGCTGCAAGATGTTTACAGATATTCGCTAACTGTTCAATGGGCTCGTGGTCTAGCTGGTTATGACGTCGCCTTGACATGGCGGAGGTCCGGAGTTCGACTCTCCGCGGGCCCACCACAAACAGTTATGTTTAAATCTAAAAGCAACATTTAGATGCTTTGGGTCATCATGCCCAGGTAGCTCAGTTTGGGAGAGCGCTGCCCTGAAGAGGCAGTTGTCCCCGGTTCGAGTCCGGGTCTGGGCATCTAAACGAAGAACACCAGTAGTGTAGTGGTTATCACCGGGCGTTGCCAACGCTCGAACCCGGGTTCGAATCCCGGCTGGTGTACTTATCTTTTTGGCAAGTTTTACAAATATCAGCTTTTGCACCCAATAAACATCGATTGCTATTTTCATAGTGCCATCAACATTGATAATTTCCATATCATAGGTTTTTGCAAATTCAGATGTATCCCTGTCAAAATTCTTTCCATTTATAACATCATAGCTTTTCTTAAAGAATGAAAGTTTTGAAAATAGCATCTTAAGACTTGAAGGTGTTTTGTTATTGCTATCTGATCTAGAGAATAAAATCTATCAGATGGGATACCAGTGGTTTTAGATCTGCAGACTTGAGCCGCCTTATGAAACCTAAACTGTTCGCATTATCTAGTACAAACAATTGTTTGATCTTAGGATCGTTTGAGAGAACATGCACGAGTTCATCCTCAAGCATCCCGCAGGCAAGTATACCTAAGACAGGCATATCATTAGACATATTTATACCATATTATGAAAATTACCTATAAATTAAGAGAAATCACTAAATTGTTCTAAAAATTAAAAAAGTGGATGGGAAACTAAAACATCCATATACAATTGCTTGATGTTGCTTATAATGACTTTATCATTAAAAACCAAAAAACTGTGATACTTTCATTACCACATTTGCAACGGTGTATTTGACAGTATTTACAAAACCTACTGGCTCGATAATTATCTCTCCGTTGTCCTTTGCGGCAATGAACTCAGTCAACGGGTCTGATGACCTGAGAACGCTTCTTATTGTAGCTTCATTTGCACCTACGACCATTGTTGCATCAAAATCGTCGTTTTTATCAACTTCTTCAAAGCTAGTGATGTAACCGTCTTCGGTGATTGCTTTTGTGTAGAGCTTATCTCCATCGTCAGTGACGATTACAAGATTGATAAGCTCATTCCCCAGAAGGGATTTAAGGGAAGATGGCAGGTATTCGGCATTCTCATTGTATTCGTTGACCTTAAGGCTGATGTCATCAACTATGTCCGCACTTGCAACTGGCATCATTATCGCCAACAACAGCATTAATATGACTAGTATTTTTTTCATACACTCACTCTCCATTTAAAATTTTTATTTTTGTTAAAAATAACTTCTTAATCATATATGGCATTAATTATAGTTATGCTTTTGCACACCTGTAGAAAAAAAGAAATATAATAAAGAATATGCTTTTGTGCTGATTTCTAATTAACGAACTCATTAAAGAATGTTTATATAGAAGAGGATAATATATTATATTGTCTATTGAATTAATAAACTTTGAGCAATGAGGGTAAATAATGGTTAAAGAAATGCGATCGATACAGAAAAATGATACGGATATACACTTGCAGATGCCAGTAACTGATGAGTCATCCTCTCCACAAAAAGCAAAAGACGGATTTTATTCATCATGCGGGCAGGCTTTCATACGCATACGGTAAAATATTAACATTAAAAGATTAACATTAAAAGATTAACATTAAAAGATTAACATTGAAATATTAACATTAAAAAATTGATTAAAAGATCAAATGTTCAATTTTTAGGGTGAATGCTGCCAGTTCATCCCCTCTTAAATTTTAATTGAAGTTTCTTCCTGTTCTATGGTTTTATCTGATCAGAACTTACGATGCTTGAATTGTCGTATCTTCCTTCATTGTCAAAAAGTGTCAGTAAGAAAAATCGGCTGGTCGCCAAAGAAATCTGTAGTTTTTTCTTTTTGTAGAATGTTTTAAAATTATCTGGCCATTGATAATATGTACGAACCTGCCGGGAATCGAACCCGGGTTCTAAGCTCCGGAAGCTAAAGTGATATCCACTACACTACAGGTCCATTATTTGAGTATAACGATTTGCATGTTTCTCATTGAATATAAATTATAGTGCTAGATGGATTGTTGATTAAGTTTAATTATAACTATTCAGCCTAGCACAATCTGCCTATTGGTGCTGATTTCATCGAAATGAAGATATCTGCCCACTAACAATCAAAAAAGCAATCAATAGTAACAATCAAAATAAATGTCCATACTGAAATTTACATTTCAACTTTTTGTCAAGATTGTTATAGATAGCGTTTTTATCAGGCTGAATAGTTACGTTTAATTTTAATGTTGCTTAGGATGCCAGGTGAAATGGTCTGTGTTTGCCTGGAGTTTGCAATGTTCTCCTTGTCAAATGTGAAATGTTTTTCTGAAGATTTTCGTACCAACATTTATAAATATAGAATATATGAATTAGCTTTTAATATCTATTAAAAACACTAAAAGGTAAACTTATGGAATGGATCTATTTATTAATTGCAGGAATATTTGAAACCGGGTGGGCAATCGGACTGAAATATAGTGACGGTTTAACCAAATTTTATCCGGTGGCCTTTACAATAGTTACTCTGATTATAAGCATGCTTCTATTGGAAAAATCATTGAGGACATTACCGGTTGGGACTGCTTATGCAGTATGGACAGGTATTGGAATTATCGGGACAACAATACTGGGAATATTCCTTTTCAATGAATCAATGAACTTACCCAGGATATTTTTCATAGGAATGATTGCTGTTGGCATTGGTGGTTTAAAATTGGTGTCTGCATAATCATGCAGCATCCAATACTTAAAAAGGAAACATTCAAACTCATAGAGGGAAAAAATGAGTGAGATTGAGAAAAAGATAATTGACATTGGCTATGAGATTTTCAAAGGGTACGGAGTTGACAATCCTACTGCACAAATTCTATCAATACTTAACTTTGAGTCCAGTGAAATAAGCATGGAGGAACTGACAGAGAGGACCGGATACAGTCTTGCCTCCATCAGTCTTAAGATAAAAAATATTGAGCATTTCTGGAGTATAAAAAGGATACATAAACCCGGATCCCGCAAAACATATCTGCTCATGGAAAAGGACCTCTTAGATGCTTTTGCCAGTCAGATAAGAAATGGGTTTGCAACAGAGTTAGAAATTGCAAAAACAAAAATGTCTCCTCTTATAGAAGAATACAGAAGCAATGCCATTACACAGGAAGAAAAAATTAAACTGTGCACATATGAAAATTATCTTGCAGAACTAAAACGATTTGAAGAATTGATACAATACATGCACGATCAGATAGACCATCTGAAAAAGAAAAAGGTTTAAGTTGTTTAAAAATGCATAACAGGCATGCTTTTTAGATTTAAGCATTCATGATTTAAAACTATCAAATCTAAAAAATGTACTATAGAGATTTATTTCAATATTATTTATTTAAAAAAACTATTCCTAAATATAAATACTGTGGACTATTCACTTAGCTGCTCATTGTTATCAGGATAGAATCATATGATAAATGAAAGATCAGACATGCTTGCAACTGAAGGCATAAGAAAACTCATCTTCAAGCTTTCATCACCTGCAATTATAGGACTGCTTGTACAGGCGTTCTATAATCTTGTGGACACTATATTTGTAGGCAGGGGACTGGGAGCTGATAGTGCCCTTGGAATTGCAGGGATTTCCGTGGCATTCTCTGTACAGATACTTATGATGGCAATAGCCTTGGGAATAGGTATTGGAGGAGCATCTGTCATCTCGAGAAGATTGGGGATGGGTGACTCCGACAAGGCTGAGAGAACCCTGGCGAATATGATCACAATGGTAATCATATCAAGTGTGACCTTTACGGCATTGGGGTTATTACTCATTGACCCTATGTTAAGGTTATTTGGAGCCTCCGAGAATGTGCTACCATTTGCAAGAGATTATACGAAGTATATCCTCATAGGAACTATATTTTTTACATTTTCTGCAGCCATGAGCAACGCCATAAGGGCAGAAGGCAATGCAAAATTTGCCATGAACATCATGATAATCTCAGCCGTTGTAAATATAATACTCGATCCTATCTTTATATTCGAGTTAAATATGGGCGTTATGGGTGCTGCCATTGCAACAGTCATCTCTCAAATAGTCAGCTCTCTAATGATAATTTACTATTATAGAGGCAACATTAACATGGTGGCGTTTAAACCGGAATATATGTTGCCTGATACCGGCATTTCAATGGAGATAATAAGCGTAGGCATGTCCGAATTTATTTTCAATGCAGTGGAAAGCCTGATCTCTATTCTTTTGAATCAGAGTCTCCTTGTGTATGGAGGAGATATAGCAATAGCTGCTTTTGGTATTGGCATGAAGGGATTCATGATTTTAGTGATGCCAATTATAGGCATCAAGCATGGAATAATGCCCATACTCGGTTTCAACTATGGTGCTAATAATTTTGAGAGGGTCAAAGAAACAGTCTCTGTTGCAAATTATATTGTGTTTGGAATAAGTATGATTAGCCTTGTTATTGTTTTCCTGTTTCCAAAGCAGATATTCGGAATATTTACCACTGATGCTGAACTGATAGCCATAGGAGTACCGGCAATAAAGATTATATTCCTCATGATGCCCGTAATAGGAATTCAGATAGTAGCCACAGCCCTGCTCCAGTCTTTGGGAAAGTCAAAACAAGCAACTGCAGCAACACTTTCAAGACAGGTGCTTTTCCTGCCACCTCTTGTAATAATACTACCATTATTCATGGATCTGGGTCTGACAGGTATATGGTTATCATTCCCGATATCCGATTTTCTTGGATTTGTTGTAGCTGCAGTTTTTATGAAAAGGGAATTAAACAAACTTGGGCTAAGTAAAGTAAAGAAAGTTGATGCGTAAACTGTAGCTCATTTCAATTGTGGTTATCCAAAATTTGTAAACTCTGAAAAACAAAATGAATTGGTCATGATGAAGCATATTTAAGCTTCATCATATGGATTATTACGTTTTGAATAATCAAAACTCATTCAGAGGACATACTTTGATGCAGAGCCCACATCTAAGTCCACCAAGAGCATTGAACATATACTCAGCGCATTTTTTCTTGTGAATGGTCCCTTCTTCTGTGAGGGCATCAACCGGACATATCTCGATGCACTTCATACACTTACTGCATGCATCGTTGATAAATGGCAATTCTGTCTTTTCGTTTGGATCAAATGGAGCATTTGTCAGTATAGCAGTCATGCGTACTTTTGGTCCAAAATCCTTTGTGATAAGAAGATGGTTCAAGCCAAAATTTCCAATTCCTGCCTGATATGCAGCATATTTGAAAGATAGATCAGCTTTTAGAGTCTCACGGTCAGCATACCAGTAGCCATACTCACTCCCTTCACTTGGAGCGATCGTTGCCATATAGCCTTTATTTTCAATAAATTTGGCCAGTTGAAATGCAATGATCCTCAATGTGGCTGTCGCTGCCATAAGTGTGTTTGTATATTCACCTCTGCCCTTTGGCAAGGTTTCAAAAGCTCCCCGTGGCACAGACACTCCCAGGACTATTACTGACTGCAGACTTTCCATTACATCCTGTGGCTTATTTCCAGTGTAATCTGAATTTTCAAAACAGGACCTATCAACAATACCTATAAAGTCAGCACCAAGCTTAAAGGCCATGTCCTTTAAAGCTTCTGTAATATTATTTCCTGTCATTATTATCTCCTTTTGAAAACTGCTTGTTCAAATTTATATATCAATGGATATAAATAATTTGTGGAGCTGAGTTTGCTCCGGATAAAGGCTGCTGTGGCACTATACATATAGGATATTCTGTAAGGATGGGAAAAATCATCTCATATCCTCACCAGGTCTGTCATGTAGGATCCTCAATGAAAGCGATTGCACAATATTATGCCCTACCTGTGTTATTCATACATTGTTGGCCATCCTCGCGCAATTGCTTGCATATATCGCATATCCTTCCTGCCAGATCATCCACAGCATCGGCCTTCATATCTCCTGCCAGAGTGCGTATGGATCTTTTGATATTTTCATCAAATACTATGCGATAACCTCTTTTCTTGGAGAGGTATTGTGAAACAGCCGAAGGTGCCATGTCCAGTTCTTTGGCGACTTCCTGCTG
>JAVEPM010000134.1:0-5739 GCA_034008115.1 Methanolobus sp.
GACCAACTATTCTAATTGATATATATAATAAGCACAACATAAATGTATTCTTACTTAGTCTTATTCTATATAGAGTATCCTACCCGTTTTACTTTTGCACAAGCAGAAGCAGATATGTATATATACTCAATGCAAGTAGCTCTGGAGCGAGTTGTCGATGCGAAGAACGCAGGAATAATGAGCTCTGGGGTAAGCAAACTATGCGAAGAACGACGCAAACTGAATATCAATATCGCAGGAGATAACACTCTCAATGCAAATCGCAGGCAAACCTAATCGCCCCGGGAAAGAAAAAGAAAATATGAAAAGTTGCTTGGTAATTTTTGACCGTGCTGCGCACGTTAACACACTTTTATACGTTTCTACACACTTCTATGCACATTTCTATGCACTTCCATACGTTTCTATACACTTTTAGTTGCTTTCATGGCATCATGGCTTTCATTCGCTGTGTCTTGTCTGGTTTTTCTGTGGTAAAGTTTGATTTTTTTTGGGGCGCCATGGTTTCCTGTTAGCATTATATAAAGTTTTTTCGTGGTTGGTTGTGTGCTTTTAAGTGTGTTGTGCGTGCTGTTATTTAGCTATTTAACCTGACCAGGGCTAAGTTGTTCTGAGAGAAATGGTTCTATGGATTGAATAGCACTAATTTAATGCTGCCCTAAAGTTGAGTAGTAAAGTTTCAAGTTGTTGTGTAAGCTTAATATACAGTCCCCAAAACCCAATTTATACTTTGGTCTAAAAATCTTACCTGTCTAAGTCCTTGAGTATCAATAACTTAAGCCCCAGCGGCACAAATTAGTCTTTACGAAAATTGGGCTTGAAATATATATTGACTTAATTTGTGCATTATTTTATCTTGTCACCATGATTGAGATATACGAAAAAGGACTATTTGATAAATATAGGACGGGCAGCTACCTGTTTGCACTGATGCTTGGTTGCCTAAACCCCGATACTAATAGGCTTGAAGTTAACGGTAAGCCCATGAATAGCGTGGACTTATGCGCATATGCTAACCTGACCATGCAAGAGTTGTCGATGGCGATTAAGGAATTGCTCTCAATCAACGCTATCATGATTATGCGTGGCAAGGGGAAGGAGTTTTACTTTGCCAATCCAGAATATATCAGGGAAGGAAATAAAACACCTGACGATTTTGATTGGCTACTACAATTATTTGAAGAGGAAAATAACCAAGAGGATAAGAATCTTGTATACTTTAAGAAGTCAAACAGGAATCTCACGGTTAACATAGGCGAGGCAATAACAGACTTAAGCGATAGGAGTAGTCATGAATAAAGGATTTTGCGAGATACCAATAGACAAGCTGGTTAAGGCTCACTGGAATTACAAGGAAAACAATCAGGAGCTTGCCGAAAAGCTGGCAAACAATATCAAACGCAACGGGCAGATTGAGAACATCATTGTGCGTGAACTTGAGACAGGGTTCTATGAAGTAGTTAACGGTAATCACAGACTGGATGTATTAAAAGAGCTTGGGTTTGAGTCCATTCACTCATTTAATCTTGGTAAAATTTCGGATGCGTCTGCTCAACGAATTGCTATTGAAACAAATGAAACGAAGTTTCCAAGTAATGTTTCTAAGCTGGAAAATATATTGCTTGAGATAAGTAATGAGTTTGATTTTTCTGACATCTCATTAACTATGCCGTTTAGCGAAGAATATCTTTCTGGTATCATTGACAAAGAAGATATAGATATTGACTCTTTCTTCAGTGAGGAAAAGACAGATACAGAGCAAAAAGATAAAGAGTTGTTATGTCCACATTGCGGTAAGAATATTTACGAGGAAACGTCTTGAAAATATATCTTGCAGGAATAGGTAATTTTTGCTGGCAACCAAGAAACTTCTATAATTTCTATAGACTGGAAAGTTATCTTGTCATTAAAAAAGACGACCCTATTGAAAGGTATAAAGACTTTATTCTTGATAGCGGTATCTTTTCTTATCTTAATGGCAAAAAAACAGAAGGAGTTGATTGGGATAAATATGTTTACGATTATGCAAAGTTAGTTAGAGAAAGGAGAATAAGAAATTATGTTGAAGTTGATGTAGACAAGATGATTGGGCTAAAAGAAACAGAAAGATTAAGGCGCAGTCTTGAAACACAGGTAGGATGGAAATCTATGCCTGTCTGGCACACAAATCGTGGATACGATAAGTGGCTTGAAATATGTAGAGACTATGATTATGTATGTTTTGGTGCATTTCTTACAGACAATCTGGATGCCTCAAAATATTATTTAGTAGAAAAATTCATATCAGATGCACAAAAAGAAAATACGAAAGTTCATGGGCTTGGTTTCACCAACTTTAATTGGTTAAAGAAACTGAAGTTTTATTCAGTCGATAGCAGTTCTTGGCTATCTGGCGTTAGATACGGTCACCTAAATATGTATGAGGGTGGCAAAGTAGTGAATATTCATAAGAAAGAACATAGAATAAAAGACATTTATAAGTTGGCTTGGCACAACTTTAATCAATGGCTGTTGTTCAGTAATTATGCAGAAACACACTTATAATAGGAGAAAAAAATGAAGAAACTAATAATTTGTTCCGGTGGAATAGACTCTGTTGCTATGGCAATAATTGAGTCACTTGAAAATGACATAGAATTAATCAATTTCAATTATGGACAGAAAGCATCAAAAGAAATAGAAATATGCGAAAAAGTCGCAAAGATGCTTTTCTGTAAATTGACAAAAATTGATTTGTCCACAATGAATCAAATATTTGGCAAAAATCAATTAACAAGTGATATTGTTGACGTAGAAAATTGTTATGAACAAAGTGTCGTTGTTCCTCTAAGAAATGCCTTATTTTGTCAAATATCTATGATATATGCTTCTACAAACAATTTTGATGAGATAGTTCTTGGTTCTCACTTAAACGACATACAGATAAAAGATGGAGAAATGATGTATCCAGATTCTTCTCCAGATTTCTTTAAAGCATTCGAGATTGCAAGTGCTCTCGGCAAATTTAAGTCAGACAAGCTTGTTAAGGTGGTTTCTGCATCGATTCTTGGAATGACAAAGAAAGATATAATTAAAAAAGCAAATGAGATTAGACCAGATATATTGCCTATAACATGGAGTTGTTATTTGTCAAAAGAAAAACAATGTGGCATTTGCGAGGCATGTATAAACAGAAAAAAAGCTTTTGAGGTTGCTGGAATTCAAGATTTGACGGAGTATGAGCAATGATGACAATATCAAAAGAATTTCATTTCTCGGCAAGTCACGTTCTGAATGGACTTCCCAAGAATCACCCATGCTCAAGGTTGCATGGACATAATTACATTCTTACTGTGTACCTTAAAGGCGAGCCAGATGAAATCGGCTTTGTTGTTGACTATAGAAGTCTTCAACCGATAAAAGAGTTTGTAGACAATGTTCTTGACCACAAGCACCTGAATGAAGTATTCAAATGTAATACAACCGTAGAAAACATGTCTAAAGAAATCTTTTGGTTGTTCAAAAAACAGTTCCCGAGTCTATCTGCAGTAGCATTGAGTGAAACCCAAAAGACAAGGTGCATTTATGAACCAGAAAATTAAGGTTGTCGAGATTTTTCAGTCAATTCAAGGCGAAGGCGCAAATACTGGTAGAAATTGTGTATTTATCAGATTGGCTGGATGCAACATGAACTGTTCATTTTGTGATACCAAATGGGATATTGGCAAGGACATGTCAATTAAAGATGTGCTTGAAGAGTTGAAGAGTTATTGTTCTGATATGATTGTTTGGACAGGAGGCGAACCAACCCTCCAGCTAACAAATGATATACTGAGATATTTTGACAAATACTTCAATTGCATCGAAACAAATGGTACAAATAAAGTGCCTTCATTAATATCTTATGTGTCAGTAAGCCCCAAGGTAAGCCAGGATGTTCTTGTGCAAAATATTGATTTTGCCAATGAAATCAGATATGCTATAAAAAGCGGGGATATTGTGCCAGACACATCTACTCTTCCCCCGGCAGACAATTATTTCCTAAGTCCAATTTTTAATGACAAGAAACTATCGAAAGAAAACTTAGATTATTGCTTAAAACTAATAAAGGAGAATCCAAAATGGAAACTATCTGTACAGATACACAATCTATTGAATGTGCGCTAAAAGGCATCTTAGACTATGTTGGTGACGATTCCAACAGAGAAGGGTTAATAGAAACCCCTAAAAGAATCAGAAAATCATGGGAGAAACTTTTTGGTGGGTATAAACAAAACCCCAAAGACATACTCAAGGTATTCAAGGATGGCTCTTGCAGTGAAATGGTGATATTAAAAAATATAGAATTTTATTCTACTTGTGAACATCATTTTTTGCCATTTTTTGGTAAGATGCACATTGCATATATCCCAGATGGCAAGGTTGTTGGAATCTCTAAGCTCGCAAGACTTGTAGAAGTATATTCGCGCAGGCTTCAAATACAGGAAAGACTTGTTTCGCAGATTGCAGACACAATAATGGAGAATCTTAACCCACTTGGAGCAATGGTTGTTTGTGAAGCCCAACATTTTTGTATGATAAGTCGAGGAGTTGAAAAACAGAACTCTATAATGGTAACCAATGCAATTCGTGGTGTATTTCAAGAAATAGAGGCAAGAAATGAAGCTCTCTCGTTGTTTGGAAAATAAGTTGAATCATTTTCATGCAAGCATGATAAAGTCTTGGATTAGAATTATTGGGCTTGTTGCGCTAATACTTGCAGAAATTTTCGGAATACTTGAAGAATATTGGGATAATCGCAAAGAATAATGGCTAACATAAAGACGATAGACTGGGATAAAATCAGGGCTGATTATGTCCTGAATCCCAGCTATCCCTCGTTTGATGAGATTGCCAAGATTCATAGAATTTCCAAGCCACTGATTCTGTCTAAGGCTAATGACTTAAACGACCCGATTAACCGGGGCAAGTCTTGGATTCAACAGCGGCAATCTTACATTGAGAAGAAGCAGCAGATTCAAGAGGACATAGCGACCAGCGAGGCAAAGAGCTCCGTTAAGAACTTTGTGAAGGTTCTCAATAACATGGGCTTAAAGGCATTTAAGATAATCAATAGAGAGCTGGATTATATAGATAAGGTGCAGGCCGATGATATTGCTAACAGTAGACCGCTGTCTATGCGTAAGCAGGTTAAGATGTCTGATATCACCAAGATTGTTGACGTGCTTCAGAAAATTGCTGGTGGCGAAGGGGCGAAGGAGATACTCGTTAAGTTGGAGTTGGCGAATAAGCAGGCAGATAATAAGAGTGTCAAGTTACAGGAATTATCCGATGAGGACTTCAAGCAAGTTGAGTATCAGATTAAAAATGGTGGCGCACAGGCGATAGAGACAGATTATGAAGAAGTGGAGAGTTAATGTCTGACCTTACTTTCACGCAAGAGGAGTTTATCCTTGAGAAGCAACGCAGAGAGCGACAGAAATGCGATGAGCTTCAGTTAAAGTTCTCGCCACACGCTGAATACGGCTTTTGGGAGTTCTTGAAATACTTATATCCCGACTTCTATACAGATGAGAAAATACCGCTCATAGAGCTTTCAGAGATTCTCAGGCGAGTTACTATTGGCGAATTGAAAAAGGTGCTTATCTCTTTCTTTCCTCGCGCTGGGAAAAGTAGGACTTGTAGTTTATGGATTGCGTGGTGGCTTGGCCATGACCCCGACGGCTCGTTTATGCGGAACTGTTATAATGACAACCTTGC
>JAVEPM010000135.1:0-5719 GCA_034008115.1 Methanolobus sp.
TAATGAAGTTACCAAATCCTATGTTATAAATAATAAGGTTCTATAACGTTTATTGTGGGTAAAAACATTTTAGATTGTTACAAAAAAATAACTATTTTTTAATTATTTAGGTTATTATTTTACCACAAAGAACACCAAGATATTACACAAAGTTCACAAAGAACTACATATTAACCCTGACCTTTAGGTCAGGGTATGGAAAAAAAGAGGAATGGGCTTTAGCCCTGAAAAAGACAAAATCCTACAAATCCTTTAATCCCGCAAATCCCAGTTCAGACATCGTTCTCTGTGTCCTTTGTGCCTTCTTTGAGAGCTTTGCGGTTAATATTCAACTGTTTAATAATAAATAAAATTCATTTTTATAAAATTACTGCACCTTGATTCATTCCCTTTTATATCCTATTCTTCCAGATCCTTAATAGTATTATTTCTGTGATTAATAATGCTATTGTCAATATGATAAATAATATCCATAACGGTAATTTGCTCGGATTTACTGCAATATTTGAGCCTCCATATGTAATCGGATATCTACCAATAGTAATATTTGTCGAATTTTTAGTTAAGCTATCTAATTCATTTCGCGTCCAGAAAATCGGTCTTGACTCATTGCGTGGATAATTAAATGCTATAGGGATTTTATCATCTCCAATTGTTAGATTGTAAATTTCTGCTCTTTGGATAGCATTATTAAAAAATAACATTGCTCTTTCTCCTTGTGTTATGTATGGTATATAGCTAGTATTATTTATTGGATCTATCAGATAGATAGATTTATTGTTTTCTAAAACATCTCCATTAGCGCTTATGTTTATTGGCAAAGGTATTCCTGCAGATTGATTCGTGAAGTAATATAAGTCCATTGCTTGTGTAGAGCTAAAAGCCATTTGTAGTAATATAGGAACAAATAATTGATGTTGTACTAATGAAGTAAATTCTTTCTGTAATGGAGAAGCTACAATATATATATACCCTTTACCGTAATTGATTTGTTTTAAAAAAGGATCTCCATTAGTCAGTGAAAGTAAATTATTTCCTATAGACTTTGATAAATGATAATATTTATTTACAAGTGGATAGTCATAGTCCCTTGGTGGGCTGGTAAACATTCCTTTGAAAAATGGTAATGAAAAAGATATATTTTCTATTCTTAATGATTGTTCATCCAATGCATTGCCAATATTGATATTTATTTTTGATAGCAGTGAATTCAAATAATTTGCATTATTTGTTGGTGGCACTATAAATGCAGCTGAGCCTTCTTGTACTTTTTTTAATAAATTATTAAAAGCATCGGGAGATATATTATTTAGACTTTCTAATATATAAAAAGCAGGTTGTCCATTTGTATTGCTTAGAGCATCTAAATTTATTTTTTGATAATTAAACAAGCTATCTCCAATAAAAATGTTAGGTATTAATGTTTTATAATCATTCTCATAGCAATGATATACTCTAATATCCGAAGGAATAAGTATAGAAAAAAATAAATTATTATCAAAATCATATCCATTATCTACTGTGCTTACTTTGCCCGTCAAATAATTATTTTCTCCTATAGGAAAGCTGATTTCTTCTGTTGTCTGTGTATTTGCTGGTAGATTAGTAACTACTGAACCGACAGATTTATTATTGAGGTAAACATCTATTTTTACTCCATCTTCTGCTATATCGCTATTATTATTTAATTTAACATATAAACTACCTTGCGAATTTTTAACAACTACTGGAGAGCCTAAAAACACACTATCTATCGAGATATTATTAATCTTTGGCGCTTCTATTGGCATTAGATAAATATTGGCATTAATACTATCTAATAATTGAAAAAAATCACTCGGAAAATCTGATTTTTGAAAATCGCTGAATAGGATAATAGATTTAGCAGTTGAATTGTTTAGTGTATGAAAAATAGTTTTGCATTGGTCTATAAATGATGGACTGTATGAAATAGAATCTATGAATTGGGTGCTTTCATTTTTTAGATGAAAATTTGGTTTTATGGTGCTAGATAATGGCATAATGCCGATGAGAGT
Organism: Methanolobus sp.; assembly: GCA_034008115.1. Lineage (GTDB taxonomy): Archaea > Halobacteriota > Methanosarcinia > Methanosarcinales > Methanosarcinaceae > Methanolobus. The sequence continues at coordinate 2,037 of JAVEPM010000135.1, forward strand.
AGATGCTGATTGATTATTGATGGCTTCTTTAGCAGAATTTTTAGCTTGTTGTAGCAAAGTATAGCTACCGCTTTGATATCTCATACTCAGGCTATTGTCTATGGCTATCAATAGTTTATCTCCGCTAGCTATATTTGAGATTTCATTTTTTCTCACTGGCATACAAAAAGCTAATATTATAAAAGCAAAAGCCAAAAATCTGATAGCAAATAGTATCCATCTTTTAAGAGTTTGTTCTCTTTTAGTCTTTTCAGTTAATTCTCTCAATATTCTAATATGAGGGAAATATGCTTTTATCGTTTTTCTAAAATCAAAAAGGTGAATAATCAGTGGTATAAGTAAAAGAAATAAAAACCACAATCTTTCGGGAAATAAAAAAGTCATAAATAAAAAGTTTTATACAAAAATATTAAAAATTTTGGTTCTATAACGTTTATTGTGTATTAATTATTTTACCACAAAGTACACTAAGATATTACACAAAGTTCACAAAGTGCTAAATATTACCCCTGCCATTTAGTTCAGAGTCATTAAGAATTATCAGGGCTAAAGCCCGATCAATATATTTATTAAGTCCACGACCTAAAGGTCGTGGTTATTGAAAGTGTGAGTTAGATAGCAAAGTAAGATAGAAAGAGGTATTATCTCAAAAAACGCATCGTAGGGGTGTATTACCATACGCCCAATTATATTCGACATTTAGGTCAGATAGTAAAGTGATAGTTATTAACCCTGACCTTTAGGTCAGGGTATGACAAAGAAAGAGGAATGGGCTTTAGCCCTAATAAAGACAAAATCCTTAAATCATTTAATCCCACAAATCCCAGTTCAGACATTTTGCTCAGTGTTCTTTGTGCCTTCTTTGTGAACTTTGTGGTTAAGATTTAACAGTCAAATAGTAAATAAAATATTATATTGGTTCTATCAATGACCATTCAAACTTCCTTTAATTGGTTTTTTAACAGACATCATAACAAATTGAGTTTGTATATAAAATTTTTGTATATTTATTTAAAAATATTTTGTATATTTGTAAAAAAAGTTGGTTAATATGAATGTTTTATATTTATTGCATAAATAAAACGTTATGGGCAAGGGTGAAAAATGTAACTACAAAAAATATTGAGTATAGAAAATGGAAACAATAAAACTTAATGATATTCTAAGACTTGATAACTTAGATAATGTAAAAATCAGATTCAATTTGATGTTTGAGCAAAATTGGAATCCAATTGAGCTTTTTAAAAATGGCGACATATCGACAATGCTTGAAGGACAGTATTGGAATTACAATAAAAGAAAATCCTACAAAGAAGGACAAATCACAGTTGGTTTTGTAAAAATTAAACCAAAAGAGAATTTGTGGTTATTATTTCATATCGGCAGAATAACAAAAGACTTAAATATTCTAAATGGTGTTGGATATGAATATGAAACTATGACTGAATATGAAAAGTATTTTGGACGAGTAATAATAAAATTTGACAATAAAGCTCAAACAATGATTCGAAAAGCTAAATCGGTAATTGATGATTGTGAAATCTCGCAAATATTACCAGACAAGTTTGATAATGACATATTCCCAGGTTATGAAAATGTAAATATTACTTGGCACGAATTGCAGAGAGTTTTAGAAAAGGACAATTGGAAAACAGCACTTCAAAATCAAAAAGGAGTTTATTTGTTGACAGACGTTTCAAATGGTCAAATGTATGTTGGTTCTGCATACGGTGAAAATATGATTTTAGGACGTTGGAGAGAATATGTAAAAAATGGACACGGAGGAAACATAAAACTTAAACGATTAACCTTTGACCACATAAAACAAAATTTCAGATACTCTATCCTCGACATTTACAAATCAACTACTGACGACCAAATTATAATAGAAAGAGAAAATTGGTGGAAAGAAGTATTGCAAACTATAAAATTTGGGTATAATGAAAACTAAAAGAAAAAACGAAACGCTAACTAAGGTTATATGCCATTAAAACAGCTCATAGACTCAAAACTTCATGTGGCATAATAGAAAAGGACAACAGACAGATAAAATATATTAATGACTTGACCGTTTATTGAGAAACTAAAAAAATAATAAAAATGAAAACTAAAATCATTGGGACAATTTTACCGACAATACTCGGAATATTGGCAGTGCTTGGGCTTTTGGTAGTATTTTATCTTATTGTACACAATGGAGATGTTTTTAACTCTCCTGACAATGGTTTTTTTAAAATATTTGTGCCAATTGCAACAGTTATTGCACTGACAACTCAGTTTACTTTGACTTTTCATTTTTGGAATAAATTTAAATCTAAGAAAAAAGTTTGGGGTTTGACACTTTTTCAATTCACTGCGTTACTTTGTATAATTTCAGGGTTGACTTTCGGATTAGTATTTTGGGAACTAAACTTTGGAATTAAAGACTTATTTTTAGTTTCTCTGACTGGAATTGTTGCTTTTACAGTATATTGGACAGTAAATTTGCTAACTTTAAAAAAAATTGACAGATTATGATATTGATAATGAAAGAAATACGCCACATAATATGCGGAATATTTTATTGCCGAGACTATGCTGAAAAGAAAATCTACAATACAAGTTTATCCATTGCTTTAATTACTTTTGGTGAATGTGAGTAATAATAAAATATATAAAACAATGAAAAATTTATTCGGATTTATTCTTGTAATTTTAATATTTACAAGTTGTGTAACTACTCAAGTTGCAAATTTGAAGAAGGAAACGTCCTCTGATATAGAATTTTTCTATGCTTCACAACCAAATAAAGAATATACTGAAATTATGTATATACAAGCCAATGGCGGTATTTTCCATAGTCCAGAAAAACTTCTAGAAAAATTGAAAGAAAGAGCTAATAAAGAAGGAGCAGATGCTATAATAAATATTAAGTTTGATTATCAGTTTTGGTGGCCAAATGTATCAGGAATTGCTATAAAGTACAAATAAAAAACCACATACCCATAACAACAAACAAGCGCAATAGCCCTGCTGCAGGCGCAACACAGGGCTAAATGTGGCTACCTACAGCCGTCAGACTGTCTAAAAATCCCTTTTCTGGGCGTCAAAAAACCTGTGGTGAGCAAAGCTAAACCATGTTTTATGTTAAAATATGTCAAAATATCAAATTTTTAAATAAAATATTTTGTATATTTGTAAAAATAGTTTGTTCATATGAATGTTTTATATTTATTGAATAAATTAAGATGTTACAAGCCATAGTAAAAACGACAACATATGAATGTAGAAATAGAAAATTCCGAACTTAAACCACTGATAGCTAATCTACTTCGAATAAACATTGGAAGCTATCTAAAAACTAATGATTATGGCTATTTAGTACTTGAGCATAATTTCGACCAAACTTGGAAATCGGCTATTAAAAAAATTCGTAGTAGTAGTAATGTTGTAATCATTGGTTATGATGACCCTGGTGATTATGAAGATGCATTTCAACTTATTTTAGATACATTATGGAGTCAGAATAAAAAAATATTCTATAACATAATGGAATTGACGCTTACAGGTTTTATTAATTGGGATAAAGGCAAAACGGATTTATCAAAAATTTTGCAAAATCTTGAACAACTTAATATGCCTCAATCTCAACTTGAAAATTTAAGGATGTCGAATGAACTTAATGTTCAACCTGAACAACCGAA
>JAVEPM010000136.1:0-5705 GCA_034008115.1 Methanolobus sp.
AAAGCGGTTCCAAGTTTGAAATTCCCTTTATTATTACTATTTGAATTCTGATTCCATATTGCAAAGGCATCATTATCTGTTTTCAAGGCGTCAAGTACTGAGCTGGCAAAAGAGATTTCATCAGGTGAGCAGATAGCCCTTGATACGTTTAATATAACATCCTTGGTTGTATCCAGGTCACCACTACTTTTAAGTTCATCAAAATTAAAGTCTTGAATAACCCATCCGATGTTATCTAAAACTTCTACATAACATTTATACCAATCAATTGGCTGGTTGAAGCGACTATATTCATGATTTGCATGTAATTGGGCAAGAAGAATTGAATCCAATACATCCCATTTCATTTGCTTGGGCATTCCCTTGACAAAAGAATGTATTGAATCGCCTACAACAGCTCCTTCCGCTTTATCACCATCATTAAAAGTGGCAACTTCACCCATCATCGCTAAGCTCATGTTAGGGAGGATTGGAGCAGCTATCTTCAACCCTTTAATATACTCCTTTATATTGGATTTCTTACTAATTTTGGCATTCATTATATAATTTCTCCTCAGTTTTCTCAAATTCCCTCATTTTATTATTATATTTGTTCACAAATTTGAAATGCAGGCTGTTAATCCTGCTCCCTCATAAAATACTTCTCCAATACACCCTTAAATTTGCTTTACACAGATGAATACTTATTACGTGATTTTCAATTCAGCTGCGTAAGTCCCATTTTTTCTGTGAACAAAGCTAGAATAAAATACGCAGGTAAAAATAAGTTATCCAGATAACGTATGTGTATACTGCACATGATTTGTTTGAAATATGGATGGAAAAAGTAAGAGTTTATCCCACAGTAATTCTTTTCTGTCAGCTGTGCTAGAATAAAATACGTAAGTCAAAATAGGTGATACAATAATATGTGTTTAAAATGCGCAGAATACGTTTGATATGCGCATAGAAATCAAAGAATTTAGGCTCTTCGCTACTTCATGTGGGTAGCTTGAAATCTAACTTCCCAATTTTTAGATAGATCGTATTAATAAAATACTGAGTGTTTCGATACCCTCTAGCATTTCTCTTTATTAACTGTGTAATACTGTTAACACCTTCCAAAATTCCGTTAGTGATTCTGGACTCAAAGTAATTCAAGATTCCATCCCAATGGCTTTTAATCGTCTTAGCAACTTCGATTACTGCTTCTAACCTGCTATTAGTTGCCCAGAAATACCATTTATTAAGATATTGTTCAGCTCCCTCTCGATCTTTGCATTCCCAGAACTTTTTAAGGCTTTCTTTTATATTGTATGCTCTCAGTGTCTTAAGTTTTTGATTTTTTAATTCTAAAAGCCTTTTCCTTTGTTTTTCTTTTAGATATTCCTCGTTTGTAATCCATATGAATTTTGTATTTTTTAGTTTCTTAATTTTTTTTGTTCCTGTATCCTTACTTCATTGACTCCTTCATTCATCGCTTTCATCACATGAAATTTGTCAAATGTAATTTTTGCTTGTGGAAGTTCTTTTGAAATTCCACTGACATATGAAGGAGACATGTCACAACATACCGATTTAATGTTGGTAGTTTTTCCATTACGATTTTGCAAATCTTCGCTAAAACTGGTAATAGTAGAAGAGTCTTTTCCCTCACAAGCAAATATTACTTTAGAATCTTTTATATCAGCAACAAGAGTTATGTATTTGTGTCCTTTTTTGCGTGAAGTTTCATCTAAACCAATCTTAACAACATCAGAAAAGTCTTCTTTGGATCTTGCTTCGCCAACGTAATGATGTATAACTCTCCAAAGCCTCGTATCATGCTCTCCAAGCATGTTCCCAACTTGTAATACTGGCATTCTTTTTGCCAGTTCCAGGATCATAGCTTCCATTTGAAGAGTGAAGCCACCTTGTTCTCGAGCCCATGGAACTTTTATTTGGAGAATTCCACAATTGCTACATTTTATTCGCGGAACTCTACAATGCAAATAGGTGGTGTAATTAAAGTAGTTGATATGCCGCAACTCTTTTTCTTTAGTATCATAAGCTGAGCAATTAGGTTTACCACACTTAGGACAAAGAAATTTAGAACCCCGTTTAAAATCAAGCCAAATATTAAGGTTTTTAGATATTGAGTCAAGTTTAAGGACTTTTATGTACCACGGTTCTTCGACATTCAAAGGTGTTTCAAACGTTTTTTCGCAAATGAGTGATCAAACTCCTATCATTATTTACGTCAAATATTGTATCACTAATTTATATCTTAATCGTATTATAAAAATGCACTCATAATAACTAGCGAAGAGCCCTTTTTTGATTTAAATGTCTTATTTGCTTTCTTTTCATCACTTTTTATTAATTAGGACTTACGCGGTTGAAATGAGAAATCGATAACGTAAAACTTCTAACTCTCTAAAATGCAAATTCCATTACAACGTCTATTGCACGTGATTTTGCACCTCAAATGCGTAAGTCCTATTAATATCAATAATTGTCAAACAGCCTCCAAGCTAGCGGAGTATTCGACTAAAACAAAATAGAAGTCAATTAGAATTTATGATTTAGACATAGGGTTTATATACTATTGATTTCTCGATTCGACTGTATAAGTTCGACCTAATTAAAAAATAAGCTGTGTGTTCTCCTAGTATTGTTCAACAATAAGGACTTTCTTCAATAAAGGCTCATGTGTATGACCCATTATGTAAATTCTCTTGTTTTTCATTTGACACTGATAGGCAGCATGACGGATGCAGGTAAGTCTCCGACAAAGCTTTCTAAATGCCCAAGTCTCTGCTCCTCGAAGATACGGCTCAAAATTTCTTGCTTCGGGATCAAAGAACCCAAATACAGCAGCTGACCAACCAATTACAGCATTCGAGTCCTCGTTGAACGCATCGCTCTGGTGACCATGCTCAGCCCACACTCCTAATGACTCAAAATGATCCAAAGGTTTGTCATCATTATCAGGCCATTGAGGTGTTGCTCTATAACTATCGTGGTTTCCATAGACAAAACTAGGGCAAAGGGCTTTTGTTCCTTTAAGGAGATGATATATTGCTTTACTCACAGATGTGTTATGAAGGGCTTCTTTCTGCCAAAACTCCAGAAAGCTGTGAGTTGCAGAATCTGAAAACATTTTTTGTGGATCCATGGTATAGAATGCCCTTTTTAAACCAAGCCAGAAATCATAAAGATCTCCTAGTTGAGTGAGTTTTACTTGCACTGATCCCAGCTTCTGATAATCCTTCTGATATTCTAAGAGTAACTTAAGAAATTCACATAAATCCTCTCCAGCACTCTGAAAAATATCTACCCCTCGGTGTGTTCCATATCCATGATATAAGTTAAACCAACAAAGTGCATCATCCTCTGTAATTCTCTCATTATTATCCCATTTACTAAGTTGCTGAGATTTCAGAGAGTGTTCCAAAAGTATTTTCAATACTTTTATTGTAGATGTGTCGTTCCACTTGATCTTTCCATTGTTCTCCAAGAGTCTTGACCAGTAAAGTGCATTTTTCTCTACGATTTTCTCATTGTTATCCCATTTATTACGCTGCTGAGAGTCGGGGGATATTTCAGAAATAATTTCTAATGCTTTCAGAGTATATGACTCCTTTAATTCGATTTTGTCATTCAATTTGATCTTGTTATCCAAACTATTGAGTTGCTGAGACTCAAATAAGTCCTCCAAGGTTTTTTTTAACAATTCTGTTATATCTTTCATATTTGTTTTAGACTCATCTTTCATATTTGCTTTAGATTCGATCTTCTCGATATTTTCAAGGAACCTAGCTACTACCATCTCTATTTTCGCAAACCTACTATCAATCTTTATTCTTCCACGGCACCATGCCTCAATATTTCCATGGAACCTCTCACGTGATTTGTAAATTAAGGAATCTTGGAGGTATATTCTATCACGGGCGTTCATAACTGGTGCATGGATATCACCAAGAAAAATAAGAATCTCTTCAGAACTCGGAGCCTCAGATATCTCATCGGTACAAACTAAAGCGTTAACAACGGTCACATGTCCTAACCTATTGGATTCTGACAGCTTTTCAAGCAATGGCTTCATTTTCTGAATATCAGGATGTTCCCATACCTCCGGGTATATATTTTCTAGATTAGGATCATTAGAGATACTGGAGCCTTTTTTACCGTCATAGTTACAGAGAATTGCACAGGAACCACAAACAAGTCCGAAATTACGCCTTCTTGTCCATGCATCACCTGTATCTTTATCTCCCCCCCACCTGCCTACATCCATATAAAGAAATTGACCAATTTCTTTGTAACTGGGCTCTACTCCTTCTTTTTTTTCTGTCAAGTCAACCGGTTCTTTAGTCATCTTTTTGAATTGCAACTCCGAGTTAAATTTGATAATCTTTACATTATCGTCTTCAAGATAAGAACCTTTTTGGCTTCTATAGTCATCAATGGTTTTTTGTTCAAACCCGTAATTTGTTTCATCTGTGCTCATATAGTATTCTCCCTGATCGAGAAAGTTTGACAAAAAGTAGATTCGATCTGTTAATCCAAGATTCAGGATTGTCTATTTAAAACATATCAAATAATGAAATGATTATGCATATTTTGTCATTGCAGTGAATCAGAAAAGAGGACAATAACAAATATGCGTATCACCTATCTTAAAATAGTTTACATCAGGACCAGAAACAATAGAGCCATATTCATTGATCATCAGCTTAGGAATTTTCTTGCTACAGATCTCGATTTAAACAAAATCAAGCCTAATTCATGAGCATGAAACTGAAATCGAAATCAAAATCTAGTTTATATCATGAATAATTAGACGAACATTGCGGAAATCGATGCAGATGATAACGATTTTTCCTAAACAGATGACCAATGAATTCCCCTTAGATTGTGCTTTACCATTTAGCTCAGCTATTTTAACAGTAATGTTGCTTTACCATTCAACTCAATTATTTCTTACGAGTCATCTTGTCCAATATGATATGGAGGAGCTATGGAACCAGCTTTCCTAGTTATATTAACACAGAACGTTGCTACTGGCTCCTCAATTGTCGGATAAAGACGTGCCAATTTTATCCTTGCATCAAAAGCTCCTTGAATTTGTGGCAACCACCAGTACCGGTATTTGCACCGATAAAAACTTCATTCCCAAGAGTTAGCCTAAAATGCCAATATGGTTCATTGCAATCTGGTACCAATGGCCAATAGAGGTTAACATCTACAAAAGTATCCCCACAATCTCTTTCATTTAGAATTTTGATTGCTTCTTCAATGCCAATTTTGTAAGAAGGAATAATCCTTATCCCAAGAGGACATGGTATTTGTACTGGCTTTGTCATCCCTATTTTTGGAGGTTGAGCTACATAAAATGAAAAGCAAGTCCCGTCTTCTGCACGGACTATGCAATTCCAGCCTAAGATATCCTTCACTTCTGTGCCCTTTCCATTATTGATAAGAGCTTGTTTGGACAGAAGTCCTGCTATTGATTTACCGTTCAAAGCGGTTGATACCCCATTTAACAAATCTTTAAGATCCATCTTTTTACCACCTATTCTCCGGTACGCAAATCCTATTATATTTTCTTTCAATTCAACTGCGTAGATTTCACAGCAAAAAATTGCTGTGAACAAAGCTAGAATAAAATACGCAGGTAAAAATAGGTTATCCAGATAACGTATGTACAGGCTGCATATGATTCGTTTAATATGTGGATGGGA
>JAVEPM010000137.1:0-5701 GCA_034008115.1 Methanolobus sp.
GCATATAGCCGATGTTATAAGCCGTTTAAAGTTTAAATTAGAGGTGAACGCTGGTAGAATTGCAGAACCTTTACTAAAAGCAGGAAAGCAACCGAAAGATGATGAAAATTGTCATAAAGCGTTTTTGATGTTGGCACATTTAGAAGCTATCGAGGATTATATAAATGGCTTATAACGGTAACTTGTAAGATTAGTAGGCGATTTTAAACACCTACTTGTCAAATTGCTGAGACCTTAAATAAAAGGAATACAGATTATTAACCGCACTAAACGGCCTATTAATTTTACAAAATGTTAGGCGTAGTGCTTAAACAAACTTTAATATGGAACTTACACCAGAACAAAAACAGGAATGGAAAAATTGGCTTGCTGAAAAACCAGAAAATGTTAGAAAAGTGGCAGAAAAGATAGTGCCGTGGAAAAAATACAGAGATATAAGAATTAAAGACGATATAGGCAATAGATACAGCCCTATTTCTTATGAAGAAGGAGAAAACGGCACGGTTACAGTTACCTGCGAGAAAACAAATGAAGATATGCCAATTTTAGGCGGGTATGGCGTTTTTGGAATTAATCCCGAACACTTGATAGAAGCTGATTAGCATTGCGCCTAACGATTACAGATAAACTGAGTTTTAACATAAACATTAATAAAATGACTAAGAAATATATTATAAACGGAAAAGAAATAGAAGCACCAGGAAAATTCAGTTTATCTGATGTTATACAACGTACTCCACATGAACGTTTAATAGAACTACAACAACTTTACAATTCTATGGAGTACGAAAAAGATACCATCGCAAACAGAATGAAGTGTAATTGCTATATGGATGAAATTAACGAAATTGTAAAGTTGTATCCAGAATTAAGCAATACAGTTCAATTGAAAAACTACGGTTTTTAGTATGTTGTATAACGTTTCGTATATGAAAAGTAGCGGACTACGAAGCACAAAACTATCAAACTATGAGAAACAATAATACGAGTACAAACCTTGCAAACATCACTAAAACCGCTATTTTTTATATACGGTGTTATCGGTTCGGGCTTTATTAAGAAGTTATTAATCATTAAAATACAAAACAATGAAAAGAGAATTTAATTTTTACAAAAGTTGGTACGCTGGATTTAGATTCAAAGATTTAATTCCATTATTTGGATTTTCCAAAAACGTACAAGGTTGGTCATTTACAAGAAACTGGACTTTGAACTGGTTTACTTATTGTCTGCAATTTTCAATCGTTTTACGAAGCGATATAAACGAAGATAGGAATATTGCTCACGAAAAGAATGTTGATCGGCATCTGCTTTCTTAGCCTGACCGATAACGGAATGCAAATAAATACAGTAGTGATATGGAAAAGATAGACCAAATTTTAGATTCACTTTATGATAGGGTAATAGAGCCAATTGAAGCGAAAGAGCAGCTATTGGATTTATTTGCTGTTATAAAATCGGTTTGCGTTCATCCTTACGAAAAGGTTTACCAATCCGAGACAGAATGTTACTGTGAAATATGTGGACACGATTTTACTGAGCAAACTGTTTTATAACGGACAAGTGTATAAGAAGTGGCGGATTAGAACTCCAAAACTTTCAACAGTCACAAAACTTTGATAGAATTACAAAACTTTAAATTAATCGAAAACCAGCCATTTTTTATACACGCTGTTATGTGTATGTGGCGGTTTAAATAACAAAAATATGAAGATAAAGGCAATTTACATTAAAAACTTAAAAATGAGCGAAGGCAAAGTTGCTGCACAAATTGCCCACGCTGTTAAAAATTTAGGTACAACACCAACTGATTGTGATATAATTGTGTTGGGTGTTTCTACTACTAAATTTAATGAATTAACAGCACAACACGAATGCTATATTCAAAGAGATAAAGGATTAACAGAAGTAGAAAGTGGAACAGCAACAGCAGCGGCTTGGATAGACGTTCCGTAGCCATTACACATAACGGTTGGGTGTATGAGAAGGTTTGCTTGTAGAAACTTTCAAATTACCGATACTGCTGATATCAAACTTTCTTATACACCTTGTTATATGCAGTGCGGATTTAACCGATAAACTTTGATACGAGATATGAACCTTTTTGTTTTATTTTTGTGGGAAGGAAATTAAAATTTGAATGTTTATATATAAAGAAAAACTATTTAACAATATGGAACTAAGAAAATTTATAGCAACTACTATACGTGAATATTTGAATGAACAAAAAAAGTTAAATGAAGCATCATTTCACAGTTTTGATAATGATGATATTTTAAATGACAAATACATTAAGAATTTTATTAATAGTGATGATGTTGCAGATAATTTATTGGATTGGTATATAAAAAGTAATAATTTAGATGAGGATGATAAAGAAACTATTCGTTTATCACAAGATTATTATGATTATATCAAAGATGAATTAGAAAGACATTTAGAAGATGCAAAAGAAAATATTTATGATAAAATTGATTACCATTCAAATAAAATAACACTATATAGAGCAATTACTGTTGACGATAATTGGTTACATCATTTAAAAACACAGGGAAAGAGATTGGGTATATATTGGTCTTGGGATGATAGTGGTGCTGAAACGCATTGGGGTGATTATTCAAAGAAAAATGTAGTGGTAATGGAAGTAGAAATTGATGAAAAGTATGTGGATTGGAAAACAACATTTGAAATGAATATGCACCCTAATTATTCAGAAGAAAAAGAAATTAGGTTATTTAAAAACACACCAATTAGAATTAAATCCGTTAAAATAAATGATAAAGAAATTGATATTTCAATATTTGGAAATAAAGTTTTTTATTCTTAAATTTGTGCAGTGAGAAAAATAAAACAAAAAGAATGTTACGATGAAACTTAATACGAATCGATAACGTAGCATTGCATATAACGGTTGGGTGTATATGTAGTGGTGAATTGAATAGTAGAAATGTTAGATTAACCACAAAACTATGTAGAAAGTACTAATGTTGATTTACAGACAACCCCACCATTACATATACACCTTGTTATGTACATGTGCGGTGAAGTTCAGATATAGTTGATTATAAGTAGAATCAAAAACAAAAAGAATTTTAGGATGGAAATTTTAATTCTTAATATTTATATATAAAGAAAAACAAATGAAAGATTTGAGAAAGTTTATAGCAACAACCATAAGAGAATATTTGAATGAAAGTTTAAATGAAACCATTACATTATATCACGGAACTTGTTTAACCAATGGTGAAAATTTAATCCAAAATGGTTGGAAACCAATAAATAAAACATATGGTGGAAATATGGGTAATCCAAATTATTTATATTTAACATCTGAACCAGAAGATGCGTTATGGTTTGCGGAAGAAAAAGGATGTAATACCGTAGTTATTGTTAAAAATATACCAATATCATTTTTGAAACCAGACCCAGAAGATGAAGCAGGGTTTACTATGGTTGATTTATTAGATAGAATGAGTAATAATGGATTACCAAGTAAATTCATACTAACAAAAGAATTGAACTTAAATCATTTTGAAATATTAAAATAATTTTGTATATTTGTGCGTTGGAAAAATTCTTTTTGTTTTCATAACTGAACTCAATTAGAAGTACCGATGTAGCACTTGTACATAACGTTAAAGTATAAAAAATCGTTGCGATATGAATGAAGAACTATTTGGAGAACTACACGATCAAGAAGAATACGGATTATTTGGTAAAGAACACCAACGCCAGCAATGTTTTTTATACAGTGTTAGCGACCGTACTTCTTTAAATAACAGGCTAAAAATAGAACCTGTTTATGATGGAATTAGTACGGCTGTTACTCAGTATAAAATTACTGACGACTTAGGTAGTATTTGGATGCAAGGTACAAGATATGAATGTGAGCGATATTTGTATGGTCGCTAACGGATACAAATATGAAACGGTAGGGATTAAGTGCGAAACCCTATCAGCCGATCACAAATGATGAATAGTAGCACACAGTATAATTCAGCACCACAGCCCTGCTGTTTTATATTTGATGTTATGGGCTGGCGTTTAATACTTTAAAAAAATGGAGAAAACATTCAAATCAATTGACGAATTAATTAAGGAAGAAAATTCGTTTATCAGTTCAATTCCTAATAATTTAGGGATTAATTTATGTAGTGTTAAAGGAATTGAATATGAACAGAGAAAAGACGGGCAATTAGAATCATTAAAGATTTTATTTTTGCCTAACATTAATGACATTAATTTAATTGACACATCTACTTCTGAAGGGAAATTACTTTTAGCTGCTGTTGCAAAAATAACAACTGAAAGTCAAACAGACAAAACGCCTAATGAGGTGATGGAGCAATTAACGGAATTGTCTGCAAAAATGAAATAGGCTATCGGGTGAGCGTAGGGTTTCTTACGCTTGCCCATAACGGATGCAAATATAAAACGTTTTAAACACAGAATTTAAATAAATGATATAAACTTGACAATTAGTATAAACTTTATTTTGAAATACGAATAAAATGTTTTATATTTGTTGTTATAAGTATGTTAAATAAAAATTATACAATATGATAAAAATAAGTCTTTTAATTTTAGGTGGTATCATAATGTGGTTTCTTTTATTTACTTTGATGCGTTGTATAGATACAACATGGTCAGGTAAATTAAAAGACTTATTTAAGTTTAATAAATAATTTTTATTTTATTACTTATAACGGACACAGATATACGCAGTTTTAACTTAAATTTTAATAGAATGATAAACATAAAAGTAACAGTAGAAATATCAGACAACGCACAACAAAAATTGCGTATATCTGATGTTAGCAACAGTAATAATCAATGCAACCATCCAAAAACACAAGTTTGGCAATGGAGTGACCATTGGTTTTGTTGCAAATGTTGGCACAGGGAACTTGGAAAATATGCGGGTAGTGTTTTTGACCGATAGTATTATTGTTGCTAACGGTTACAGATATATTCAGGTTTTCTTTTTTAATATATACACTAAAATAATAAACGAAGATGAAACACATAAAAACACAAAAACAGTTGAACGAAGCATCAGAAAACTTGAATATATCTGATGTTAGCAATAGTGTTTTTTCAATTACAGAGGAACAACTATCTGAACTGATTGAAAAACTTGGTGATAAGATACAAGGAATGTTAAATAGAGAAGGTAGAAGCACAAAGGGATTAGCGTTGACTAATTCAGTTTCAGATACAATTAGAACGTATTTGAAAAAACATTGTTGCTAACGGTTGAGTGTAAAAAATCGTTTTAATGTTTTTTACACTTTGTTATGTGTAGTTTTTTTTTTTGGAAATTAAATTTAATATATACTTAAAAAATAATTAGAATTATGAAACACATTAAAAAATTCAACGAAAATTATAAATCAGACAAACTTGATTTACAAAGAGACCAACATTTGATGTCAATTAGACAAAATGGTGAAAGAATTGGTGATATAGAAATAGTAGATGGTAAAATAACAACAACTGGAATTATTGGTGATAATCAATATGATAATTTTGTTGAATTAATAAAAGGTTTACAAGGATTTGATATTAAGATTGATGAGTTCTATTGGTAAAATTACACATAACGGAATGCAAATAAATACAGTAGTGATATGGAAAAGATAGACCAAATTTTAGATTCACTTTATGATAGGGTAATAGAGCCAATTGAAGCGAAAGAGCA
>JAVEPM010000029.1:0-35488 GCA_034008115.1 Methanolobus sp.
GTCTCTTACAGTGTATAAACGTTCAGGTGATGTATTTACTAAAATACCAGACATTGAAGCACTAGCAGGAACTGGTCAAGGTGTAAGTTTTTCAAGCGATGACGCATACTTAGCAGTGGGGCACTGGAATGAGCCATATATTACCGTGTACAAAACAACACTCGTTAATCCAAGAAATTTAATATCACCAGCACTTAATGAGATTCCATTAGGCTATCACGATTTAGGTTATGCTTTAGACGGTGGTGTAGAAAATGATGAAATTGATATGATGTCTATATTTAGATAAAAACACAATACGAAAGGGACTAAAAAATATGACTACATTTAGCATAACAATGGCAGTCGTGGCAGCAATTTGTTCTGTACTAACAATTGTTTTTGGAATTATAGCCTTTAGTAAGAACAGGACTAAAGAAGATACTGATGAAATAAAAGAAAGAACTAAAGAACTATTTTTATTACAGACAAGATTGGTGCAAATAGAAAAAGATGTGTCATATATTAGATTAAGTTTAGACGAACTTAAAGACTGGAAAACTGATTTTGATAAGCGTCTTAGAATTATAGAAAATTGTTTTGAAAGGAATAAAAATAAATGACTACAATACAAATTATTGAATTTATAATATTAGCAGTAATCGTAATATGTATGGTTACATATTATGTTATTTTAGCAATTAAAAATAAATGGTTAAAACAATTGATTGATACAATTAGTAATGCTATAGCAAAGGCAGAAAAACAATTCCCCGATGGGCACGGTAAAGAAAAGAAAAAAATTGTTGAAGATGCAGTTATGGAAAAGTGTGAAGAATTAGGCATACCGTACAAAATACTTTACAAACTTATTTCAAAATTAATTGACACAATCATATCACATTATAATATTATTGCAAAATAAAAATTATTATATAAAGCATCTTTGAAAAAAGGTGCTTTTTTTTAGTGTATAGTATGTATAGTTTACCCTTGTTTATAACAAGTTATACAAAAAGGCTATATATAGAAGGTTTAAGGAAAACGCCTTAAACTATACATACCATACATTTAAAAAGCATAAGGTAAAAAAAACTTAAAATAAAAATAAAATAAGTATTGACAAGCAAAAAAAAATAGTGTAAAATATAAGCAGTAGAAAGGTTATATATCTTTCTAGGAACGAAAGGAGGTAAAATGTTTGATAAAATTAAAAGATTTTTTAAGAGAAGAACGAGATAGACGTGGATTGACTCAAAGAGAATTGAGTGAAAAAGCGAATATCTCTTTACCGATGATTTCTTATATTGAAAACGGTAAAAAAGCAGGAAGACGAACACTTGTGAAATTAGCAACAATGTTGGAAGTTGATTATTTATTTTTAAGACAAATAAATAATACAGAAGAAAAAGAGTAAAAAGAAAAGGAGAAAGAAATGCTTAAAAAGCCAAATGAATTGGATTTCAAAGACAAAAAGTTTGCAATGATAATTGCAGGGTTTCCTGGAATAGGTAAAACAACATTAGCGTTATCAGCACCGAAACCCTTATTAATTGACGCAGACCAAGGAATTGACCGTGTAGAACCTAAATATCGAAAAGATAGTTTACAAATTGAAACGTATGAAGAATTGTTGAACGATTTAGAGTCTGCTGAAATTAAAAATTATGAAACACTCATAATAGATACAGGTGCTGAATTATTAGAATTAATGAAACCTTATGTTATTAAAAAAAATACCCAGAATGGACAACGAGATGGCTCTTTAACATTAAAAGGTTATGGAGCAGTTGGATTAGAGTTTACACGCCTAATAAAAAATGTTAAAAGGATGGGCAAAAACATTATTGTGGTTTTCCATACTAAAGAAGACAAAGATGGTGATTTTACAAAATTACGAATAGCGATTGAAGGACAAAGCAAAGACAACATTTGGAAGTACATTGATATAGGTGGTTTTATGGAAATGATTGGGAAAAAACGAACAATTGGTTTTAGTAATTGTGAAAGATACTTTGCTAAAGGTGTTCACGGGGTTACAGGTTTATATGAAATTGATGAATTAAAAAATGATATGGAGAATACTTTTGTGGCTGATTTATTCAATTTTATGAAAGAAAAAATAATGTCAGAAAGTGAAAGTTTTAATCAAGAAGAAAAAGATTATAATGAAGCAATGAAAGTAAAATTACAAATTGATAAAGTTACTACAGTTGAACAAGCGAATCGTGGAGTGGAATATATAAAAACAAGAGTGAAACACGCTTTAACAAGTGAAAAAGAATTAAAACATTATCTTCATAATAAGGCTATTAGTTTAGGTTTTGTCTTTTCAAAGAAAGATGGGCTTTATGTACTTGATAACAGCAAGCCTATTGAATAGTTGGAATTATCTTTTTAAAGTGTCAGAAAAATATTATGATGATGCTTTTGAAAACTTTGTAAGGTCTTTGAAGCGTGAACGTATAGAAGCCAATGAATATATGATTGCAGGAATCCAATTCGAAGATGATTGCATAGCAGGGAAAATTAATGGTATTAGTGAAATTATTAAAGATGGTCAATATCAAGTTGTAGTTAAAGAATGGGTGAAAATTGATAATATTGATTACTTGCTTTATGGACGAATAGATGTATTATATAAAGGCGTGGTTTATGATATAAAACGCAAATGGAAATATGAAGTTGGTTCCTTTTTAGATAGTTTTCAACATCATTTATATATGCAATGTGTTCCAGAAGCGAAAAAGTTTGAATATCTAATAGGCGTGAAAAATAGTGCTGAAAAAGAAGAAATTACAAATGATTCTTTTGAAATATATTATGAAACTTATTTAAGAGAAGAATGTCGTGAAATAAACAATGATATAAGAGAGTTTGTTTCGTGGCTGAAAGAAAAAGATTTATATGAAATATACGAAAAAAATTGGAAAGCATATAAGGAGGTAAAGGAATATGTTTAAAACTGATTATAAAAGAACGTTATTAAAAGATGGTGAATATGAAATGATGATTATGGATTCAAAGCACGGCATAACTGAAGGTGGCTCTGAATATATTGAACTGAGTTTAAAAGTTCGTGATGATATTGAACAAGAAAGCCAAAATGAATATTTAACTGAAAGAATATATAAAAGTAAAGAAACAGGAGAATATTCAGTAAGACGTATTAATAATATTTGCAAAAGTGCTGGAATTCCTGAAAATTCAGAGTTTGAAGATGAAGAAGATTTAGGGCGTAATTTGCTTGCTTGTCTAGTTATTGCTGTAGTAAGAATACAATTTGATGACTATCGTGGTGAAGATATAAATAAAATTGCATATTATAAACCTACAAAGATTCCACTACAAAATTTAAAAGAACCTACACCACTACACGAAAAAGCCAAAGCAGAAGTTAAGAAAGAAATTGAAGAAACGGAAGAAGAATTACCGTGGTAGAAAAAACAGACTTTATTCTAGTTCACGATTATATTGATTTATTAAAAACTATTGACGCATTACAAGAAAAAGCAAATGAAATAAAAAAAGATTTATTCCAAAAAATGATTGAAAACTCTATTGAGAAACAAGATTTTGGAGTTGCTAAACTTACTATTGTAAAAGAAAGTTCAAGTTTTGGAATTGATTTAAAAGAGTTAGAAAAACAAGAAGAACAGAAGTATAATTATCTTGTGCAAAAATACCCAAAAGTTACAAAAAGAAATGCATACTTAAAAATTACAATTCCACAGAAATAAGGGGTGATGTAAATGTGGGAAAAAATACCACAAGAAATTAAAAACTTAAAACAATGGGTATGTTGGGCTGGTGATAAGTTACCAAAAAACCCGTTAACGGGTAAAAACGCACAAAGTAATAATCCTAATACCTGGAGTGATTTCGATACTGCAGTAAAAGCAGTTGATAAATATCTTTTTGACGGAATAGGTTTTATGTTTGCGAATGGCTATTTTGGTGTGGACCTTGATAATATTGATGATGATACAAAAAATGAGTTTATTGATACATTACAATCTTATACTGAAATATCAAAATCGGGAAAAGGCATTCATATAATTTGTAAAGGAAAGTTGCCAGAAGGAAGACGTAGAAAAGGGAATGTTGAAATGTATGATACAGGAAGATATTTTATTACTACAGGAAACGCTATTGGGAATTATGAGATTACGGATTGTACTGAAAAAATTATTCCATTACATAATAAGTTTTTAGGAGAAGAAAAAAATAAAGTTAATACAGTATTAGATGAGCCTATAAAATTAGAAGATGAAGAAGTGATTCAAAAAGCAAGAAATTCTAAAAA
Source organism: Methanolobus sp. (assembly GCA_034008115.1). Lineage (GTDB taxonomy): Archaea > Halobacteriota > Methanosarcinia > Methanosarcinales > Methanosarcinaceae > Methanolobus. The sequence continues at coordinate 4,286 of JAVEPM010000029.1, forward strand.
TGGAATGTTGTTTCAATTATTATATAGTGGGAATTGGGAACAATTTTACCCATCCCAAAGTGAAGCAGATATGTCATTTTGTAATATGTTGGCGTTTTGGACAGGAAGAAATAAAGAACAAATGGACCGTATTTTTAGAGTTTCAAACTTAATGCGTGATAAATGGGACAGAAGACAATCCGGTACTACTTATGGAGAAATTACACTTTTAAACGCTATTTCAAAGTGTTCAGTTATTTACAATCCTAAAGGCAATTATCTTTTAAATAAAGATGGTGAAGTATATGAAAAACCTAAAAAGGATTATCAATTAAACGACACAGGAAACGCTGAAAGGCTTGTTGATAAATTTTATGGTTTGATAAAATATAATCACGAAAATAAAAATTGGGTTATTTGGAATGGTAAAATATGGAGTCCTGATGAAACAAGTGAAGTGAAAAGACTAGCAGATAAAGTTGCTGAAGAAATGAGAATAGAAGCGTTTTTGGAAGAAAATCTTGATATACAAAAAGAAATGTTAAAAAATGCTAATCGTGTTTTTTCTTCTAAAGGCAAAGAAGCGATGATAAAAGAAGCGATGCATTTAAAAGGTGTTCCTGTGTTGAATAGTGATTTCGATAAAGACAAAGATTTATTCAATTTACAAAACGGTATATTAAAATTAAAAACGGGGGAATTACTTCCCCATAATCCATCTTACTTTATAAGTAAAATTAGTTCAACATCGTTGAATAGAGAACCCCCAAAACGTTGGCTTCAATTTATGAACGAAATTACTAATAATAATCAAGAATTAATTAAATATATTCAAAAAACGATTGGCTATTCTATGACAGGAAGCGTCGTTGAAGATTGTTTATTTTTCTGTTATGGAACAGGACAAAATGGAAAATCAGTTTTTCTTGAAACTATAAATAAAATTATGGGAACTTATGGAGCAAATACTCAACCTGAAACAATTATGATAAAATCACAAGGTGGTGGGAATGCTAGTGGAGATATTGCACGATTAAAAAGTGCACGTTTTGTAACTAGCGTAGAGCCGAATGAAGGAGTACGTTTAAATGAAGGTTTAATAAAACAATTAACCGGTGGAGATGTAATAACAGCAAGGTTTTTATACGGAAAAGAATTTGAATTTTACCCTGAATTTAAACTCTGGATTGCGACAAATCACAAACCTATAATTCGGGGAACAGATGAAGGTATTTGGAGAAGAATTAGACTAATTCCGTTTGTGGTACGCATTCCTGACAAGAAAAAAGATAAATATTTGAAACAGAAACTATTGAAAGAATTAGACAGCATTGCTTATTGGTGTTTTCAAGGTTGCTTACTATGGCAAAAAGAAGGTTTAGCAATGCCGAAATCAGTTTATGATGCAACGAGTGAATATCGTAATGAGATGGACATTATCACTAATTTTATTGAAACTTGTACAATGCCCGTTGAAGGTTGGAAAGAAAAAGCAATAGATGTTTATCAACATTATTCAAAATGGGCAAAACTAAATAATGAATATGAAATGTCAAATACGAAATTTGGGCGTGAATTTTCTAAAAGATACGAACGAACACGAATTTCTACAGGAACATATTATTTAGATGTAAAATTAACAACTGATACCGAAGGCTATACTGAAAAAAAATATTTTATTAAGAATCGTAAAGGAGATGATTTATTTGCGTAAACAAAAAAGCATAGGTAATGAAGCCGAAGAAATAGTTGCTAATTTTTTAAGCAAAAAAGGTCGTTTTGTAATAATAATACCACAAACTATTTTAGGACAGCCTTTTGATTTAGTTTCGTTTAAAGATAATCAACAATTTTCTGGAGATGTAAAAAATGTTCAAGAAGGAAAATCTTTTAGTTTATCACGGATTGAGCCAAATCAATTAACTTCTTTTCAATTAATGTTAGAGTGTGGGAATAATAATTGTGGTGTGTTTGTAGTGTTTAGACAGTATGAAAAAATAGCATTTTTCCCATATGATTTCATTAAAAAATGTTTTACAGAAAATAAATTTACAGTGCATTTAGAAGACGCAAAAGTGAGTTATAATTATGTATAGTAAAATCTCAAATGCTATTACTATTTATGACCCATCCGAAAAAATACATAATTGGTGTAAAGAAAACTTAATAATAAGAAACCCTGATTATGAAACGAAAAAACGCTTGGGGAAGTACTATGGCAATATTCCTGAATATTTATATTTATATGAAAAAATGGGAAATTCCATAGTACTGCCTTATGGCACTGGTTTTTATATTTACCCTTTTATAAAAGATAGTAGAATTGAAACTGATTTTTCGCCTACAATGGCTTTAACTATGGAAGGAGATGTATCACTATACCCTTATCAATCTAAAGCAATTCAAGCGATTTTTCGGGGTAGAAACGGGATTTTAGTAGCACCTTGTGGAAGTGGTAAGACACAAGTAGGGATTGCTCTTATAAAAAAGATAGGATTGAAAACATTGTGGATTACTCATACGCTTGATTTATTGAATCAATCAATGGAAAGAGCCAAAGAATATTTTAAAGGAGATTTTGGAACTATTACAGGTGGTAAGGTTAATATTGGAAAAGATATTACTTTTGCGACAGTACAAACAATGGCTTCACTTGATTTGAATAGATATAAGAATCAATGGAATGTAATTATTGTTGATGAATGTCATAAAGTTGTTGGAGCACCGACAAGAATGATGCAATTCTATAAAGTGATAAATAGCCTTAAAGCAAGATATAAATATGGATTGTCAGCAACAATTAAAGTGAAGCATAGTAAAGATATTTCAAAGTCTACATTATATATCATTGGACCTGTTTTACACGAAATAACAGAAGAAGACGTTGGGACTAAAATTATCAAATCACAAAAGAAAATTATTGAATTAGAAACACCTTTTAGTCGTGAATATTTACGGTATGATGGAATGTTAGATTTCAATAAATTAATTGATTATTTGATTAATAATGAAGAACGCAATAAAAAAATTGTGGAAGATTTAAAAGAAAACGAAGGGAAATCGTGTTTAATTTTAAGCCATAGAGTTGCACATTTATATTTATTGCAAGAAATGTTAGGAGTAGGAACAGTATTAATTGGTGGAATAGACAAAATTACTAGAAAAAAGATTATTGAAAAAACTATAAAAGGTGAAATAAAATATTTATTTTCTACTTATGCTTTAGCAAAAGAAGGATTAGATATTCCTTGTCTGAATAGATTATTTATGGTTACGCCAAAAAAAGATTATATTACTGTGAAACAATCGGTCGGCAGAATTGAAAGAAATATTCCAGGAAAAGATATTCCTGTCGTATATGATTATGTAGATAAAAACATTCCACATTTAGTTGGATTCTATAAAAAAAGAAAAAGCATATATAAATAAACAGATGCAATAGTAATATATTGCATCTTTTTTATTCATAAAGTAAAATAAATATAAAAGAAATGTAAAATAAGTATTGACAAGTAATTGATAAGGGTGTAAAATATACACATAGAGAAAAAGAAAACTCTAAATAAAAGGTTACGCTTAATCCGAAAAGCGAGAAGGAAAATAAAATGAGAAAAAGCAGAGAAGAAATTAGAAATTGGTTATTAGAAAATTGTGTTAATGAAAATGGAAATTTAGACTTATCAAATTTAGATTTCAGCGATTTTGAAGGAGATGTAATTACATCTTGTATGAAAGTGAAAAGAAATTTATGGCAAGATACTCAAGAAGTGGCAGGAGATTTAAGCCAATTTAATCAAAAAGTAGAATTCAATTTATATCAGTATAATCAAAAAGTAGAAGGAAATTTATATCAACATACTCAAAAAGTAAAAGGCAAAATATACAAATAAACACTAAAAAATAAAATATCAATTCCAGGAGCATCGTTAAAACATAAAAAGAATATAAAAGAAATGTAAAATAAGTATTGACAGGTAAAAAAAAATAGTGTACAATTTACACATAGAGAAGAAGAAAACTCTATAATATAAGGTTATACTTAATCCGAAAAGTAAGAAGGAGAAAATTATGTTATATGAAACTTTAACAGAAGTTCAAAAAACGATTGAACAGAGAAAAAACGATTCAAATTTTGATTACTATTCTAACGACAAAGTGTGCGTCATACACGTGAAATTTGGAAGAATGAGAAAAGCCTATTGTGGGTTGAATTGTATAAAAGATGAATATTTCTGTGATAATTTTGCTAGATTCTGGGCTTATGATTCAACTAGTGATTTTAAAACTCATTGGGATGTGCTAAATTATGTGTATGAGAATAATTTACCTGTAATATTTTATAAAAATTATAGTGATGAAGAAATATCTTTTATAGATACTGTAAAGTATTTTATAGCAGAGAATGGGATTACAGAGTTCCCAGATTCATTGAAAGGAATAAGAAATGTATAATACAGTAATGATTATTGGAGAATTAACGGAAATTGAAGAAACTTTTATCACAATAAAACAAAGTACTAATATTTTAAAAGTTTCTGTTAGTACAGTATTAAAAGAACAAGTAAAAGGATTTGCTGAAATTGGTGAAATATTAGGAATAATAGCAAAATTGAAAAGCGATGCAAAAGGTTTAAATGTTGATATAATTGCTGACAGAATATCATTTGTTACGCCTAATAAAAAAGTGGTATTAAGAGATTATGCTGAAGAAGAAGACTCTAAATAAAAGGTTATACTTAATCCGAAAAGTAAGAAAGAGAAAATTATGTTTGAATATATTGTAAATGCTATTAATAAAGATGTTGCAGTAAAAAGAGAATTGTCACAAATAGAAAAAGATTCTATTGTAAAAAACCTTGAAACTAAAGCAATGATAATTGATGCAAATGGAAGTTATAAATTCGTTGAGCCTAAAAATAAAAAGAAATTCAGTTATGAAGAATTATCACAAGTAGTTGGTGGACTTATTGAGTTTTTCTACTTTTATGATGGAAAAAAACAAAAACATTCGAAATATTCATTTATTTGTAACGAAGAAGGATTACTAAAAGGATTAGATGTAAACTTAACTATTTACGAAAATTTTAAAAGGTATATAGCAGGAACAGTGTTAATTATTCCTAATAAGTATTTATCGTGAAAAAAGGAGTTCCAATGTCTGAATTTAGTAAAGACAAATCTGTGAAAAAAAATAAAAATCCTTTTAAAAGTATTTTATCAAATATTAGAAATTATGGAAGTGATTATGTGTTCAGCGAAAAACAAGTAGTTGAAGTTAGTTTATGTTTACAAAAAAATGAGATTTTAATAGCGTTGAAAACTGATGATTCATATTATTATTTACGCTTATGTGATGAAGTAAAAGATATTGCAATAATTGGTTATGCAACTGATAAAATAATTTGGTTAGAATAGGAGCAAAAAAATGTTAAAACGAAATAAAGACTTTATAGCAGTAATTGATAAAAAAAAATATTTTCGTATTTATATTCCAGGAGCATCAAAATATAAGAAAAAACAAATTATAAGATTAGATATGTCATCAAATCCTGAAATACACGCTTTTATAGAAGGAAAAATTATACGTGTGCGAAAGAAATATGTTTTAATAAATTATCAATATTTGGGGTATAGTATAAATGCAGAAATATTGAAGATTAAGGAGAATGAAAATGTTATTAAAGAAAGTGGATTTAATTAAAATAATTTTACAATTAGAAAAAAATTTAGAATCGTCTCAGGGTACTTTGTGGGCTACTTCAAAATTCAAATTATTGGAATATATTTTCAATTTAGGAGAAACACAAGGTTTAGAAATGGTTACTATAATAGGCTCTTTAACAGCGATATACCCTGCAGATGGTAGGCTAATTATAACTAATGTTTCTGGAGCAAAAACAGAGTGTTATATAATAAATGAAAATATTATTAATAAAATAGTCAATCGTGCACATAAAATTGAGAAAATTGAAGTTTTAGGAATGTTCGTATTAGGAAGATTTTTAGTAAAAAAAGTTAAAACAATAAATAAACAGATGCAATAGTAATATATTGCATCTTTTTTATTCATAAAGTAAAATAAATATAAAAGAAATGTAAAATAAGTATTGACAAGCAATTGATAAGGGTGTACAATATACACATAGAGAAGAAGAAAACTCTATAATATAAGGTTATACTTAATCCGAAAAGTAAGAAGGAAAATAAAATGAAAAAAAACAAAGTGGTTTATGATGAAAAAGGCAAGGAGATTTACCGTGAAAATAGTAAAGGTAAAATCATTGATAAAAGAGTTAAAGGAGAAAGAAAATGAAAGAAAAAATAAAAGAATTAAAAAAACAATTTAAAGACACTTTGGTAAAAAAGAATAATGAACATTATAACGACAATACAATTTATATTAAAATTGTTGGCAAAAATTATTTAGTGTTAGATAAAACAACAACTAAAAATGGAATTGAAACAAAAATTTTTCAAACAACCGATGATGCTTTTAAGGCAAAAAGATTTACATTTGATGAAGCAATAGATGATTTTTTTAGAACAAATAATAATCAATACAATTCATTTTATAAGTATTATAAAGGTTTGGGTGTTTTTGAATTAAGTTATGATTATGGCGATACACAAAATATTTTTGAAGAGTATTTAGATTTGGAAGAAGAAAAAAAAGGAGAAAGAAAATGAAATTAAAAGGTATTGAATTAATGGGAACATATAAAGTTAGATATTACGATACAGGCTTTGTGGTTTATAATGAAAAAGGCAATACGATTTACCGGGAAGATGGTAACGCCTATTGGTTTAGAAGAGAATATAAGATTTACTATAAAAATAGTAAAGATGAAATCATTGATACAAGAGTAAAAGAATTAACTTTTGAAGAAATTGAAAAATTATTAGGTTGCAAGATAAAAATTAAAGGAGAATAGTGATGAAATTAAAAGGTATTGAATTAAATGGAACATATAAGGTTATATGTTACGCTAAACACTTTGAAGTTTATGACGAAAAAGACAATGCGATTTACTTTGAAACTAATAACGGCCATTGGGAAAAATGGGAATATGATGAAAAAGGCAATGTGATTTACTGGGAAGATAGTATCGGCTTTTGGCTTAAACGCAAGTATGATGAAAAAGGCAATGTGATTTACTTTGAAATTAGAAATGGTATAATCATTGACAAAAGAGTAAAAGAGTTAACTGTTGAAGAAATTGAAAACTTATTGGGTTACAAAATAAAAATTAAAGGAGAAAAAAATGAAAATTAAAGTAACAAACGATACGATATGGGGTGCTGAAAAATGAACGGTAGATGTTATAAATGTAATAGAGAATTGATAACTAGCGATTTTGATGGAATGTGCAACTTTTGTAGAAAACAATCACAAGAAGTTAAACCTATCAAATCAATTAAAATATATGTAAATTATGGCACACACGAAAACGAAGAACAAATTACATTAGAAGGTTTTAAAGCATTGTTAGATAGCATTGATAATTGTGAGGTAAAAAATGGAATATGATGAAGAAGGCAATGAGATTTACTATGAAAATAGTAATGGTAAAATAATTGACAGCAGAGTAAAAGAAAGGAAGGAATTATAAATTATATGAAACTAAATGAAAAAGATTCAATTTGGGTAACTAGTTGGGCTAGTTATAATTCAGGTTATTTAAAAGGTGGTTGGTTTAACTTAGATGAATTGTCTGATTTATCTAACGATGAAATATTTGATGAGTTTAGAAAAATAGGTTTAGACCCAGATGGTTTTGATGAAGAATTAGTAGTTCACGATTACGATAATTATACAGGATTGCCATATTATGAATTATTTGGAGAACCTCATCCAATAACTGTAATAAACTTCTATAGGAAATTAAGAGAAGCAAGTTTCAAAATAGAAGACGCTACTTTAACATTTATGGGAATATATGAAACTGAAAGCACTGAAGAAGCACTGCAAGCATTACAAGATGATAAATTAGATTCTTGGATTATTATGGACGAAGATACTTTAAATGAAAATTTAAAAGAACTCTTAATGTTTTATGATAAAGATAGGACTGAAATTAGATTTTATATAAATGAAGATAAAATTAGAGAATATTTTGATGATTACGAAGATATGTCAGAAGAAGATATAGAATTCTATATTGAAGATTTTATTGAAAATTGTCCAATAGAAGAATTGATTGATTCATATATAGATATTGAGCATTATAAAAGCAATATATTAATGGATGGAAACATTGCTGAGTTCACAGTAGATGGAGAAGATTATTATATCTCTAAATACTAAAATATTAACCCCAGGAGCATACTTAAAAAATGTTATCTATATAATACCATTCTTTTAAAGTTATGCTTCTTGAATCGTTAAAACATAGAAAGGAGAAATATAAATGAACAGAGATAAAGAAGCAATTATACATACTTTATTAGAATTATATCAGTTATTAGTGAATATTGAAGAAGAATATAATACAAGTGATAGTATGTTAAAAAAACAAAAAGTTTTAGATGATTTAAAAAATGTAAGAGAAGAAATAAAACAATTAGAAGAAGAATTGGAGAAAAATAATTTTTTTGACAAAAGAGTTCATCATTTTAATATAAACGATACACCAAGAACAGTAATTATGACTGATATTGATAAAATCCTTGATTACATTTACGAAATTAAGGATTTGAAATTGCAAAGAATTGAGTTAGATAAATACTTAAAAGCAATATTTAAGGAGTAGAAAGGAAAGTAAAATGAGAAAAAAGAGAGAAGAAATGAAAACAAAATTAAAAGAAATAGGCTTACAAGAAGGACTGGTTGATAAAAATATTGAAGCAGTATATAATGAAGCAATGAAACAACTAAAAGCACATTTAAAGAAAGAAACTGAGGTGTTATAATGGGTAAAGAAATGAAATACAAAGAAACAGTATATGAAACAAGTGTCAAAGAAATTGAAAAATTAAACGGACTTACTGATGAGGAAATCAAAAGAAATCCTCACATATTAAAGGTTAGCCAATTAAAAAACAGTCATGTGTTATCTATCATCAAGCAACAAGAAATTGATTACAAAATGAAAGATTTAGAACTACGAACAACTATGTATGAAATAAGAAACGAACGCAATAACATTATGAAAGACAATATTAAGTTGCAAGAACAAAAGATAAAATGAGATGGACTAAAGATAGGTTAGAGTGGTTAAAAAAAAGTAGAGATATATACACCGATAGGGAAGATATATTAAACGCATTTAATAAACACTTTAATCTTAATGTATCTCTATCCTTATTAACGAAAAATAATGGTAGATATAAATTAGGTTTGCCAAAAGCAAATAGAATAATTAAAAGAGGTTTGGAAATAGGGTGGGTTAAAAGACGTGGTTTTGCAAGAAGAGATAGCGATTATACACAAGAATATGTAAACGGCGATAGAACATTTATAAAAATTGATAATGCTAAAACAAAAGATGGTTTTGTTCAAAAAAATAGATATTTATATGAACAATATCATAACGAAAAACTTTGTCCTATAGAAGATATAGTTGTGTTTTTAGACAACGACCACACTAATTTTAGTAAAGAAAACCTATACAAAATGAAAAGAAGAACTCATGCTATAATGGTTAATCATAGGTTGTATGGAAATAAAGATATAGATAAAATACTATTGATAAAGTTTTGTGAATGGAAACGAATAATAATTGATAAGGAGAATAAAATATGAAAAAAGCAATATTTAAGGAGTAGAAAGGAAAGTAAAAATGGGAACAGGAAAAGAAAGATTTCAAGAAATTGCGAATGTGATTGCAAAAAATGTGCACGGAATAGAAAAAATTTTTTTAGATGAATTTGAATCTGATGGTATTGATTATTGTTATTTGGTAGTTGTTTTTAAAGGTGGTGGCTTAAGTGTTCGTAATTGCCGATACAATAGTGTTACTGCTAACATAAGAGAAGTAGCCAAGATGCTAAACGGTGGCTATTACGATGAAGTAACAACCTACAATAAGTTGAAAGGAGAAATATAAATGAAAAAAAGCAAGGAAGAAATAAGAGATTGGTTATTAGAAAATTGTATTGATGCAAATGGAGATTTAGATTTGATGTATTTAGATTTTAGTGATTTTGAAGGCAATGTTCATATATCTTATATGAAAGTAAAAAAAAGTTTATTTCAAGACAATCAAGAAGTAAAAAGAAATTTATACCAAGAAAATCAAAAAGTAGAATTCAATTTATATCAGTATAATCAAGAAGTTGAAGGAAGTTTATTTCAGGGCTATCAAAAAGTTGAAGGCAATTTATATCAGCATACTCAGGACATAAAAGGAAATTTATGGCAATATAATCAAAAAATAAAAGGAAACTTATACCAATTCAATCAAGAAATAGAAGGAAACTTATACCAATATATTCCAAAAGTAAAAGAAAGTTAAAGATTTATCAAAATGTATGTATGGTATGTATAGTTTAAGCCGAAAAACAAAGAGTTTCTATATTTACTTTCTTGTAGGACTTTTAGGAAATAGCCTTAAACTATACATACTATACATTCTTTTTTTATTTCTCAATACTTTTTTTAATAAAATATGTTGACAATGATTTTTATAATGTTATACTAGAAGCGGAAGGAGTGGTGCGTGTGGATTTGAATATAAATATTTCTTTTGAAAATTGTGTTCAATTTTTTACTGCTAGACAAGTATACTTCTTAATAAACGAAAAAGTCCCAGGATTGACTATTCAAATGATTGGAAGGTTCCTTAATCAGCATAGTAAAGAAAAATATTACTCAAGAGAAGGAGTGAAATACTTATGTCGAGTGATAACTTAAATAAATTTTATCATAGTGCAAGATGGAAAAAAACGAGAAACTTTATTAAAGCAAAATATCACGGGGTATGTGCCGAATGCGGATTAAGGGGGAATGAAGTACATCATATAAAGCCTTTAACTGTAGCCAATATTGATGATTATAACATTAGTTTGAATCCTGATAATTTAGTATTGCTTTGCACAAGTTGTCATAACGCTAAACGTTCTGTCGGCTCAGTTCGTGAAGACTTATTTTTTGATGATAACGGGAATGTGCTTCCTAGAAAGAAGACCCCCCCCTAATTTATAAAATTTTAACGAACGCTGTACAACGGCGTGTCTCTATAGTTATATATATAGCCGATTTATTGAAGACTTTTTAAGGGACGAAAGGCAAGTGTAGATGAGAAAGAAAAAGAATAACAAAATTATAAAAAGTTTACTAGGAATTTTAGGAATAATATTATTTTTAATATTCTGGGAATTATTACACGTAACGAAAAATACGCCTGCAATACCAAGTGTAAAATCACTTTTCATTGGAATTTTTAATTTATTTTCAAGCCAAGATTTTTATTTTAATTTATTTTCAAGTTTAAAAATAAGTATAATTGGTATTTTTTTGGCGTCAATTTTTGGAATTTTTTTAGGCATTTTAATGAATGAAATTGTTTTTTTCAAAAAACTTTTAAGTCCTTTAATAAATTCTTTTCGTGGCATAGCATCATTAAGTTTATTTCCCATTTTAATTGTTTTATTTGGGATTGGAGATAGCGTGAGAATTTTCATAATTTTTTGGACAGCGTGGCCACCTATTTTATTAAATACAATTCGTGGTCTTGAAGAGATTGAATCAGAATTATTAGATGCATCTAAAAATCTTGGATGTAATAAATTACAAACTTTATTTTATGTAAAACTTCCATTAGCATCACTTAATATTGTTAATGGTATTAAAGTTGGTATTGGTACAGGCTGGATTAGTTTAATTGCAGCAGAAATGTTAGGTGCTACTAAAGGATTAGGTTTTATGATTCTTGTTAGTTCACAAACGTTTAAGTTTTCTACATCGTTCGCTTATATTTTTATATCAAGTGCAATATGTGGAATAGTAACATTTTTTATAAATGTAATAATGAAAATTATAAATAAAAAATTATTTTAGGAGAAAAAATGAAAAAAATTTTAACCGTATTAGTTGTATTGTTTAGTGTTGTGGTATTATTTGGTTGTAAAGGAGAAGACAATGTTTTAAAATATGTTGGACTAAAAGTTTATGACCCCGTTTATATTGCTATTGAAAAAAGTTATTTTGAAGAAGAAGGTTTAAAAGTTGAATTGATAAATACAATTGCAGGTGGTCCGACAGGAGTTCAAATGGTTGCAAGTGGAGAAGTTGACGCAAGTCTTTCTTCTTATATGGCTATTATTAATTCGGTCAATGCAGGATTACCTATTATAGGCGTTACTGATGTCCAATCTTCAATTATAGGCGCACCACTTGAAGAGTTTTATGTAAAAGAAAATAGTGGAATAAATGAATTAAAAGATTTAAAAGGAAAAACAATAGCAATTAATTTGTTTAATTCATCATTTCATTATACCTGGTTAATTGCTCTTGCCGAAGTAGGTTTATCAGCAGATGATGTAAATTTTGTACTGTTGCCTTTTGATGTGCAATTAACTGCTTTAGAAAATGGAAATGTAGATGCTATTGGATTGATGACGCCATTTAGTGCTGTTGCTAAAAATACTGAAGGGATGAAAATGTTGTTTTCTGCTTTAGATGTTTTTGGTGAAAAACAATTTGCAACGCATTTTTTAAATAAAACTTGGGCAAATAAAAACCCAAAAGACGCTGAAAAGTTCGTTTCTGGGATTGTAAAGGCAATCAATTTTTCAAAAGACAATCAAGCAGAAGCAAAAAATATTATAGAAAAATATTCAAATATTGATTCTGAACTTATTGCTGATTATTATTTTCAAGAAAACGGGATGGTCGTTTTAGAAGATGCACAATATTGGATTGATTATATGAAGGTTTTAGACCCTTCAATTGTATTGACTTCGGCAAAAGAAATTGTTACTAATGATTATAACAAATTAGTAAAATGATTCATATTTTATAAAGGAGAGAAAAATGAAATTAGAAAAAATTAATATCACAGAATTAAAAGAAAATCCTAAAAATGTAAGGATTCATAGCGAAACGCAAATTAGAGAATTTGTGCGTTCTATTGAACAATTTGGAGTTATAAGACCTGTTGTGATAGATGAAAACAATATGATTATTATAGGACACGGATTAGTAAAAGCACTTAAAAGTATGGGGAAAACTGAAGTGCAAATACATCGTGTTTCTGGATTAAATGAAAGCCAAAAAAACAAATTAATGCTTGCAGATAATAAGATTTATACTTTAGGCAATGATAACTTTGATAACATTGATTTGTTGCTAAGTGAAATAAAAGACTTTGATATTCCTGGTTATAATGCCGATGACCTTCGGATGATATATGGTGATAAAACTATAGAAGAACAATTAGAAGATTTTAATATTCCCAAAAAAGTTGAAGAACAAAAGAAAGAAAAAGCACAAACAGATTATGAAGTACCACAAAACATTCAAGACTATCAAAAAGAAAATGAAAAACTTGAACAATTAAAGACAGGAGTTATTTATAAAACGACAGAAGATGAAAGACCATTTATATTATGTCCTAATTGTGCTGAAAAAATACTCTTATGATTAAGAAAGTATATTTAGATTGTAATGTGGTTGAAGCCACGAAATTAAGATTAAAAAATATATTTTCTGCTGGAGTAAAAATAAACCTTTCTTTTAGTGGTGGGAAAGATAGTCTTGTACTTGCAGATAATATTTATAAATTGTGCGTTAGTGGAGAAATAGACAAAACATTATTAAAAGTGCTTTTTGTTGATGAAGAAGCAATTTATGATGAAGTTATCGAAATTTGTAAAGTCTGGAGAAAGAAATTTATGTTAATAGGTGTTCCTTTTGATTGGTATTGTATTGAAATAAGGAACAACAATTGTTTAGACAGTTTGTCAGAAACTCAAGGAATTATTGCGTGGGACGTTAGAAATAAAGATAAATGGCTTCGGCCTATGCCCGAGTTTGCTATTACGACACATCCGTTATTGAAGCCAAGAGAAGACTCTTATCAAGATTTTTTAGAAAGAGTAGATAATTACGAAGGCACTATCTCTTTAATAGGAGTAAGGGCGTCAGAAAGCGTTCAAAGATTAAAATATCTTGCTAAAATGAAAACTCAACTTGCAGCAGGGACAAGAATGTTCCCAATTTATGATTGGACTGATAAAGATGTGTGGTTATATTTATTACGCAATAATATAGATATTCCACAAGCATATATTAATCTTTATAGCGTAGGAACGCCTATAAATAGATTAAGGCTTACCGAGTTTTTTGCGATTGACTCAGTGAAATGTTTAGTAAACTTAAATGAAATATACCCAAAATTAATGGATAAAGTAGTTGCTCGTGAGCCAAATGCTTATTTAGTTGCTTTATATTGGGACACAGGAATGTTTAGGCGTAGCACTAAAAAGCGTAAAGAAATGGAAAAAGGACAAGAATCAATTAATTATCGTAATAAAATGTTTGAATTAATGAAAAATCCCGAAAGTTTACCTATGGAGCATCAAAGAGATTTATTAAAACTTTATAAGCAAAAAATAATAAAGTTTGGGTTTTGGATTAATGATTCAATTTATCGTAGAATATACGAAAGTATTTTAGCAGGAGATTTAAAAAAACGTACATATCGTGCTATTTTGGGCGATATTATACGTTCTCAAGGAGTAGGGGGATGGCAAAAGAAATGAAAGACTTATTAAAACCTGTTTCAAATGTACAACTTATAAACCGTGAAAAATTATTACCAAATGATTACAACCCAAATGTTGTTTCAAAGGATAATTTAGAATTATTAAAGCAATCAATTTTATCAAATGGTTGGACTATGCCTATTGTAATAAGACCCGATTTTACAATTATTGATGGATTTCATAGATGGCTAATTTCGGGACAAGAACCTTTAGTTTCATTGTTAAATGGAATGGTTCCCGTTGTAATTGTGGAGCACGAAGACAAATCAAAAGATATTTATGGGACGATTACACATAATCGTGCTAGGGGACAACATTTATTAGAGCCTATGAGACGAATTATAAAAGATTTATTGGCAGAAGGAAAAACAGTAAAAGAAATTTCAAAAGAACTTGGAATGAAACCTGAAGAGATTTTTAGGTTGAGTGATATTACAAGAGATGAGTTTTTAAAAATGTTGACAAAGGGAGTAAAGGATTATAATAAGGCGTACATAGTAAAGGAGATTTAGGATGAATGGTAGAAAGCCACAACCTGCAATGATTGTAGATAGTGAAAAGCATAAAAAATCAAAACAAGAGATTGAAAGAAGAAAAGAAGTTGAAAGAAAATTGAAAACTAGTGGCTTTTTGCGTTGTCCTTCAAAATTAAGTCCTGTTGCGAAAAAAGAATGGAAGCGTGTAATTAAACTTTATCGTGAAATGGAATCAAATATTCTTTCTGACCTTGATAAAACTGCACTTACTATTTACTGTGAAGCGTATGCTATTTATTCTAAAGCGCACGAAGTATGGTCGAAATATCAACAAATTGTTTCTACAAATGAAGAAGCACAGAAAATTATTGATAAAACTTTTAAGACGATGCAAAGTCAGTCTCAAGTTATTTATCGGTTTAGCGAACAATTATGTTTAACGCCTGTTGGAAGGGCTAGAATGGGTATGGCAAAGAAACAAGAACCTAGTCTATTAGAACGGTTAATGATGGAAGATGAAGACGAAGAATAATTTCATTCTTGAATATATTGAAAAAATTGAAAACAAAGAAATAATTGTTTCTAAAAAAGTCCGTACCGTATATCAAAAAATACTTCCAATTGTTAAGGGCGAAGATTCTAAATGGTATTATAATAATGCTAAAGGCTCTAAAGTTATAAAATTTATAGAAAATTTTTGTCTTCAATCAAAAGGAGTCTGGGCTGGAAAACCTATCAAATTAATGCTTTTTCAAAAAGCGAAATTGCAAGTAATTTTTGGTATTTTAAATAGAGAAACAAATTTAAGGAAATATACTGAAGTTTTCGATGTTCGTGGAAGAAAAAATGGTAAATCAGTAGAAAATTCAGCAGTTGCATTATATCTTCTATTGCTGGATGGTGAAAAAGGTGGAGAAATTTATTCTGCAGCGACTGTAATGTCTCAAGCAAAGCGTGTATGGGAAGAAAGTCGTAATATGGTGGAGCAAAATAGAGAACTTTCACAAGTAATAAAATCTCGAACGTTTCCCGTAAGTGAATTATATGTTCCTAAAACGAAATCATATTATAGACCTTTATCAAAAAATGTAGAAACTTTTGATGGATTAAATTCATCTGCTGCTATTATTGATGAAGTACACGCTTTGCCTAGAAAAATTTATGATATGATTAGACAATCAATGACGGCTAGAAAACAGCCTTTATTAAATATGATAACTACAAGTGGTTTTGTTCGTGAAGGATTATTTGATGATATTTATAATTATGCAACTAAAGTTATAGATGGTTCAGTTGAAAACGAAAGTTTCTTTCCGTTAATATATGAACTAGATAATGAAAGTGAAATATGGGAAGAAGATTGTTGGGTTAAAGCAAATCCAGCATTAGATATGTTAAAAAGTCGTAAAACTTTAGCAGAAAATGTTGAAAGAATTAAAACTGATGTAAATTTTGCTGCTACAGTAAAAATAAAAGATTTTAACATTATAGGCGTGGACCAAAAATCTTGGTTACCTTTTAATGTTCTTAATAACGAAACAATAGTTGATTTATCAAAGTATAATGGTTCAATTGCTATTGGTGGATTAGATTTATCACGAACAGGAGATTTGACTGCTTTTAGTACTTTATTTTATGATAAAGAAATAGATAAATTCATTTTTGAAACGATGTATTGGATTCCAGAAGAAAAATATAACGATATGCAAAACGGTAAAATACCATATAGACAATGGGTAGACCGAAAACTTATAAGAATATGTCCTGGAAATACTATTGACTACAGAATGATTACGGATTATGTTTATAATGAAATGGCGTTAGCAAGAGATATAACTTATTTGAAAATAAATTATGACTCTTATTCAGCAACATATTTGATTAAAGAACTTGAATCTTTAGGATTTAGCGATAAGTGTTTAACAAGAACACAACAAGGTTTTAAAACGTTATCAATCCCTATGCAAAACCTTGAGTTGGAATTAGGGAATGGTCGTGTTATTTATAATAATAATCCTGTTACAAAATGGTGTTTATCAAATGTGGAATTAGTTCGTGATAGGAATGGAAATTATATGCCTAAAAAAATTAATGATGCAAAAGAAAGAAAAATTGATGGAGCAGCCACAATGATAAATTGCTTTGTAGGACTTGTTGAAATATATGAAAGTTTTATAAATTATTAACTCTAGGAGCATACTTAAAGAATGTTATCTATATAATACCGTTCTTTTAAAGTTATGCTATTTGCAGCGATAAAAAACTTTTTAAAAAAATATTTGACAAAAGAAAAAAAAGTGATATACTGAAATTAAGTAGATAGGTATATCAATGAAAGTTAGGTGGTTAAATGGGTTTTTTCAGTAAACTTTTTGGTAATTCTAAAAAAATAACGAAAACTAATTTTATGAATTTATTCACCCCGTTCTTCGCTTCATTTGGCGATGATATTACTACTAGTAATGCTGTAACTGAATCAATAAATTCCATAACGAAACACGCTAGTAAACTTAAAATGGCACATTATAGATTAAACGATAAAAATAAATTGATTCAAGGAAGAAATACATTAAATTATATATTGCAATATAGACCTAACCCCGTTGAAAATGGTTCAGACTTTTTAGAAAAAGCAATGTACCATTGGTTGGTTTCTAATAATGTGTTTATTTATTTACATTTTATACCTAGCAATGTGTTTGAAGGGAAAGAAGTGTTGGACAGTTTGTGGATTATTGACCCTTCAAATACAAATGTAACAATAAAAGAAAATCAAGAAATATATTTGACCTTTGCAATAAATAATGAAACACAAATGATTACTACATCCGTTGAAAATGTTGCAGTTATCAAAAGAATGGTTGGGAAAGATGAGTTTTTTGGTTCAAGCAATGATAACATTAAAAAAGTTTTAAACATTATTAATATGAATTATCAAGGAATTGAAAATGCGATAAAATCAAGTGCTTTTATTAGATTCATAGTAGAAAGTGTTACTGTTTTAAGTGATGACAAAAAAAAGAAAAAAGCATTAGAGTTTAATGAAGACTTTTTAAATGCTGCTAAAAATGGTGGAGTTATTTTTACCGATGCCACTAGTAAAATTACGCCTATTACTAACACCCCGAAATATTCAGATGGAAGTGAAATGGACCGTTTTTATGAGTCGGTTTATAATTATTTTGGGACTAATAAAAAAATCATATCAGGAAACTTTACAGATGTTGAATGGAATTCTTTCTTTGAAAGCACACTTGAAGTTTTTATAAATAAATTGGAAATTGAATTGACTAAAAAATTATTTACACAGAATGAAGTTGCTTATGGGAATAAAATAATAATCCAAGTTGATAAAATACAATCAATGTCTATTACATCCAGATTAAACATTATTAAAGAAGTAAAAGAAGTAGGAATGCTTACAATAAATGAAATGCGAGAACTTGTATATTTACCACCTGTTGAAGATGGAGACATAAGAGAAGTATCGTTAAATTATGTGAATTCCCAAAAACAAGATGAATATCAAACTGGTAATCCTTCTGTAGAAGAAGTGGAAAATTAAAATTTATATATAAAAAAAGGGGGCTTTTAATGAAACACAAAGATTTACGTAGAGAAATTAAATTTCGTGCTTTACCTTTAGAAGAAACAAATGACCAGATGATTCTGGAAGGAAAAGCAATAGTGTATGGAGAAAAGACTAAACTTTTTTCTTTTGATAATCAAGATTATTTTGAAGTTATTGAGCAAGGAGCATTAAAAAATGCTGATTTAAGTGATGTGTTTTTGAAATATAATCACGCTGATAACATTATGGTTATGGCTAGAACTAGAAATAATACTCTTTTCATTGAAGAAAGAGAAGATGGAGTTTATATTAAAGCGTTCCCTGCAAACACTACAGCGGGAAAAGATTTATATGAATTAGTAAAACGTGGAGATATTGATAAAATGTCTTTTGCTTTTACTGAAGAAGAAGAACATTTTGATGAAGAAACGAGAACTTGGACTGTAAAAAACATTAAAAAAATGTATGATGTAGCAGCAGTAACTGTTCCTGCTTATTCAAATACTGAACTTTATGCTAGGCGAAAATGCGACTTGGAGAAGCGTATTTCGGATTTGGAGAAATTACAAGCACAAAGAAAACGTATAAGTATATTAAATTCATTAGGGGGGAAATAATATGGAGAAAAATACTCAAAGACTTATTGAGATTGCGCAAAGACGCAAAGAGATTGATGAAGAATTAAAAAATGCTAGTATTGAAACACTAGAAAAATTAGAATTAGAAGTCCGTTCATTAAATGATGAGACTATAAAAATAAGAAAAGAAACGCTTGAAAGAATAAATGAAGAAGGGAAAGAAATAGAGATGCCTGAAAAGAAAAAAGATTTTGTAGAAGAAGAAGACCAATATTCAAGTTTAGAATATCGCCAAAGTTTCCGTGATTATGTGAACCGAAAATCAAATAAGATTTTAGAAAGATTAGATGCAACTACAGAAACTACTAATGTAGGAGCAATTATTCCTACAACAATTATGAATAGAGTTATTGAAGAATTAAAAGATTATGGTGATATTCTTTCAAGAGTAACATTTACAAATTTCCAAGGTGGAGTAAAGATTCCTATTGGTGGTACGAAACCTGTTGCTTCGTGGACTAGTGAAGGAAGTGTTGCTGGAAAACAGAAACAAGATATTAATGGAAGCGTTACTTTCAGTTATAACAAACTTCAAATGAGAGTTGCGATTACATTAATTGCAGGTGTTGTTTCACTTGATTTGTGGGAACAAACTGTTGCTAAAAATATCGTGGAAGCAATGGGAATTGCTTTAGAAACTGCTGTTATCAATGGCACAGGTAATGGACAACCTTTAGGTATTACTGCAGATTTAGACCTTGGCGCAGCAGAAGGAAGAATTGCTGAAGAACAGCAAATCGCTTTTAAAACGTCTGATGCAACTTATTCTGGGTGGATTGCTAAATTATTTTCTAATATTCCACTAGCATATCGTAAACGAAGAAACGGTGT
Organism: Methanolobus sp.; assembly: GCA_034008115.1. GTDB lineage: Archaea > Halobacteriota > Methanosarcinia > Methanosarcinales > Methanosarcinaceae > Methanolobus. The sequence goes on from JAVEPM010000029.1 coordinate 24,487, forward strand.
TATGATAATGAATCCTTTAACTTTTGACAAATATATTTGGGGATTAGTTGATGCTACAACAGGACAACCTATTGCACGTGTAAATTATGGAATTGCAGGAGCACCTGAATATCGTTTTCTTGGTAAAGAAGTTGTTTTAACTGAATTGTTACCTGATTTAGATACTGCAAGCGATGATGATGTCGTTGTTATTTATGGAGATTTAAGTGATTATCTTATCAATACTAATCTCCAAATGACATTCCGTCAATTCTTTGACGAAAATACCGATGAATATATCCACAAATCAACTTTAATTGCTGATGGCAAATTAGGTGATACTTATGGATTTGTGGTTTTGGTAAAAGATTCGTAAAAATTGAATATTAAGAAGGAGTGATTTAAGATGAACATTTTAACTATTGAAGAAGTTAGAAAAGCGATTTACCAAGATGTCGATTTTGACGCTGAAGAATTGCAGCGTTTGTCTGCTGTCGCTTCTTCTTTTCTTTTAGAAAAAACTAATTATGATTTTTCACAGGATGATGTAATAGAGCCTTTAGCAAAACAATGTGCAATTGCTTATATAAGGCAACAATATTTTAGTGCAAAAGGTTATATAAAAGAATTTGATTTAAGTTTTGGAATAACAGGTATGTTAATCGACCTTCAAAACATAGCGAAAGAAAAAGAATTGGAAGTATAGCGATGCAAGTGCTTAAAATTAAAGATAAAAATATACGCATTTTCTGGGAAGATGTCGATGGCGATGAAAGTATAAAACATTATATTCATCCTAGAAATTCTTTTCTAAAAGCATATGTAAGACAATTATCGGCGAATGAACAAGCAAGTGCTGATGCTATTCAAGACCGAAGTGATATTGAATTTATTGTGAATTATCGTGAAATTATAGTAGATATGTATGTGGAATTTAATAATAAAACTTATCGTATTAGTGGTATTGACTATTATGAATTTTATATCACTGAAGTGAAATTTAGAGCATATGAAGTAAATGTAAAACAATATGATAAAGTAAGGTGGGCTGAATGAACACTTATGAAGGAATAATTGCTACTGAAAGAATAGTCTCAAATTTGCTCTTAAATTGCGATTTCGTTGAAGGGTTGTCTCTATCGCTGTCTAGTATAAAAGTCGAGCACAGACCAATTTTTTGGCCTATTAGCATAAAAAATAAGGAAGCAAGTGAAAAAGAAACATATATCACTTTTTTAATAACAAATTGTGCTCCATCAAAATTTTCAGACGGCAAATGTTCAATGAGAAAAATGAGTGTTATGATTAATTTATTTAGTCGAACACGTAATGTATATGAGCATATAGAAAAAATGAATGAAGTTTTTTTAGAAAATCATTGGACTTTTGAAATGCAAAATATAGATTTTGATACAGGGAATCAATTGTTTATTTTCTCATTTATTGTTGAAGCATTAATTGGAGATGATTAAAATGTCAGAACGTGGAAAAAATATTTCTATTGATTTACAAAAAGAATTTGAGATAATAATAAACAAATTTCTAAAGGAAAATTATAAAGCGACTCAAGAATCATTAAAAAAAATTACTGAAATAATGGTTAATCGTTTAACCGAAATAACGCCTATTGGGAAGCGTGGTGGTGTTTTTAAACGTGGATGGAAATTTAAAGATTATTTTAATGTAAATTATATCTATAATCAAGAAGGAGTATTAGGTATTAATTCAGGTATACCACTCACTAATCTTTTTGAATATAGTAAAAATCATAGGCCTTTTATACAGTTAAGTTGGAATCAAAACAAAAAAGATATTGAAAGGCTTTTTATTGAAGATATACAAAAAAGGTTTAAATAAGGGGGGAAAAAAATGAATACTAAAACAGCAATGTTTAAGTTTAATGTAAAAAATGTGAAATATGCTATTGAGAATGATGGTTCTTATGGGACTATAAAAGACCTAGCATATGCAAATTCTATTAGTTTAGAAGCGAATTACAGTGAATCAAAATTATTCGGCGATGGAGAAGTTTTAGGCGTTTTAGGAAACGACAAAGGAAAAACTGGAACAATATCAGTTGTAAATATTGAAGACCATTATGAAATAGATTGTGGACGTGCTTTAGAAATTACAAATGCTTTAGCCGATATTCAGCAAAGAAAGTCAGTATCTCACGCTATTTATTACGAAATAGAAGCGTATGATGAAGGACAAATAATTACAATTAAAAATTGGTTATTCGGTTGTATAACAGGAAAAGCAAGTGAATCATATGAACAAACAACAGAAGACCCTGTTATCAATAATTATGAATATACTTTAACAGTTTTAGGTGTAAACTTAAAAAATTCAGCAGGTACTGAAGATTATACTGATGCAAAAGGCAATACTATAAAATGTTTCCGTTTAACTTCATACCCTGATACTACAGGTTATTCCACTTTTGGAGCAACAGTTCCAATTCCAAAAGTTTTAACATAGGGGGAAAAAAATAATGGCGAAAACAAAAATGTTTAAATTTAATATTAAAAATCTAAAATATTCAATGGCTAATTCTACTATACTTTTTAAAGCAAGTGGAACAGGATTAACTTATGGATTAACTGATTTTAATGATGCCACAATAATTATTGATGGTGAACTAATAGTCAAAGATGGAGTTTTAATCAATGAAGATTGGACTTTAGTTTTAAATACAACCCCTAATTGTGTGAAATTAACTGCTACAGGAAAAGTATTTTCAATTACAAATACAGGAGTTTTAACACTTACAGGCTTAAATTATGCTTTAGTAACATTAGTTCCTGTAAAAGAACTTGCATATGCAAATTCTATTAGTTTAGAAGCGAATTATAGTGAATCAAAATTATTCGGCGATGGAGAAGTTTTAGGCGTTTTAGGAAACGACAAAGGAAAAACTGGAACAATATCAGTTGTAAATATTGAAGACCACTATGAAAGAGATTGTGGAAGATTACTTACAGTTCATAATGCTTATGCTGATATTCAGCAAAGACAAAGCAATGAACATTATATTTATTACGAAACAGAAGCATATGAAGAAGGACAAGTAATTACAATTAAAAATTGGTTATTCGGTTGTATAACAGGAAAAGCAAGTGAATCATATGAACAAACAACAGAAGACCCTGTTATCAATAATTATGAATATACTTTAACAGTTTTAGGTGTAAACTTAAAAAATGAAGATGGAAGCGATAATGTTGATGATAATGGTAACACCACAAAAATATTTAGAATGACTTCCTTCCCAGAAGATGATGGTTATACAGATTTTGGCGATTATATAAAAATGCCTATAAAGATATAAAGAAGGGTGGAGCATAATGATTATTACAATTCCTACAATTTCAAAAGAAATGGTTAATGGAGAAATAAAAAAAACAAAAGGCGAAATGAAAGTAAATATTGATACTTCATTTTTAGCACATTTAAAATGGGAAGAACAATTTCAATCAATAGTTGGTTATGATTTGGCAACTTATACCGAGATGGTAAAAATATGGTTAAAAGATAAAAGTAAAGGAAAAAGTCATTTTTTGGGATTATTAAAACTTCTTTATTGTTATGTAAATAGTGATGAATTACCGACTTTTAAAGATTTCTGTAAACTTTTCGACGTTGAAATTGCTGATGAGATATTGAAAAAAATTAGTGCCGTGCTGGAAGAAGTAAGCAAGGTGGCTTCAAAAAACTAAACGAGCGTGTCGAAAAACTTGCAAAACTAGGAAAGCGATTTGCTTCTAATACAAGTAAGTCAGACACGCCTTTTATTATAACTTTAATTAAAAGATGTACCAAATATTCTATTGATTATTCTTTGATGTGTAGATTGAATTATATGGACCTTTTAGCACTTGTGGTAGAATATGATATTGAATCGATTGAAGAAAATATTAAAATGATGAATAAAAGCCAAAACAAAAAAGAAGTTATAACAGCATCTAATGAAGATATTTTAAGAATGCATAAAAGGAGGTAAGTTTAATGGCAAAAGTACAAGGTTTGACAATTGGTATTGGCGTTGATACTAAAGAATTTAATTCTGGTATTAAAAAAATGGACAAAGAAATTCGTCAAACTGCAAAAGAAGTTTCGGTACTTGAAAAATCGCTTCAAATTGATTTTAACTCTGAAAGATTTGCTGAAGCACAGAAAAAAGCACAAAAAGCCATTGAACAAACTGATGATAAAGCAAAGGCTTTAAGGGAAAGATTAAAATATCTTGAAGATACAGGTGCTGTTGATACTGATGGCTATAGGAAAATACAAAGTGAATTGATTTCAACTGAAACAAAAGCCACTTTGTTAAAAAAGAAATTAGAAGAAATAAAAGATTTAAAAATTGAACAATTAGCAAAAAAGTTCGAAACCGTTGGTGGTGGAATTGAAAAATTAGGTCAAAAAATGATGCCTTTATCAGCAATTGCTACAGGACTACTTGCTTCTTTTGCTGCAATAGGCAAAAGCACTATTGAGTGGGGCGATACTGTTGCAACTGCTGCTGAAAGAGTTAATCTTAGTGCTGAAGAATTTCAAAAATGGCAATATATTGCTATGCAAACTGATATTAGTAATCAAGAACTTGAAAACGGATTAAAGCGTGTTCAGACAGAACTTGGTAAATTAGCACTTGGTGAAGTTTCAAAAGGTTTAGAAAGAATGGGATTTACTAGCGAACAAGCGTCTAAAGGAATGAGTGGAAATTTCAGTTTAATAGTTGAAAGACTTTCAATGATTGAAGATGCTACTGAACAAGCAGGAATAGCAAATGAAATTTTTGGTGCTAAATTAGGCGCAGCAGTTATTCCACTTTTAAATAGTGGAGCAGAAGGAATAGCACAATTGACGGCTGAATTTGAAGCATTAGGTTATGTTTCTAATGAACAAATTGCTAAAATTGGAGAACTTGATAATGTAATTAATGGACTAAAATATCAGTTTCAAATGATAAAAAACGAAATTGGAGTTGCACTTATTCCTATAATGGAAAATCTTGCTGATATTTTAAATAATCGTATTTTACCTGTAATTAGAGATGTTTCTGATTGGTTTGGAAATTTAAGTGAAAAACAATTAAAAACAATGCTTACAATTATAGGCGTTGTCGCTGCACTTGCACCTATGCTTGTAATAATCGGTAAAATGGTTTCAAGTATTGGTGGTCTTGTAAAAGCATTTAGTGGATTGAGCAAAGTATTTTCTTTAATAGCAGCACATCCTATTATTGCTATTATAGGCGTAATTATTGGATTAATTATTTTATTGTATAACACAAATGAAGAATTTAAAAATAGTATAGATGGACTATTTAGTAAATTAAGCGATACTTTAATGCCTGTTTTAGATTTATTAATGCAAACATTTAATGATATTTTAAACGCAATTATGCCTTTAATTGAAAATTTAATTACTGCCTTAATGCCTGTGCTTCAAATGTTAGTTGAAGGCGTTATGCAAGTAATAGATGCAATTTTGCCTTTAATCCCACTTTTAATTACTTCATTGATGCCTGTAATTCAAACTATAATCCAATCAATTATTCAAATATTAAACGCTATTATGCCACTGGTTAGTATTTTGATTACTGCATTAATGCCTATAATTCAAATAATAATACAAGTTTTTGTACAATTACTTAATAAACTTATGCCTTTAATAAATATTCTTTTATCAATTTTATTACCTGTATTGCAAAAAATTATTGAATTTATAACGCCTATAATTGAAATAATTATAAAAAGTTTAGGACCTGTTATTGAATGGATTGGTGGAGTATGGGCGAAAGTTTTTGGTGCTTTTCCTAAAGTTTTAAATGTGGTTATAAAAGCAATAGAAAGTTTTATCAATGGAGCAATAAGAATTATCAATAAATTAATTGATGGTATAAATACAATTGGAGATGTTTTAGGTTTTACTATTGGGAAATTAAAAGAAGTTGAAATGAAAGGTTTTGATATAAATACCGATTTTACAACAAAAACGATTCCAGCACCAGAGCCGAAACCTGTTGAACCTGAAACAATAATTACCCCTGCAATCACACCTGAAGGCGTTATTCAAGAAACTAATGCAACACCTTACCCAACTACTTATGTAAATAATGATTATAGTGATAAAGAAATTAACTTTGAAATTGTGATACAAAATTATGCTGAAGAAGTTGATGTTGATAATTTAATAAGGCAAATAAATATGAAATTAGCAGGAGAATTATAAAATGAGAACATTTAAAATATGGAATAAAACAGAAACTGAAAGCGTAGAATTATCACATACAGGAATTTTAACGACTGAAGTTTCTGGGCTAGGAACAAAATTTGCAATTAAAAAAAATTATAACCGTATTTATGACACGGAATTAGAGTTTGAGCCTATTTCTTTGCAATTAATATTTGGTATTAATAGTAATGCTTATGAAGAATATCAAGATTTTTTAGATTTTATTATTGAGAATGGGAAAAATAATTTTGTGTTAGAATATAAGTCTTATGATGCTAATATTAGATATTGTGAAGTATGGATTGAAAACGCACCAAAAACACAAAAAACAGAATATAATGTTATTCAAGAACAATTTACTTTTCATAGACAAACGCCTTGGTATGAAAAAATTATAATTACTAAAACTGATGCTAGTATTGTTACAATTACAAATTCACATTTTTTACCTACATATGCACACTTCACTTGTTATGGGAATCCTATTTCAATAACTTTCGAAAGAAAGACAACTTTGGATGCTGTGGTTCAAAAAGTTGAAATTGATTTTAGTGATTATGTTGGAGCAGGTGCTGGAACTTTAGTTTTAGACGGAGAAAATAAAAAGGCACTTTTTGCACTAGACGATGATGAACCGTTTTCAGTTTATGATTTGATTGATAAAACGGGAACAAGTTTTATTGAAATACCACAAGGAACTTGGAAAATTACAATACCTGTTTTTGATTCTTTAGTTGGAAAAAATACTGTTTTAAAATACAAGAAATGGGTGAGTGATTAAAATGTATGTTGCACTTTATGATAAAACTTATAAACATATTGGAAATATAACTGATGTAAAATTTGACATTATTCAAAGAGTTTATGATTTTGATTCTTCATCTTTTTCTGGGATTGGAGAAAGAGATTTTAGCGAAGCGTTTATCTTTTCTTTTTGTGAAGAAACAGGAGTCCAAAAATATAGTGGATTAGTAAAAAACCTTTCTCAACAAAACAATAAAATCACCTTTAAAGGAGTAGATTTAAGAATATTATTTGATACTGATATAATATTAGATTTTTCAAATGCAACTTCATCTGATTTTGTTTTAAGAACTATGATGGTAATTGTTTCTGATGCTCTTGAAATTGCTCATACAGAAGGAATCTTTAATTTCGATTTTGATTTCACAGAATTAACAAATGAAGATGTAATGTTTTTTGGGAATTATAAAGGACAATATCTTATTATCAACGCTTATAAATTTATAAAGCCTTATATTGCATATTATAATTTTTATTTAAAAGCAGAATTTGATTTTATTGCTAAAAAAGTGAATTTTATTTTTCAAACAACAGATGATGTTTATGATATTAAAAGTTTAGATTTTGATTTTGAAATAAAAACAACTGATGTAAAAACTAACAAGACAATTGCTACATTAAAATTTGATTCTATAATTAGTGATAATCACGAATGGGTTGGTTGTACAGAAGATTATTATGAAAGACAATTGCCTGAAAATAAAGAAGAACAAGGACCACAAACATTCCCCGAACCTTTAGAGCCAGCTAATGATTATGAAATAGGTTTTGTAGTAAGAGTTGAATATTGGGAATCGGGAAGTTTTGTAAGTTATAATTATTTTGAGTGTGGTTTTAATTATGCATCAAGACCTTCAACATTGCCTTGGAAAAAATATTTCTTGGGATTAGATAATAAAATATATGAAAATAGTATTACTGATGAGAAAATGATTTTGCCTATAAAACAAAAGATTTTTGAAGCAGAATATTTAAGTGAAGCACAATTTTCTGCTGTTAATGAATTAGTAAACTCAAGATATAATGAAAATATTATTTTTACAAGTGAAGACAAAAAACAGCCAATCAATTTAGAAAATGTAGAATTAATGACTATGTGTAATGTTTATTCTTCAAAAGGCCATCTTCCTGCACCTGCTTGGGAACAGATTATAGGAATGCATCCTTTAATGCTTTTAGAAGGTATTGAAATACCATATAATTTTATAAACGTAAGAATCACTTATCAAGGATTGACAGGTGGAGAATTGGCTGAAAAAACAATAATATTTAATAACACAGCACAAATTACTCAATGTGAATATAACGACGAATCAACACTTACTAGAATTAGTGGTATAATTGACTTTTTAATTATTACGCCAGATGTAATTGTTACTGATATTACTGATACGACTATTATAAATGGAGTACCTACTACTGGTATTTGGGAACCTGTTATATTAAAATTAGAAGTTTTCATACAAGGACCGAAGCCAGAGCCTATAATTAAAACTTTACCTGTTACTGAAATAGAATGGAATAATGATGAGAAAAAAATAAAATTGGGATTTAAAAAAACTTTATTTACGGAGGTAATTAAAAGTGAAAGAAATTAAGATTATTTGTTATGATACAGGCAAAGCAAAATTAACTTCTAGTGATTCACATATTTCACAAGAAAATAAAGCGTCAAAAATAGTTGTAGATTTTTCAGAAACAATGTATAATGATTGTGAAAAGTGGTGCGACGTAGTTTTGGCTAATGGTACTTCTTTAAGATATGAATTAGGAACAGATGCACAAGTGGAATTTAACATAACAAATGCTTTAACAATTCCAGGAGCATTAATTATTACGCCGTTTATTACTAAAATTGATGGCACAAAAGTAAAATATGTTCCTAATGTGGAAATAGCAATTATAAAGCAAATTGAATCTGGAGATGAAGAAGCAGTTGAAAGAGATGATTATATCTTTGAATTGAAAGAACGGTTAGATGTATTAGAAGGAACAATAGAAGATTTATTGGCAGAGATATAATATGAGTAAACGCTATTTATGACAAGATTTTTAATTAATGGTAGAAATTTTTAAGGGGGGGAAAGATAAATGAAAATTATTAATTTTACTGTATTAGAAAATTGTGAATTATCAACTGCTGTTGTGGTAGAAACGACAGGAAGTGATGATTATATAAAAATTAAGTTTTTGCTACACGCAAGCCTTAATGGGAAACAACATAAGATTGAAATTAAAACGCCTACAATCAAAAAATATGTATTTCCTTTAAAAGAAGTTATTATGGTGGAAGAGCCTAATTATATTGAATTTATTGTAAAAACTGATTTATTTGTAGAGAATGGGATTTATTTCATAGGCTATAAAAATGAAGATGGTGGACCATTGGATTATGGGAAAGTAATTGTAAAAAATAGCACTACTGTACCACAATTTTTAATACCACGATATTTACCTATTGAAAATGTAAATTGGGATGAACTAAAAGTTGTAAGTCTTTTAGAAGATGTAGTAGATGTTTATTATGAAAAAGAAACGGGTAAACTTTATTACGTAAAAAAAGATGGGGAAGAATTAATTTTTAATGTGCTTGTGGAAAAAATAGAAGAAATAGTAGCAGAAATAAAAACTTTAGAAGAAACTTTTGTTGAAAAAAATGATACTATAACAGGAGCAACTAAACCTAAAATAACTTATGATGAAAAAGGATTAGTAACAGCAGGAGAAGATTTAACAGCAGATGATATTCCAGAACTATCAATTTCTAAAATAACAGATTTGTCAACAACATTATCAGGTATAGATGGTGATATTACAGCATTAGAAAACGCAGTAGCAGGAATAGAAGATTTATTGGAGGCAATATAATATGAGTATAGCAGATGAGATTACAAGATTACAAACAGCAAAAGCAAATATTAAAAGTGCTATTATTGATAAAGGTGGTACGATTGATGATGAAACACTAGACCAATATGCAAGTGTTATAGAAAATTTGCCTGTAGTGACTATTGAAGGGCAAGAAATAATAACAGGTATTTTAACAGGAACTGTTGATAAATTTGATACTGTTTATAGTAAGTTTATAAGTGATGGAAGTAATTGGGATACCGTTCATAATAAGTTAAGCGACCCAGCAGATTTACCGGATAGTATTAGTAGAGGTATAGCCTTCTCAAGTTATGACACATACTTAGCAGTAGGACATAGTGGTAGTGTAGGTTCACCATATCTTACGGTGTATAAACGTTCTGGAGATGTATTTACTAAAATATCAGGTATTGAAGCACTACCAGGAAGTGGTTATAGTGTAGCCTTCTCAAACGATGATACTTACTTGGCAGTAGCACACCAAACTTCACCATTTCTTACGGTGTATAAACGTTCAAATGATACATTTACTAAGTTAAGTATTGCAGCAGAAGATTTGCCAGCAGGAACTGGTAGAGGTATAGCCTTTTCAAGCGATGACGCATACTTAGCAGTAGCACACGACACTTCGCCATATATTACCGTGTATAAACATACAGGTGATACGTTTACTAAATTAAGTATTGCAGCAGAAGATTTGCCAACAGGAAGTGGTTATAGTGTAGCCTTCTCAAGCGATGATACTTACTTGGCAGTAGCACATCAAACTTCACCATATCTTACGGTGTATACACGTAATGGAGATACGTTTACTAAATTAACAGATAAAATTGATGTAGCACCAACAGGAGCCGGTAGAGGTGTAAGTTTCTCAAACGATGATAATTACTTAGCAGTAGGGCACTTAGGTTTGCCGTGTCTTACAGTGTATAAACGTTCTGGAGATGCGTTTAATAAAATACAAGGTATTGAAGCACTAGCAGGAACTGGTCAAGGTGTAAGTTTTTCAAATGATGATACTTACTTAGCAGTAGGACACGAGCAAGCACCGTCTCTTACAGTGTATAAACGTTCTGGAGATGCGTTTAATAAAATACAAGGTATT